>JACOUB010000021.1 GCA_016178015.1 Methylocystis sp. | reverse complement strand
CCGATCATCAGCGAGGTCGACGGGGCGATCGGCTTCGAGGACCTGGTCGAGGGACAGTCGATGTCCGAGACCATCGACGAATCGACTGGCATCGCCAAACGCATGGTCATGGATTGGCGGCTCAACCTGCGTTCGGCGAGTTTGAAACCGGCGATCGTCATCAAGACCAGCGACGGCAAGATCGCCAAGTTGCAACGTGGCGGCGACGCGCGTTACACCCTGCCGGTCGATTCGATCATTGCGGTGGAGCCGGGCGGCAAAATCAAGGCCGGCGACATCGTGGCGCGTATCTCGGTGGAGAGCGCCAAGACGCGCGACATCACCGGCGGCCTGCCGCGGGTCGCCGAATTGTTCGAAGCGCGTCGGCCCAAGGATCATGCGATCATCGCGGAAATCTCGGGCACGGTGCAGTTCGGGCGCGACTACAAGAACAAGCAGCGCGTGTCGATCATACCGCACGAGGAAGGCGCGGAGCCCGCCGAATATCTTATCGCCAAGGGCAAGCACATTCACTTGCAGGACGGCGACGTGGTCGAGAAAGGCGATTACATCGTCGACGGCAATCCGGCGCCGCACGACATTTTGGCCATTAAGGGCGTCGAGGAGCTCGCCGCTTATCTCGTCAACGAGATCCAGGAAGTCTACCGATTGCAGGGCGTCAACATCAACGACAAGCACATCGAAGTGATCGTGCGCCAGATGTTGCAGAAGGTGGACATCGCAGATCCAGGCGATACGGGTTACCTCGAGGGCGAGCAGATCGATCACACCGAACTCGATGAGGCCAACGCCAAGGCGCTCGCGGCGGGCAAGAAGCCGGCGACCGGCACGCCGGTGCTGCTCGGCATCACCAAGGCGTCGTTGCAGACCCGCTCCTTCTTCTCGGCGGCCTCCTTCCAGGAGACGACGCGCGTCCTCACCGAGGCCGCCGTCAACGGCAAGGTCGATCCGCTGGTCGGGCTCAAGGAGAACGTCATTGTCGGCCGGCTGATCCCGGCCGGCACCGGCGCGGCCATGTCCAAGTTCCGCGGCGTCGCCGCTGGGCGTGATGAACTGATCATCACGCAGCGGGCGGAAGAAGCGGAAGCGCGGCAACCGGCGCCGAGCCTTCCTCCGGCGGCGGAGTGAGGCTCATGGCCCCTCCCCAACCCTCCCCCGCTTCGCGGGAGAGGGAGCAGGTTCGGGGTTTCGGTCGATTCGGCGAATGCAAATCGTTAGGGTCCCCTCTCTCGCGACAGCGGGGGAGGGACAGGGAGGGGGCTCGAGGGAGCGCCGCTTCATGACGCGATCCATCTCGGCCGCCCTCGCCCGCGCGCTGATCTTCCTCTATCGGGTCAGCTTTTCGGCGCTCATTGGCCGCCAATGCCGGCATGTGCCGAGCTGTTCGGAGTACGCCGACGAGGCCATCGCGCGCTACGGCTTATGGGCGGGCGGTTGGGTGGGCGCGGCGCGCCTGTATCGCTGCCGGCCCGGCGGCACGGCGGGGTTCGATCCCGTCCCCCAGTCTCTGCCCGACGGCGCCGGCCCGCTGACGCCGTGGCGCTATGGCGTTTGGCGCGGGCCGCTCGCTTGCGACGCCGCCCCGCTTGCAGCCGCGCCGGCGAAGGGTCAGGACCGCGCCATCAGCTCGACCGCCAGACCGTAGATTCGCAACCGCGCCGGCTCCGGCAAAGCGCGCAACGCCTCGAGATAGGTTTCGCCGGCGGCGCACATGCGCGCGTCATCGAGCGGCGGGTCGGGCATTTTGCCGTCGAGCAGGGCGTCGATCTCCGCCTTGCCGAGCCCGCGCGCCGTGAGCGCATTCTCCAACACGCGGAAGTCGGCCTCGCTCGGGGCGCCGCGGTCGATCTTGTTGCTTTGGCCGCTCACGATCGCGTCCAAGCCGGCGATCGCCATATCGGCGACGAGGTTGCGCCGTCCGGACGCGAAGCGCTGGAAGTCCTGATCCACGCCGCCATAAAGAAAGGCGACGCACAACCGCTTGTCCTGCTCGGCGATGGCGCGCAGAACATTGAGCTGCATGTCGAAAATCTTGCCCAGCGGCGCCGGCTCGGCCTTCGCCGCCAAAGTCCCGCGCGACTGGCGCAGCAGGCGGACCGTTTGTGAAACATAGAGATCGACGCTCTCTTCGCGCCCTCCCGACGGCGGCCCTGCCGCGAAACTGGCGAGCGCCGCGTCGTAATCCTCGGGAAAAGCCGCGCGCAGCCGATCGAAGAAGCGCGCGTATTCGGGCGTTGCGGCGATCAGCGCGTCGATCTTGGCGCGTTGGGCCGCGTCTTGGTTGGGCGAGCTTTGCGAAAGCTTAGGCGCCGCGGGCGGCTCGGCGACGGCGGTCTCCTGGGCCGGCGCCGAGGCGCCATCCGCCGCCTTTTTCGCTGGGCCTGTGGCCATCATCGCCAGCCCCAGGCCCAGAGATATGGCGACGATCGCGCCGGTGAGCAGAGCCAGCAGCCGTGGCAGCAACATGGCGAGATCCTTCCGGCAGCGCCTCGAACACGACCCAGCCTAAGGCCGGAGTCCCTATTGCGCAATGCCTCGGACAGAGGACGACAGGGCAAAGGACAGAGGACGGAACTTTCCGTCGTCCGTCATCTGTCGTCCGTCATCTGTTTTCGGCGCGCCTGTTCGGCGCGATAGGCGACGAGCAAGCCGATGTGCCGATTGAGATCGTAGCTCCAGCGCCCCGCTTTCGCCCGTTCGGCGCGCAAAGCGCGCTCGAGTTCGCGCAACACGACCTGCGCCGCCTCCACTGTTTGGCTATCGATCGTTGCGGGAGAAAGGCGATGCAAGCAGCGCAGGGCGCTTGCCCGGTTATAGGCGGCAAGGCCGGCGTCAAGGCTCGTCGCCAACGCCCGCGCCGCGGCGCCGCGCATCTGTTCGTCAGGCGGCCCGGCGCGGCGGCGCGCTTGGCCATTCGTCGCCGTTTGGCGGGCGGGCGGGGAGCGAGATGGCTGGTCGGCGATGGGCGTCACGCCCGTGAGAATGGCCTCCGACCACTGGCCTGGGGATAACAATATGGACTGCACTCCAAAACTGAGACGCGTCATGCCCGCGCTTGTCGCGGGCATCCACGCCTTTCTCATTCGTTAAATCAAAGGCGTGGATGGCCGGGACAAGCCCGGCCACGACGCGCTTATGGGATCGGCAGGTATTTTTCCCCTTGCATAGGACCAAAGTCCGCGTTACCGTCGCGGTCGCGGTTCGCTCCGATGCGGGGCGCCGATCCGGGGGAACCGATGCCGTCAGCGCCATTCGCGCCTCAGCCGTTCACGGCCATTCGCAGTGAGCGGCAATTCGCCGGTCTCTGCGTCGGCGCCGCGGCGGCGGCCGCGGGCGTTGCGGCCACGGAAATCACCGCGCCAAGCCGCGGACGCGCGCGGGCCGCCAAGGCGCGCCAGCTCGCCGCCTATCTTTTGCACGTCGCGTTCGGCGCGAGCCTCTCGTCCTGTGGACGCGCCTTGGCGCGCGACCGCGCCAGCATCCGTCACGCCTGCGCCAAGATCGAAGACGCGCGCGACGCGATCCGCGTCGATCTCGCCCTCACGCATCTCGAACGCGCCTTGCTCGTCCAGCGCGACATGCTTGCGGCCCTTGCCGACGGCCCATACGTCCATTTGCAGCGGAGACCGACCATGACCAAACGAGTTCGCCAAACCAACGAAACCACCGTGCGTACGACGCGCCGATTGTTGCAGGCGTTGAACGAGCCGGGAGCGCGCGGCGTGCGCAGCGCCGTGCAAGACCAGATGATCGCCGTGCTGGCGCCGCGCAATGGGGTGACCGTCGTGCGCGCCAACGCGCCGGTCGCGGCTGCCGAACACGCGTTAACTCAGGGTCTTGTGAGGTGGGAGGGGGAGAACGGGGCGTCGCGTCTCGAACTTACGGAGGCGGGCCGCGCGCATGTGCGGCGCCTCGCGGCGGACAGCGCGTCAGACGGCTTTCGCGCGCAACATTCGCCCATTGAGCCGCGCTGCCTCGACAAAGGGGCGGCCCCGGTTCTGTGCAACGAGGGCGAGAGTCCGCTCGCGTGGCTGGCGCGCCGCAAGGATCGCGACGGCCGCCCGTTTCTCGCGCCCTCGCAAATCGAGGCGGGCGAGCGGTTGCGCCGCGACGTCACGCAAGCGCACATGCTCCAGCGCGTCACCGCGAACTGGGAGGCGCCGATCGCATCGTCGCGCCGCGCCGGCGAGGTTGGCGTCCACGTTTCACAGATCGCCATCGACGCGCGCCGGCGTCTGGCGCGCGCCTTCGACGTCGTCGGACCCGATTTCGCCGGCCTGCTCACCGACGTGTGCGGCTACCTCAAGGGCCTCGAGATCGTCGAGGCCGAGCGCGGCTGGCCGCCGCGGTCCGCCAAGGTCGTGCTCAGAATCGCGCTGGCGCGGCTGGCGCTGCACTACGGGCTGGCCAGCGAAGCGCACGGCCCCGCGCGCGCGCCGATGCTGCATTGGGGAGCGCAAGACTACCGGCCTGACATCTGACGCCGGCCGAGACGAGCGCCCGAGCGTTCGAGACAACCGGGGCGGGAGCGTCAGGCGGCCAGCGCCGTTCGCGCTTCCGCCTTGATTCGGTCGACCAGGGCGCGCAGCCCATTCGAGCGTTGCTGGGTCAGGTGCTGCGCGAGGCCGAGATCGGCGAAAATCGCGGTTGCATTGGTGTCGATGATGTCTTGCGCGCTGCGCCCGGAATAGAGCGCCAGGGTCAGCGCCACCAGGCCGCGCACGATATGGGCGTCGCTGTCGCCGCGAAAGACCAGCAGCGGCCGGCCGCGCGCGTCGCGCGTGACGTTGGTTTCGAGCCACACCTGGCTCGCGCAGCCGCGCACTTTGTTGGCTTCCGTATAGGCTTCGCGCGGCAGCGGCTCCAAGGTGCGGCCGAGTTCGATAAGATAGCGATAACGATCCTCCCAGTCGTCGAGGATGTCGAAATTGCCGATGATCTCGTCGATGACCATATGCCCGCCCACCAAACCGCCGCCGCTTTGAACCGCCCACGCCAGAAAGTTCCGGAGCGCTTCTTATATGGCAGTTTTCTATGCGGGCGCCACAGGGCCGTTGCTTGGGCCGGCTCTTGGCGACGAGCGCGGCTGATCCGGCCCGCCGTTGCGAAGCGTTGCGATAATTCGAGCTTGACCGCGGTGGCGATAATGCCTGTTTTGACCGGCGCGCTTAACAGTCACTTAAGAACAGTTTGGAAAAATGGTTGCGGTCGGGAGCGTGAAACGTTGCGCAAACTATCGACACACGGGCCGTTGATCCTCGCGGAGCGGACCGGCGAGAACGAGACGATGATCGTGTGGGCGCTTCTCAGTTACGCGCGGCGTCGACCAGCCGTCGCGATTTTTTTCGGCTTGGCGGCGGCGACGGCGATCGGCATCCCGCTCAACGCCCTCTATTTCCAGGACGGACGCCATCCAGCGCCGCTGTTTCGGGAGGCGGGCGCCGGGCGAGGCGGCGCGAGCCAACCGCACGCCGTTGCGAAAAGGTCTCCCTTGCCGCCGCCGCGCCCTGTTTTTGTCGCGCCAACTCCGCTCGTCGAAGCGAAGCCCGCAGTAGCGAAAGCGGAAAGCGGCCGCGCCAGCGCGAAGCCGCCCGATCCGATCGGCCGCTTGCTCGATGGCGAAGCGCCGACGGGCGACAGCCGCGACAAAGGCGTGCTGGCGGCGCAGCGCGCGCTCCTCAAGCTTGGATATGCGCTGCGCGCCGATGGCGTTCTCGGCGGCGCCACGCGTCAGGCGATCGAGAAATTCGAGCGCGACATCGGACTGCCGGCAAAGGGCGATCTCACGCCCGCGCTCATCCGCCAGCTCGCCGCGCGGTTGGGCGCGGCGGTCGAATGACCGCGGAATTCAGGCGATAGGCTCGCGCGCATGCGCTTGCGTTCAGATATTTTTGTCGCCGCGCTCATTCGCCGCGCCGAAGCGCAGGGCGCGAGCGCCGTGTTGCGGCGGCGCGGCGCCGCCGAGGCGGGCGCCGTCTTCGTCAAGATCGACTGTCTCGATGGCCGTGCGGCGGTTTTCGGCCCGGCGCCGCAAAGCGAGGCGCCGCCTGAAGGGATAGATCGTCTGTTCGCGCGTCTTCACTCAAACGAATGGCTGGACACAGCCGCTACGGAAGCGCGTCTGCGCCGCGAGATCGCTTTCGATTCCGACATGTGGATCGTCGAGATCGAGGATCGCGCCGGACGCGCCTTCGTCGACCTCGCGCCAAATTAAAAGGCAATGAATTGCAATGTAGCTTAGCCGTTGTTGACGGAACATTAACCCTCACCAATTCCTAATGTCGAAGCAAACGCTGGCGCGGTCGGCCGGCGTCCTTTGGAGGCGGGGAAATGGGTCAGGTCGTCGCGTTCAGTCTGGTCGCCAAGCGCGCGCGGCGGGAAGAGGCGCCGCCGGCTGGCGACGCCCAGATCCTGTTGTTTCTCGGCGTTCGCTATGTGCGCATGGGGGACCCGCCGAACCTGACGAACGGCGCGCCAAGCGATAACGGCGGCGCTTCCAGTCGGGGAAGAAAGCGCAAACGCGGAGCTTGAATTCGCATATGACGGGGAAACCTGTTTTGTGTGGAGCGCCGGGAAGGGACAGGAAAGGGATTTTTAGAGCATTTTCCGCCGAAGTGGACGCCGGTTCGGCGAAGAAAATGCGTCAATACAAGATTCTAGAGCTTTTTCATGTTTCCATGAAACATGAAAAAGCTCTAGTCCTGCGGCGCGGCGACAGATTCACAGGCGATCGTGCGAATCTTTTGCTCAGCCCTTCCGTAATCAGAAGGCCTTTTGGCCAGTGATCGAATCAAGACGAATCCATCCGTCGAGGGCGCCGTGAGACGTAGCTGCTGGGGCGGCGCTTCTTCGTCATCCTCGCTCTCGAGCGCCTCTATTTGCTTGGCGTCGCCGACGACGATGTCGATCTTACCCTTGATCGCGGAGCGGTCCGTCATCGCGTGAAAGAGACGTCCATTGCGGCGATGAAACGAGAGGGCGAGAAAATCTTCGCCGTCGACGTTGGCCTGCACGCGCAGGAGACCTTTCGATAGGTCGAACATGCAGACGCCCTCGGCCAGCGACGGATCCTCGAATGGAATAACCCCTTCCCCGGTTTCGACATGCGACAGCACGAGGGCTCCGCCGTTCGGCGCATCGGGAGCTTTGGCGGCGGCTGCAAGGCGCGCGAAGGCGTTGTGCGGCGCGACCTCGGGAATGAGCAGCACGGAGACGATGTGCACGATGCCGGCGACCAGAAACGTCGCGATGAACCAAGGAATCGCGTCGATAAAGCGATCGGAGAATTTCATGCGCAGCCCGATTTTGTGATTTTAGGGAATGTCGCGGGATCGAGCGTGGCGTCGGTGTCGAGCGACGTGTCGTAAAGACGCAGAACCAGGATGAAGTGCGTGGCGTCTCCCGCCGACAGCCAGTTTCCCGGCCGCGGCTGCGGAGCGACGATAATTTCGAAGCCGCCGTCGTCGCGGCGCAAGACGTCGCTCGATGTGTAGGCGTGACGCGCCGTGGGGTTTTGGATTAGCGCGCCGTCCTCTCGCATGAGGCCCAGCGTCCAGAAGCGCGCGGCCGGCAGCGGATCGACGACATGGTATTCGCAGCGCCCATAGAGTTGCGCGCCGGCGGAATCCTGAGCAGCGAGGAATACCAGTCCCTGGGCGCGTCCGAGCGGCGTTTCTCCCGAACGGGCCGCAATAGCGCGCGCATAAGGATCGATCTCGCTGGTCCCATTGCGCGGCCATGCGGTCCACGGACCGACGCGAATAGAGCCGAAGCCACGCCCCTGGTCGAGCGAGAGCGCCGTCGTCCAGAAGCCGAGGACGAGACCCGCAATCATCACGATCAACGCTCTGAGGTAATTAGCCAAGGCGGTTTTCTCTGGTCAGCCGATGCGCCGAGCGGCGGCGCAAAAATATGATGGTCTCCATTCTCTTCTTCGGCGCGGAGAGGTTGGCGTCAAGGGCCCGCCGCCGCGCGCCGTCATTGCATTTCGATCGCGCCGCCGACGGAGCGCGCTCCCCGGGGCGTCGAACCTTCGGTGACGGCGGTCGTCGTCGGCGCTCCGGCGCCGCGCCGCTTGTCGCCGGCGCGACGAATCTTGGTCTCGATGGAATCGAGAGCCTCGACCGCCTCGCGCGACAGGGTGGCCGGACGTTGCGGCGCGCCGAGCTCCAGAACCATCGGCGCCGCGCCGCCAGCAGCGGCGGCGGCCGCCGCCGGGCTCGATGTCTTCATGCCCACAATCGGCGCCAATTGGATTCCCTGATGCGCATAGGCCATTATTTCGTGCCATGTTTGCGCCGGAACCGTGCCGCCGGTCATCGTGTTCATCGACGTATTGTCGTCGTTGCCGAACCAGACGCAGCCGCCAATATTGCCCGAATAGCCGCAAAACCAAGCATCCTTGAAGCCGTTGGTGGTGCCGGTCTTGCCAATGACGTCGATGCCTTCGCCGAGCTGGGCGCGTCTGCCGGTGCCTTCTTCGACGACTTTCTTCATCATCGAGCCCAATTCGACGACCTTATCGAACGGCACCACTTGCGGCTGCGGCGGCGCATCGCGGTCGTGGCGATAGATGACGTCGCCGCCGCCGTTGCGGATTTCGACCGCCGCGTAGGCTGTCGTCTTCTTGCCGCCATTGACGAAGGCGGCATAGGCGGAGGCGTGCTCGATGACCGTCACCTCGTCGGCGCCGATCGGCAGGGACGGCGTGTCTTCCAGTGGCGCCGTAATGCCGAGGCGACGGCAGGTGTCGACGATCTTGGCGCGTCCGAGCTTGGGGTTGCCGTTGCCGATGGCGATGGAAAGTTTCACGGCCACCGTGTTGAGCGACTTCGCCAAGGCCACGGCGAGCGGCACGGCGCCGGCGAAGGAGCCCCGGTAATTGTGAGGGCACCAGTTGCCGATACACACCGGCCCATCGACGACGATGGTCGTCGGCTTGAATTTGCCGGTCATCAGCGCGGTCAGATAAACGTATGGTTTGAAGGATGAACCTGGCTGGCGGAGCGCTTCGGTGGCGCGGTTGAACTGGCTTTCGCCGTAATCGCGCCCGCCGACGATGGCGCGCACGGCGCCGTCGGGCTCCATGACGACGGCGGCGCTTTGCTTGACGTGATAGGCGCGGCCGTTCTCGCGCAGTTCGTCCTCCACCACCGCGTCGGCGCGTTTCTGGATGCTGGAATCGAGCGCCGTGCGCACGGTCAGCACGCGATTGTCGCCCAATTTGCCGGCGCCGGCCAGTTTCTCCACTTCCTTGTAAGCGAAATCGAGATACCAGTCGGGGCTCTCGTCGTTTTCGCGATCGAGCGGCGTCGCCGGACTGCGCTGGGCGGCCAGGACTTGACCCGTCGTCATGAAACCGGCGTCGACCATATTGTCGAGCACGTCGTTGGCGCGCGCCCGCGCCGCCGGCAGGTTGATGTGCGGCGCGTATTTCGCCGGGGCCTTGAACACGCCGGCGAGCATGGCGGCTTCGGCGAGGCTCACGTCGCGCACCGACTTGCCGAAATAAAATTCCGCCGCCGCCTGCACGCCGAAGGCGCCGCCGCCCATATAGACGCGGTCGAGATAGAGTTTGAGAATTTCGCGCTTGGTAAGGTGCTGCTCCAGCCAAATGGCCAGAAACGCCTCATTGATCTTGCGGGTGAGCGTCCGCTCATTGGAGAGGAAGAGATTCTTGGCCAGCTGCTGGGTGATCGACGAGCCGCCCTGCACCACTCCCGATGCGCGTGCGTTGACGCTCATGGCGCGCGTCGTTCCGACCACGTCGATGCCGAAATGTTCATAGAAGCGGCGATCTTCGGTGGCGAGCACCGCCTTGACCAGATGATCGGGATATTGGTCGAGCGGGATGGCGTCGCTGTGCTTGATGCCGCGCTGGCCGACTGGGGCCCCGTAGCGATCGAAGAAGGTGACCGACAGGTCTTGCTTCTTGAGCCAATCGTCGGTGATGATGTTGAAGGCCGGGGCCGCCAACATCAGCGCGACGATGGCGCCGCCGAGCGACAGCGTCAGCGCCTCGCAGGCGAGATCGGCGCCGACGCGAGACAGACCGGAGACATTGAAGCGGCGCATGAACGCCGAGAAATTTTCGTAAGTCTCGCGCGTCCGGCGGCTGCTGTCGAACATGCTGGAGTCGATCAGGGCGTCGAACGCCAGCAAGCGTCGCGCGAGGCGCTTATAAAGCGGCGAGGATCGAAGACGCTCGAACAAACCTTGCAACTCCCGTCTCCACCTTACTTGATCTCAAGCGGCGGAGGTTACCACCTTTTGCGCCGTCTTGACGATGCCCCCGGCGCCGGCCGTTTCGCCGATGCGACTAGATTTCGAGCGGGGCAGCGGCGCGTTCAAGGATCTGAGGCGCGTTTTTTCACAAAAGCTGACGTTCATGCCTTAACAGGAAAGAGCATGGAAGAGCCATTCTGGACCCGGCCGCTTGATGAGCTGACGCGCGCCCAGTGGGAGCAGTTGTGCGACGGCTGCGGACGCTGTTGTCTCGTCAAGCTCGAGGACGAGGACACCGGCGCCATCCATCACACCAGCGTCGGCTGCGCGTTGCTAAATGCGGACAGTTGCCGTTGCCGAGCTTACCGCGGGCGGCAAAAGAAGGCCGCCGATTGCGTGCGGCTGAGTTTGCGCAATCTGGCGACGATCGCCTGGCTGCCGCCGACCTGCGCTTACCGGTTGCGGTTCGAGGGCAGGGAGCTGCCGGCTTGGCACCCGCTGGTCACGGGCGATGCGGAGAGCGTGCACGCCGCGCGCGTGTCGGTGCGGGGGCGGGTGGAGGCGAGCGAGGACCAGATCGAGATCGAGGATTTGCCCGATTTCATCGCGCTGTGGCCGAAGCGCTGGCCGAAGAAGCGGTGGCTCTGAAAATATTCCTTGACAGCGAGACGATGGTCCTATAGACACACGGCATGCTCCACACTTGCGCTTGCGGCGGCGAAGGTGGCGAGCCTTGCGAGCGGCGCCGCTCATGCGGCGGTTCCGATCGTCGGAATCGCGGCGACGTCCACCATCTTCGTCGCCTCCCACAGATCACGCGCAGTTTGCATGCGCAGCCAGAGTCCGCCGTCATTGCCGAACAATTTGCCGAGCCGCACCGCCGTCGCGGCGCTCACCGGCTTCTTCTCGCGCAGAATGTCGTAAAAATGCTGACGCGAGACGCCGAGCAGCGTGGCGATCTCCGTTTTGCTGCGGCCCGTCGACGAAAGTATCTCGCGCAAGAGCGCGCCGGGATGCGCCGGACAACGGTCCTTATCGCGGACAGCGGCATAGTCGGTCATGGCTGCGGCGCCTCTCAGTGATATTGTTCGAGATCGACGCGGTACGCGTCTTTTTCAGCGAATTCGAAAGTGATGCACCAAGGCCCGTTGACATGAACCGTGAAGCGGGGCGGGACGAACCCACGAAGAATATGGAAATCGAATCCCGGCAGGTTCATGTCGTCCGCCTTCTCCGCCTGATCGAGCGCATCGAGCCTGATCAGAATACGCCGATGCAGCTGCTTCCCGATTTTCGCAGTCGTTCCATTTGACCATAAATCGGCGAGCGCCTTGCTAGAGAAGCTCTTGATCACTGATATTTCGTAAGCCATTAGCTTACGTTTGTCAACGATCGTGTCCATCCCGATCGCCGGAGCGTGCGCATGCGAGCAAAGAGCGCCGCGCCTTCGCGGGAAAAAATCGCGCAGGCGAAACTCCTCTATGAGGCGGGCGTTGCGCCGATCGCCGATATTGTGAAAACGCTCGGCATGAGCGCCGGCCAGTTCCGCGCCTTCCGGCAAAAGCGCGGCTGGCCGATGCGGGCTTCGGCCTGCGCGCGGCGCGAAAAACCCACAGCGGCGAAAGCTGGCGCGGCAAAACCCTCGCGATCCCTGATCGCGCGATTGGAAGAAGCGGTGGAGCGCGAATTCGCGCACGCTGAGGCGGCGCTGGCCAAGCATACGCCGAAGACCATCGAAGCGAGCGCGCGCACCCTGGCGAGCTTGGTGCGCACGCTTGCCGAATTGAAGCGCATGCGACGGGAGGCGGACCCTTCCGAGGGCGCGCGAGACGACGATGACGGCGCAACAGACGAATCCCTCGACCAGCCTCCCCGCCAACTGGCCGAACTCCGCGCGGAGCTTGCTCGACGGCTCCAGCGATTGCGCGGCGAGGGGCCGGCTCGATGACCTCATCGAGGGTTTTTCGGCGCGCGAGATCGCGCTTCTGCTCGCCGACTGGGAATTTGTCGCCCGCAACGATCAATGGCCGCCGCTCCTCGCCGCCAACGGCGCGCCTTGGCGGGCGTGGCTGATACTCGGCCGCGCATCGCCCTGGTCGGCGAGAGCGCGGCGGACGTGCGCGAGGTGATGGTCGAGGGCGTCTCCGGCATTCGCGCCGTGCATGGACGCGCCGAACGCCCGCGCTGGGAAGCCTCGCGCAAACGCCTCGTCTGGGACAATGGCGTCGTGGCGCAGGCTTTTTCGGCGGAGGACCCCGAGAGTTTGCGCGGCCCGCAATTTTGCGCCGCCTGGTGCGACGAGCTCGCCAAATGGCGCTACGCCAAGGAGACCTGGGACATGTTGCAATTCGGCCTGCGCCTGGGCGAGTGGCCGCGCCAGCTGGTCACCACGACGCCGCGCCCCATTCCCTTGTTGAAGCGGCTCATCGGCGATGCGGGGGTCGTGGTGACGCGGGCGATGACGCGCGACAACGCCGCCAATCTCGCGCCCTCGTTCTTGGAGAGCGTGCTCGGCCAATATGCCGGCACGCGGCTCGGACGCCAGGAACTCGAAGGCGAAATCGTCGAGGAGCGCGCCAATGCCCTGTGGACGCGCGACATGTTGGAAAACGCCCGCAGCGGCGCCGCGCCGGAGCTGGCGCGCATCATCGTCGCGATCGATCCGCCCGCTTCCTCGACCAAGCGCGCCGATTGCTGCGGCATCGTCGCCGCCGGCGTCGACGCCAACGGACTCGTGCATGTGCTGGCCGACGCCACGCTCGCCGCGGCGCGGCCGGCGTATTGGGCGCGCGCGGCGGTCGCGCTCTATCACAAGCTTTCCGCCGACGCGCTGGTCGCCGAGGTCAATCAGGGCGGCGACATGGTGCGCGCCGTCATCAACGAGGCGGACCCGTCGGCGCCGGTGATGCAAGTGCGGGCGACGCGCGGCAAATATCTGCGCGCCGCGCCGGTGGCGCAGCTCTATGAGCAAGGCAGGGTGCGCCATGTCGGCGCCTTCCCGGCCTTGGAAGACGAAATGTGCGATTTCGGTCTCGACGGTCTGTCGTCGGGCCGCAGCCCCGATCGCCTCGACGCTCTCGTGTGGGCGATCACGGCGCTGGCGTTGACGCCGCGCGCCCCCGAGCCGCGCATGCGGCGGATGTGAAGCTCGCTTCTCTCGACAGGGATATTTTCATGCCCTCTTTTCTCTCACGCCTGTTCGGCGCGGGCGCGCCGGCGCGCGCGCTGCCCGAAGAAAAAACGTCGCGCGCCGGCGCCCTGCTTGCGTTGCATTCCATCGGCCTGCCGCAATGGACGCCGCGCACCTATGTCGCGCTGACGCGCGCGGGCTACGAGCGCAATGCGGTCTGCTACCGCGCCGTGCGCATGATCGCCGAGGCCGCGGCCTCCGTGCCCTGGCTGATGTATGCGGGGCGCAACGAGATCATCGAGCATCCGCTGCTCGATCTCATCGCCCGGCCCAATCCCGGCGACACCGGCGTGTCCTTCATCGAGGCGATTTGCTCGAACCTGCTGCTCTATGGCAACGCCTATATCGAAGCCTCGCTCATCGACGGCCAGTTGCGCGAACTCTACGCGCTGCGGCCCGATCGCATGAGCGTCGTGGCTGGGCGCAATGGTTGGCCCTCGGCCTATGTCTACACGGCGATGGGCGACCAAATCCGCTATGACATGCGCGGGCAGGGGATCGAGCCTATCCTGCACATCAAGCTGTTCAATCCGCTCGACGATTATTACGGCTTTCCGCCGCTCGCCGCCGCGCAAGTGGCGCTCGATGCGCACAACGCCGCAAGCTTTTGGAACAAGGCGCTGCTCGACAATTCCGCGCGGCCCTCCGGCGCGCTGGTTTACGCCGGCCCCGACGGCGCGCATCTGACCGACGAACAGTTTACGCGGCTGAAGGAGGAGCTCGAGGAGAATTTTTCCGGCGCCACGAACGCGGGAAGGCCGCTGCTGCTGGAAGGCGGGCTCGATTGGAAGGCGCTGTCGCTGTCGCCCAAGGACATGGATTTTTCCGAGACGAAAGCCGGCGCGGCGCGCGAGATCGCGCTCGCCTTCGGCGTTCCGCCGCTGCTGCTCGGACTGCCGGGCGATAACACGTTTCGCAATTATCAGGAGGCGAACCGCGCCTTCTGGCGCCAGACGGTGATCCCGCTCGTTTCGCGTCTGCAAAAGAGCTTTCAGGCCTGGACGCAGCCAAACTACGAGCCGTTCCGCTTCGACTACAACGCCGACCGCATCGACGCATTGGCGGACGAGCGCGCCACCGAATGGAAACGCATCGGCGCGGCGAGCTTCCTCACCATCGACGAACAGCGCGAGGCGGTGGGCTACGGCGCCATGCCGAAGGGGGCGAATGTCGTTGCGCCGGACGCAGCCGCCAAATTCGTTCGCGCACTCGAAAGGCGCTACTCGCCCAACCAGCCGCGCGTGCCCGCCGGCTCGCGGCAGGGCGGGGAGTGGACGAGTGGAGGAGGGGGCGGCGCTGCTTCGCCATCATCCGATGCCGGAGGCGCCGCGCCGCTAGATCAAGTCGCGCTCAATGTCGATCCCAACGTCGCCAGTGACGCCGACGCGACGATCATACCCGCGCAAGCGGACTCTCGTGTCGATTTGTTGAAAGAGGAAGGCGGTCCGCACGACGGGCACACCATTCGAGACCATGTCCGTAAAGATGACGAGTTTCTTTTGCGTCGCGCGCGTGAGAGCCGTTTTGAAATAGGGCCGATCAGCGGGACGCAGCGCGTCGGGTCGTTCTCTTCTGTCGAAGCAGCGGACAAGCTTGTGAACTCGACGATTGATCAGAACAAGGATATTGTCGATCAAATCGCGAATGGGCCGCTCGACGGAGAAGATACTGTGCGGATTGGCGCTTGGTTCAATTCGCCCACCGGCAAGGAAGCCTATGCGCCAAGTCCCCGCGCACAACCTGAAATCCGCGCTACAACCGGCGTGGCGGTCGTGTTGCGATACGATCCAGCCTCGCCGCGCGGCTACAGGGTGATAACCGCTTTCCCAATTAACCCATAGGGCGCCGCCATGGACATTCCGGATGAATTCAACAAGATCGGCAACGCCTTCCATCAAGACACTTTGCTGATCTACAAGACGCTGGACGACGCCATTCAAGCCAGCATCCGTATGTCTCCGCAAAAGCGAAAGATCGCCAAGGACTTCTTCGACGAGTTGCTGAGCGGAAAATATAGCGACGAAGAGCTGGCGGCCATTTGGAACAAGACTCCCGCCAACTCTGGGGGATTCGGCATCGCCGAAGAACCAGAAAACGGCGCGGCGTGGTTTCTCGGCAAGATTCGTTCGGCGCTCGAATCCTCGCTCGCGTCCAACACAAATGGATAGGGACCTGGATTGCGGACCTCGGACCTAGTCTTCCTCGTTCCAATGTTTGAATAGCAGCGCGAGGCGGTCGGCTACGGCGCCATGCCGAAGGGGGCCAATGTCGTTGCGCCGGCGGCGGCCGCCAAATTCCTTCGCGCGCTCGAACGGCGTTATTCGCCGAACCAGCCGCGCGTGCCCGCCGGCTCGCGGCAGGGCGGGGAGTGGACGAGTGGAGGAGGGGGCGGCGCTGCTTCGCCATCATCCGATGCCGAAGGCGCCGCGCCGCTGGATCAAGTCGCGCTCAATGTCGATCCCAATCTCGCGAGCGACGATGGCGCCGATCCTGGCGACGACGGCGCCTCCATTATACCCGTGCAATCGCGCCTTCCTATCGACTTGTCGGAAGAGGATGCGAACGGAGGCCATACGAAACGCCATGTCGGCAAGAAGGACGACGAGCTGTTGGCGGAAATCGAAAGCGAAAGAACGGAGGTACGCACACCATTTGGTCTCATCGTCAAATATAAGCCCGCCATCGGCTCTTTCGATTCGATAGAGTCGGCAAATGATTTTGTAAATCGCACTCTCGAAGCCAACAAGAGCTTCGTTGACGCGGTCGCTGAAGGAAGACTAGAATTTGCAACGTTGGAAAGGATTTTCGGTTATCGCACTGGAAAGGAAGCCTATCTCGAATCAGGGATAGCGCAGCCAATCATTCAACGGACATATGCCGTGCGCGTCGTCATTCACGCCGACCCGAATAGCGCTCGAGGTTACCGAGTGCGCACCGCCTTTCCGTTTAATCTGCATTGAAACCTAAAAGAAAAATGGGAGGAGATGATGATTGTCCCAAAGGCTTTCAGAGACATGTGCGTATGGTTCATGTCCGATATTGAAGATGATATCCCTCAAGGGCAGGATATGATTAGCTTCGCCATTAATCGTCTGGACGAGCGCGAGAAGGCCGAGGCCAGAGCGTTCCTCGATCAAATTCTTGGTCAGAGTCTTTCCGACAAGGAATTAAGCGATATCTGGTTTCGTGGCGGCGCACGCATCGGATTCATGGACGAATCGCATTACCGAATGATTCTTGACGAAATGCGCCGACGGCTTGCGGGCGCCCCCGCCAGTTTCGAGTTTTGATGCGCCTCGTCCGCCGCGCAAGTGGCGCTCGATGCCCACAATGCCGCGAACTTTTGGAACAAGGCGCTGCTCGACAATTCCGCGCGGCCCTCCGGCGCGCTGGTTTACGCCGGCCCCGACGGCGCGCATCTGACCGACGAACAGTTTACGCGGCTGAAGGAGGAGCTCGAGGAGAATTTCTCCGGCGCCGCCAACGCCGGAAGGCCGTTGCTGCTGGAGGGCGGGCTCGATTGGAAGGCGCTGTCGCTGTCGCCCAAGGACATGGATTTTTCCGAGACGAAAGCCGGCGCGGCGCGCGAGATCGCGCTCGCCTTCGGCATTCCGCCGCTGCTGCTGGGGCTGCCCGGCGACAACACGTTTCGCAATTATCAGGAGGCGAACCGCGCCTTCTGGCGCCAGACGGTGATCCCGCTCGTTTCGCGTCTGCAAAAGAGCTTTCAGGCCTGGACGCAGCCAAACTACGAGCCGTT
>JACOUB010000032.1 GCA_016178015.1 Methylocystis sp. | reverse complement strand
GGGAAGACCCGCCGGAATGGCCGAGCTTCGACGAGGCGGAGCGGGTGGACGCCTCGCTCGATACGCTGGTGCCGGATAATCCCAACAAACCATACGACATCAAGGAACTGATCGTGAAGGTCGCCGACGAGGGCGACTTTTTCGAGATCCAAGAGACGCACGCGAGAAACATCGTCGTTGGTTTTGGCCGCATCGAGGGCCGCACGGTGGGTTTCGTCGCCAACCAACCGATGGTGCTGGCCGGCGTGCTCGACATCGACGCGTCGAAAAAAGCGGCGCGCTTCGTGCGCTTTTGCGATTGCTTCAACATTCCGATCGTCACCTTCGTCGACGTGCCGGGCTTCCTGCCCGGCACCGCTCAGGAATATGGCGGACTGATCAAGCACGGCGCCAAGCTGCTGTTCGCCTATGCGGAGGCCACGGTGCCGAAAGTGACGCTGATCACCCGCAAGGCCTTCGGCGGCGCCTATGACGTCATGGCTTCGAAACATCTGCGCGGCGACGTGAATTACGCCTGGCCTTCGGCGCAGATCGCCGTGATGGGCGCCAAGGGCGCGGTCGAGATCATCTTCCGCGCCGACATCGGCGACGCCGAAAAGATCGCGCAGCGCACCAAGGAATACGAGGACCGGTTTCTCTCGCCCTTCGTCGCGGCGGAGCGCGGTTATATCGACGAGGTCGTCATGCCCCACGGCACGCGCCGGCGCATCGCGCGGGCGCTCGCCCTGCTACGCAACAAGAAGCTCGAAAATCCCTGGAAGAAGCACGACAACATTCCGTTGTAAGGCCGGCGCGGCGAACGCCTTGCCGGGAAGCGCCCAAGGAGCGCGGCGAATTGGGCCAACCGCTCGCAAATCTCGAGCCACGAAAAGCTGCGTCGGCAGACGCCGAGCATAAATTCCATCCCATCCTGCCTATTTTTCGAGTGACAAACCGTCGCACCTGTCATAAGGTGCGTCCACCAAGCTGGCGGAGAAAATACCTTAATCGCGTGAAGGGTATAGCGTCTAGCTACGGTCCAAGTCGGGGAGGACGCCGGAACTCATCGATCCGCACAGGTTCGAAAGACGGGCCGCGTGGAACAAGCCCTTAAGGCGATTACGAAGAGACCGGTAAAAGGACGGGTGCCAAAGAGTGGGAAGTGGCGGGGCCACCCCACTCTTTGTGTTTTTTGAGCGCCGTTGCTTCCTTCTCCCGCTTGCGGGAGAAGGAAGCGCGCGGATGCGCGACGGATGAGGGCGACGCCGCGTCAAATTCGCTCCATTCGGAAGTGGCACGTTCCCTCATCCGACCCTCGCTGACGCGAGGGCCACCTTCTCCCGTTTCACGGGAGAAGGGTTTACGCCGTCTGCGCTCGCGAAGGGGCTGTTTCAATTCAATCTCTTCGGGCAAAAAACGCCGCGATGCGCGCCCGCACCGTCGGCGAAGCGAGCGCTTGCGCAAACAGCTTGCCCTCTTCTTCCAGGCGGGCCGCAACTGCCTCCTGACCGGAGCGCAAGAGGCGGCGCGTCGCCGCCAGCGCTTGCGAAGGCTTCTCGGCGAGCCGGCCCGCGGCGGCAAGCGCGATGCGCCCGAGATCGCCGGGCGGCGCGATCGCGTTGACGATATTCAGCCGCAACGCCTCGTCGGCGTCGAAACTCTCGCAAAGCAGCAGGAATTGCGCCGCCTTGGCCAGGCCGAGCCGTTCGGGGACGAGCAGCGACGAGGCGGCTTCCGGCACCAGGCCGAGATCGACGAACGGCATTTTGAAACGCGCGCTCGGCGCCGCGTAAACGAGATCGCAATGAAAGAGCATCGTCGCGCCGACCCCCACCGCATCGCCCTCCACCGCCGCAACGAGCGGCGTTTGGCATGCGGCGAGCGCCCGCACGAAGCGCAAGGCCGGAAAGTCTTTTAAGTCTGCGGGCGGGAAGCGGAGGTCGCTGAGATCATTGCCGGCGGTGAAGACGCCGCCCGCGCCCTCGATCAAGATGGCGCGCAGGCCAGGGTCGGCGTCCGCCTCGGTCAGGGCGGCCGTCATGCGCTCATACATGTCGCGATCCAGCGCATTCTTCTTGTCCGGCCGATTCATGACGATGCGCAAAACGGCGTCGTCGCGCCGCACG
This sequence comes from Methylocystis sp., assembly GCA_016178015.1. Lineage (GTDB taxonomy): Bacteria > Pseudomonadota > Alphaproteobacteria > Rhizobiales > Beijerinckiaceae > Methylosinus. Next base: position 95,234 of record JACOUB010000032.1, on the reverse strand, counting down.
ATCACCTTGGCGTGCATGAGCCCCTTCTTTTCTCGGCGTCAGCGTCGACGCAGGCAATCATCCGACATGGCCGCCGCCGGCGAACATGTCCAGAGCCGCATTGACCGACTCTGCGCCGTCCACGACCGCGCGCTCCAGGCCCGCCGCCGCCACAGCGAGATTGTGCGCGAAGAAACGCGCGGTCACGATGCGCTCCGAAGCCGCAGGGTCGGCGCCGTTCGAGCGATGCGCGGCGAGCGCCCAGGCGCCGAGCAAGGTCGCGCCACGGGCGAGCCCGAACAGGCGCAAATAAGGAGAGGCGCCCGCCAGCGCGTCGTCGCGGCGGGTTGCGACGCTCGTTTGCAAGTAGTCGGTGGCCCGTTCAAAGGCATCCACGGCGTCGCCGCAGCAACGCGCCATAGTCCTGAAGGCCGCGACGTTGCTCGACGACAGGTCCTTCACACAGGCGCGCATATCGTCGATTTCGCGCCGCACCGGGGCGCCGCCGGCGAGCCTCAGCTTGCGGGTGACGAGATCGATGGCCTGAATGCCGTTCGTGCCCTCATAGATCGAGGCGATGCGCACGTCGCGCAGCAGTTGCGCGGCGCCCGTCTCCTCGATGAAACCCATGCCGCCATGCACTTGTATTCCCAGCGAGGCGACCTCGAAGGCGATGTCGGTGGAAAAGGCTTTGGCCACGGGCGTCAGCAGGCTGGCGCGCTCGAAAGCTTCCCTCGCGCCAACCTTATCCTCAAGGCGGCGGGCGCCGTCGAGTGCGGCCGCCGTAAGGTAGCAAATCGCCCGAGCCGCGTCGGTATAAGCCTTCATCGTCATCAGCATCCGCACGACGTCCGGATGTTCGATGATCGGGCTTATCCCCGCATCGCTTCTCCCCGAACGCCCCTGGCGGCGTTGGCGCGCATAGGCAATAGCCGTCTGGGTGGCGCGTTCGGCCACGCCCACCCCCTGGAGGCCGATCGCGAGGCGCGCATTGTTCATCATGGTGAACATGCAGGCGAGGCCTTCGTTCTCCTTGCCGATGAGAAAGCCGACGGCGCCGCCTCGCTCGCCATAGATCATGGTGCAGGTGGGAGCGGCGTGTATGCCGAGCTTGTGTTCAATCCCGACACATCGCACGTCGTTGCGCTCGGCGGGCTCGCCATCGGCGTCGGGCAGGAATTTCGGCGCGAGGAACAGCGAAATGCCGCGCGTGCCTGGCGGCGCGCCGGCCAGCCGCGCCAGCACGAAATGCACGATATTGGCGGTCATGTCATGTTCGCCATAGGTGATGAAAATCTTCTGCCCGAAAATCCGATGGGCGCCGTCGCCGGCCGGCTCGGCGCGGGTGCGTAGCGCCGAGAGATCGGAGCCGGCCTGCGGTTCGGTGAGGTTCATGCTGACGGTCCATTCGCCCGCGATCAGCTTGCGCAAATAGACCTGTTTCAACTCATCGCTCGCATGCGCCTCCATCGCCTCGATGGCGCCATAGCCGAGCAGCGGACACAGGGCGAACGCCATGTTCGCCGAATTCCATATTTCGGTGCAGGCGGCGTTGAGGAGAAACGGCAATCCCAAGCCGCCGTGCTCTTTGGAGGCGGCGAGCGCGTTCCATCCCGCGTCGATCCATTGCCGATAGGCTTCGCGCCAGCCGGGCGCGCTGGCGACGGCGCCGTCTGCAAAGCGCGCCCCCTCGCGGTCGCCGGCGCGATCGAGCGGCTCCAGCCGCGTTTCGGCAAATTTGGCGGCTTCCTCCAGCGTCGCGCTCGCCACGCCGCCCGCAAGATCGGCATAGAGGCCGTCCTCCGCGAAGGCGCCGTCGCCGGCCGCCTGGCGCATGGCGAAGAGAATGTCGTTAAGCGGCGCGCGATAGGTCATGGTTTGCTCCGTTGGGCGAGCCTTCTTCGTCTATTGTAGGGCGCGGAGGGGGGGCGCGCCCCTCTCCCCGCTTGCGGGGAGAGGTTGGGTGAGGGGCCGGGGGATTAGCGCAACGCTTTAAGAGCACAAGCAGCGGCGACACATCACGAATGCCGGAAACATAATGGAAAATCAAAGTATTCTGCATGGTGACGCCGACCGCGTTGCGATGCGATGATTTGACGACCGTGGCCAATCGCCTAGCCCCTCACCTCACCTCTCCCCGCAAGCGGGGAGAGGAGGCGGCGCCGCGCCGCCTCGCGAGAATCATTTCCGTGATCGCCGTAGCCTTGCGGGGAGAGGGAAACGAACGTCACCAGGCGTAATCTTGCGCGCAAGCGGATCGCGACGAGTTCGTCTCAGAAGAACAAATCGCGGCGCTCTGGAAGCATCACGTGGAGTTTGTCGAGGTCGTGCATATTCGCCATGCCGCGCGGCGACCTTGGCATGGATAGCGGTTTTTCTTGCATCCGCCCCCTCGATAGGTGTATGAACGCGCAGTTTCTATCTCATAACGATCATTCTCGGGTGATCGCCGATTGAGAGTGGGGCCCGGCCGGGACCCGCTCTTTTTTATTGGCGTCGGCCCGGACAAAGCCCGCGAGGACGCCCGCGCTTTGCAGAACACGCCCGCCGCCGACGCCGCAACAGCGTCTTCCTTGCTCGACGAGCCGCGTCTTTGCGGCGAGAGGGGCGTGGCGGCGCGGATCGCCCATATAGCCGAGCCGGCGCTCGCCCAGCTCGGCTACCGGCTGGTGCGGGTGCGCGTGTTTGCGCACAACGGCGCGACGGTGCAGATCATGGCCGAGCGGCCCGACGGAACCATGACCATCGAGGATTGCGAGGCGGCGAGCCAGGCGCTGTCGCCCGAATTCGACGTCGAGGACCTTATCGCTCAGGCCTACCGGCTGGAAATGTCCTCGCCGGGCATCGACCGTCCGTTGGTGCGCCTCTCCGACTTTCGCCGCGCCGTCGGCCATGAGGCGAAAATCGGACTGACGCAGCCCGCGGCCTCGGGGCGCAAGCGGTTTCGCGGCAAAATCATCGCCGTCGAGAACGATGGCCGCGACGCCATGCTCGTGCTCGAGCGAACCGACGCGCGCGACGACGAGGAAAAGGTGGCGCGGTTGCCGTTGCGCGATCTCGACGACGGCAAATTGGTGCTCAACGATGCGCTGATACGCGCGGCCTTGCGAGCGGGAAAGACGCAAAACGCGGGTCTCGGGGATGGCGACGAAACGCCGGCGCCGCCCGGCGAGGAGCGTCCGCGCCGTGGGCCGGGCCGTTTTGGCGGGACAAAGCGTAAGGCAAGAGCGCAGGCTCCGGCTGGGGCGCAACCACAATTCAAAAGGGGAAGCGGACGCGGCGCGCCGCGCGTTTAAGCCGGCCGTCCCCGGCGTCCGAAGGAGAAAGAGCAATGGCCGTCAGCGCCAACAGACTGGAAGTCCTGCAGATCGCCGACGCGGTGGCGCGCGAAAAATCGATCGATCGATCGATCGTCATCGCCTCGATGGAGGATGCGCTGCAAAAGGCGGCGCGCTCGCGCTACGGTCAGGAGACCGAGGTTCGCGCCGAGATCAATCCGAAGAGCGGCGAAGTGCGCTTCTCGCGGCTGTTGCTCGTCGTCGACCAAGTCGAAAACGACGCGACGCAGATTGCGCTCGAGGATGCGCGCAAGCGCAATCCAGCGGCGCAAGCGGGCGACTGGATTTCCGAGACCTTGCCGCCGTTCGATTTCGGCCGTATCGCCGCGCAATCGGCGAAACAGATTATCGTCCAGAAAGTCCGCGAGGCCGAGCGCGACCGCCAATACGACGAGTTCAAAGACCGTATCGGCGAGATCGTCAACGGCGTCGTCAAGCGCGTCGAATATGGCAATGTCGTCATCGATCTCGGTCGCGGCGAGGCGATCATCCGCCGTGACGAGATGATCCCGCGCGAGGCGTTCCGTCCCGGCGACCGCCTGCGCGCCTATGTCTATGACGTGCGCCGCGAGCAGCGTGGTCCGCAGATTTTCCTGTCGCGCACCCATCCGCAGTTCATGGCCAAGCTGTTCCGTCAGGAAGTGCCGGAAATCTATGACGGCATTATCGAGGTCAAATCGGTCGCGCGGGATCCGGGTTCGCGCGCCAAGATCGCGGTGGTGTCGCGCGATTCCTCGATCGATCCGGTGGGCGCGTGCGTCGGCATGCGCGGCTCGCGCGTGCAGGCGGTCGTCGGCGAACTGCAGGGCGAGCGCATCGACATCATTCCGTGGTCGGCTGACGCCGCGACCTTCATCGTCAACGCGCTGCAGCCGGCCGAAGTAGTCAAAGTGGTGCTCGATGAAGATTCTTCGCGCATCGAGGTCGTGGTGCCCGACGATCAACTGTCGCTCGCCATCGGCCGGCGCGGCCAAAACGTGCGCCTGGCGTCGCAGCTGACCGGCTGGGACATCGATATTTTGACCGAGGCCGAAGAATCCGAACGCCGGCAGAAAGAGTTCATCGAGCGCACCAACGTTTTTATGAGCGCCATCGACGTCGACGAAGTCGTTGGTCGGCTGCTCGCCTCCGAAGGATTTCGCTCGGTCGAGGAACTGGCTTTCGTCGAACCTTCCGAACTCGCGTCGATCGAAGGATTCGACGAAGACACCGCCAACGAAATTCAAATGCGCGCCCGCAACTATCTGGAGCGGGTCGAAGCCGAGAACGACGCGCGGCGCAAGGAGCTCGGCGTCGCCGACGAGTTGAAGGAGATCGACGGCGTCACCACCGCAATGCTGGTCAAGTTGGGCGAGAACGACGTGAAGTCGATCGAGGACCTTGCCGGTTGCGTGCCCGACGATCTGGTCGGCTGGAGCGAGAAGAAAGAGGGCGAGACCGTCAGACATCCCGGGTTCTTGGACGACGTCGAGATTTCGCGCGAGGAGGCCGAAGCGATGATCATGACGGCGCGGGTGCGCGCCGGGTGGATCGAGGCGCCCGCGCCGCAAGAGCCCCCACAAGAGTCCCCGGAAGAAGCCGGGGCGCAGGAATAAGCAAATCGAGAACGCGCGGTGAAAGACGTCAAGGCCATTGAGCGAACCTGCATCGTCACGCGCCGGCAAGCCGCGCCCGAGGCGATGATCCGCTTCGTGCGCGCTCCGGACGGCGTTCTCGCGCCCGACATCAGATCGCGGTTGCCGGGCCGCGGCGTGTGGGTCACGGCGCGCGCCGAATTGGTCGCCGAAGCGGCCAGGAAGCAGGTGTTCGCGCGCCAGCTGAAGGCCAAGGTTACGGCGTCGCCGACACTCGCCGAGGAGGTGGACCAGTTGCTCGAGGTGGATTGCTTGCAGTCGCTGTCCATGACCAATAAAGCCGGGTTGGCGATCGCCGGCTTCGGCAAAGTCAGCGCCGCCTTGGAAAACGGCGCGGTCCGCGTCTTGCTCGAGGCGCGCGACGGCAGCGCCGAGGGCAAGCGCAAACTGGCCCAAGCGGTGCGACGCAGCGCAAAAGACGCGAACTCGACGGATGGCGGCGGCGTCGAAACGATTGCCCTGTTCACGTCACGCCAATTGGATTTGGCGCTGGGCCGCACAAATGTGATACATGCAGCCCTTGCGCCGGGCGGGCCGACGCAGGCTTTCTTGGCGCGCAGCCGGCGGCTGGCCGCTTACCGGGGAGAAAGCGGCGCCGGCGAGGCGGTTTCGGCGCAGCGCGTCGATGCGACTGAATTGAATTGGAACGGAACGAACGGGCAGGCGCAGCCCGAGGATGGGAAACTGGATGAGCGAGACTGAGAACACCGGCGACAAGACCTTGACCGTCGCTCCATCGAAGACGCTGCATCTCAAGCCGCGTCTGACGGAGCACGGCATGGTGCGTCAAAGCTTCTCCCATGGCCGCTCGAAGGTGGTGGTGGTCGAGAAGGTGAAACGCCGCGCCCCGGGACATGGCGAGGTCAAGCCTGCGGCGCCGACCGTCGTGACGGCGATGCCCGCTTCGCCCCCTCCTGCCCCGACCAAGGCGGAAGCGCCGCGCCCGCCGCAGACCGCGCCGCGCCGCGCCGCCGGAATGGTGCTGCGCGCGCTCACCGAGGAAGAGCGCGAAGCGCGCGCCCGCGCTCTGGTCGACGCGAGGTCGCGCGAGGACGAAGATCGCCGCCGCGCCGAAGTCGGGGCGACGGTTCGCGCCGAGCGCGAAGTGCGCGAACGCGCCGAACGGGCCGCCGCCGACGCCCGCAAATACGAGGAAGAAACGCGCCTGGCGCGCGAAGCCGAATCGAAACGAAAGTCCGAGGAAGAAGCGCGCCGCCGTTTGCCGGGCGCGTTGGAATCTGCCGCGCCGGCGTCTCCGTCGCTGGCGGCGGCCCGTCCCGCCGCCCTCCGGTCCGCCATGACCGAGGACGCGACCGGCAGACGCCTCGCCCGCCGTCCGGCAGGCGCCGTCGCGGTCAAGGCGCCGCCGCAGCGGCCCGCCCCCGCCCGTGGCGGGGAACAAAGGAATCGCGGCCGTCTCACCGTCTCCACCGCGACCGTGGTCGGCGACGAAGAGCGTACGCGGTCCGTCGCCTCTTTCCGCCGCCGCGTGCAGCGTCTCAAGTCCTTCGGCGTGGTCGAGCAAAAGGAAAAGATCGCGCGCGAAGTCGTCCTGCCCGAAACCATTACCATTCAGGAACTCGCCAACCGCATGTCGGAGCGCGCTGTCGACGTTATTCGTCTGCTGATGCGCCAGGGCGAGATGTACAAGATCACCGATGTGATCGACGCTGACACTGCGCAGCTCCTCGCCGAGGAGATGGGCCATACGGTCAAACGCGTCGCCGAGTCGGACGTCGAGGAAGGTCTGTTCGGCATTCCCGACGCCGATGTCGATCGCGTATCGCGTCCGCCCGTCGTCACCATCATGGGTCATGTCGATCACGGCAAGACCTCGCTGCTCGACGCCATCCGTCACGCCAATGTGGCCGCGGGCGAGGCCGGCGGCATCACCCAGCATATCGGCGCCTATCAGGTGAAGGCGCCGAGCGGCGCGCCGATCACCTTTATCGATACGCCCGGCCACGCGGCGTTTACCGCGATGCGCGCGCGCGGCGCCAAGGTGACGGATATCGTGGTGCTGGTCGTCGCCGCCGACGACGGCGTCATGCCGCAGACGGTCGAGGCGATCCATCACGCACGCGCGGCCGAGGTGCCGCTCATCGTGGCGATCAACAAGATCGACAAGCCGGACGCCAAGCCTGAGCAGGTGCGCACCGAGCTGCTCCAGCATGAAGTGCAGGTGGAAAGCCTCGGCGGCGAGACGCTGGAAGTGGACGTCTCCGCCAAGCAGAAGCTCAATCTCGACAAGCTGCTCGACGCCATCACCCTGCAGGCCGAAGTGTTGGACCTCAAGGCCAACGCCTCGCGCCCCGCCGAGGGAACAGTGATCGAGGCGCGGCTCGACAAGGGCCGCGGTCCGGTCGCCACCGTGCTGGTGCAGCGCGGAACGCTGCAAGTCGGCGCGATCGTGGTGGCCGGCTCGCAATGGGGCCGGGTGCGCGCCCTGCTCGACGACACGGGCGCCCCCTGTCAGAGCGCTGGTCCATCTTTCCCGGTTGAAATCCTCGGCTTCTCCGGCACGCCGGAAGCCGGGGATCGCGTCGCCGTGGTCGAGACCGAAGCAAGAGCACGCGAAATCACCGAGTATCGCGAACGTCAGAGGCGCGACAAACTCGCCGCGCGCGGCGGCGCTGTGCGCTCGTCGCTCACCGATATGATGAGCCAGCTGAAGACAGCGGGGCGCCAGGAGTTCCCGCTCGTCATCAAGGGCGATGTGCAGGGCTCGGTCGAGGCGATCGTCGCCGCGCTGGAGAAACTCAACACGGAAGAAGTGGCGGCGCGCGTCATTCACGCTGGCGTCGGCGGCATTTCCGAATCCGATGTCGCGCTCGCGGAGGCGTCGAATGCGGTGGTGATCGGCTTCGACGTGCGCGCCCACAAGGAAGCGCGCGAAGCGGCCGAACGCGCCGGCATTGAAATCCGCTATTACAACGTCATTTACAATCTCGTGGATGACGTGAAGGCGGCGATGTCCGGGCTGCTGGCGCCGACCTTGCGCGAGACCATGCTCGGCAACGCGCAGATTCTCGAAGTGTTCGACATTTCGAAAGTGGGCAAGGTCGCCGGCTGCCGCGTCACCGACGGAACAGTGGAGCGCGGCGCGCATGTGCGTCTCATCCGCGACAACGTCGTGGTGCACGAAGGCAAGCTGTCGACGCTCAAGCGTTTCAAGGACGAGGTCAAGGAGGTTCAGGCCGGTCAGGAATGCGGCATGGCCTTCGAGACCTACCAGGACATGCGCGTAGGCGACGTCATCGAATGCTACCGCGTCGAGGAGATCAAGCGGACGCTGTGACGCGCGGGATTCTCCCCTCTCCCGCTTGCGGGAGAGGGTGGCCCGGCGAAGCCGGGTCGGGTGAGGGTAAGCCGGCGAGCCCTCATCCGTTGCGCATTCGCGCGCTGCCTTCTCCCGCAAGCGGGAGAAGGGCGCCCTCCAGGGTCGCGCAGGCCTCATGAGACGCTGTGCGACGACCATCCGCTCGCGAAGATTGAACGCAAACCCATGTCCAGAGCCCACCACCAGCACGGGGCCGAGCCTTCGCAACGCATGTTGCGCGTCGCCGAACTCGTGCGCCACGCCGTCGCGCAACTCCTGTCGCGCGGCGAAGTCGTGGATCCCGTGCTCGAGCAGCACGTCGTCACGGTGTCGCGCGTGAAAATGAGCCCCGATCTGAAGCTCGCCACCGTGTTCGTGATGCCGCTCGGCGGCAAGGACGAGACGGAAGTTCTCGGCGCCTTCGAGCGTCACAAGAAATTCCTGCGCGGCGAAATCGCCCACCACGTCAATTTGAGGTTTGCGCCCGAAGTGCGGTTTCTCATCGATGAGAGTTTCGACAATGTGTCGCGGATCGACGCGCTGCTGAGTTCGGAACGGGTAAAGCGCGATCTCGAACCGCATGACGAGGGCGGCGAGCCGAAAAAAGGGACTGACGCGGCGTAATGAACGCTCCTCGATCGATGCGCGTCGTCGTCGATGGCTGGGTTGTGCTCGACAAGCCCATTGGCATGACCTCGACTTACGCCGTCTCGCGTTTGAAGCGCATTTACAACGCCAAGAAAGCGGGCCACGCCGGCACGCTCGATCCGCTCGCCTCCGGAATTCTGCCCATCGCCTTCGGCGAAGCGACGAAGACCGTGCCTTTCGTGCAAGACGGCGAAAAAGTCTATTCCTTCGCCGTGCGCTGGGGCGTCGAAACCGATACGGACGACGCCGACGGCCGGGCGACGAGAACCAGCGAGGCGCGTCCCGATGCAGCGGCGATAGAGGCGCTGCTGCCGCGGTTTACGGGCGACATTCTGCAAGCGCCGCCGCGTTTCTCGGCGATCAAGATCGGCGGCGAGCGCGCCTATGATCTTGCCCGCGACGGCGAGAAGGTCGAGCTCCAGGCTCGTCCCGTCGCCATTTATCGGCTCGCCCTCATCGACGCGACGCAGGATGCAGCCAACTTCGTCATGGAATGCGGCAAGGGCGCCTATGTCCGCTCCATCGCGCGCGATCTCGGGCGTGAACTTGGTTGCTTCGGCCATGTGCGCGCGCTGCGGCGCACGCGCGTCGGTCCGTTCGACGCGAAAGCTTGCGCAACGCTCGACGAGCTAGAGGCGCCCGGCGGCGCGCTCAAAGCCCTGCTGCCGGTGGAGGCGGGCCTCGCCGAGCTGCCCTGCGTCGTCGTCGATTGCGACAGCGCGGCGCGGCTGCGGCGCGGCGGCTCGGTCCTTTTGCGCGGACGCGACGCGCCGCACGAAGGGATCGTCTACGCCGCTTGCGGCGGCGTGCCGGTGGCGTTCGGCGAAATCGTCGAAGGCGCCCTGGCGCCCTCCCGCGTCTTCAATCTGCCGTTTTCGAGCGCGCTTGCGGCCAGGAGTTGATCTTCGCGGCGCGAGCCTGTTCTATCTGAAGACCTCGTCGCGATAGCTTCGATCGCGCGCCCACCGTCACTGGATTTAGATCTTTCTCCGTGAGCCCTGCCCCCAAAATCCTTGTCTTCGATTCCGGGCTCGGCGGACTGACAGTGTTCGCCAAAATCCTCGAGGCCCGCGCGCACGCCGATCTCGTCTATTGCGCCGACGACGCCGGCTTTCCTTATGGCCCGCTCGGCGAAGCCGAACTCGTGGCGCGCGTGATGGGCGTCATGGAGGGGCTGATCGAGGCGCACGCGCCCGACATGGTCGTCATCGCCTGCAACACCGCCTCGACCTTGGTGTTGCCGCATCTACGCGCACGCTGGCCGGCCACGCCCTTCGTCGGCACGGTGCCGGCCATCAAACCGGCGGCGGAGCGCTCGCGCTCGCGCATGATTTCGGTGTTGGCGACGCCCGGCACGGTGGCGCGCGATTATACGCATGGGCTGATCGCCAGCTTCGCCGATCATTGCGAGGTGACGTTGGTCGGCTCGAAAAATCTCGCGCGTCTGGCCGAGAGCTTTATGCACGGCGCTGTGGTTGCTGACGCGGACATCGCGTGCGAGATCGCCCCTTGCTTCAAGGAGAACCCCACGACCGGCGCGCGCACCGACGCCATCGTGCTCGCCTGCACGCATTATCCGCTGCTGCTCGAATTGTTTGAGCGCTTGGCGCCTTGGCCAGTCGCATGGATCGATCCGGCCCCGGCGATCGCCCGCCGCGCCGATCAATTGCTCACCGCGACATTCGGTGCCGACGCGCCGCGCCAGGGCGCGCCCGAACGGCGCGCCGTCTTCACCAGCGGCCGCCCGCCGGAGCCGGCGCTCGCGGCGGCGCTGGCGAGGTTCGGGCTGGCGCCCCCTCCCTGTCCCTCCCCCGCTTCGCGGGAGAGGGGACCCTAACGATTGGCGTTTCGCGATGTCTGGGCAAAGCCCCGAATCTGCTCCCTCTCCCGCGGAACGCGGGGGAGGGTTGGGGAGGGGGTGGCGCTCTCGATCGATGATGCCGCCCGCCTACCCCTTCCCATGCTCGGCGCAAAAGCGGGTGAAGTGGGCGGCTGCGCGGAAGAGGGGGAACCCCCCGCCCTTGATTATCTCCGCCGCTCTTGTTTTATCGCGACGCACAAATTCGTCGCTCGCACCCGGAGACCAACCAAATGTCGCAATGGCCCGTCCACGCAAAGATTGCCGGCCCGATCGTGCTGATCGGCTTCGGCTCCATCGGGCGGGGCGTCTTGCCGCTCATCGAGCGGCATTTTCATTACGATAAGACCCGCTTCACGGTGATCGACCCCGATGATTCGCATCGCGGCCTGTTGGACGAGCGCGGGATCGCCTTCGCAAAAATCGCGCTCACCCGCGACAACTATCGCGACGTGCTGACGCCCCTGCTCACCAAAGGCGCGGGGCAGGGATTGTGCCTCAATCTGTCGGTGGACGTCTCCTCGCTCGACATCATGAGGCTCGCGCGCCAGCTCGGCGCCCTTTATGTCGACACCGTCGTCGAGCCCTGGCCGGGCTTTTATTTCGATCCCCAACTCGGATCGGAGGCGCGCACCAATTACGCCTTGCGCGAAAGCGTCTTGGACGAGCGCCGCCGCAGTCCGGGCGGGCCCACCGCCGTCTCCTGCTGCGGCGCCAACCCCGGCATGGTCTCCTGGTTCGTCAAGCAGGCGCTGGTCAATCTCGCCCGCGACCTCGGCGTCACCGCGAGCGCGCCAGAAACCCGCGCGCAATGGGGGGCGCTGGCGCAGCGGCTCGGCGTCAAGGGCATCCACATCGCCGAACGCGACACGCAGCGCGCCAAGCGCCCCAAGCCGCGCAATGTGTTTGTCAACACCTGGTCGGTCGAGGGCTTTTTGTCCGAGGGCATGCAGCCCGCGGAGCTCGGCTGGGGCACGCACGAGAAGACGCTGCCCGACCTCGCCGGGACGCATCCGACAGGCTGCGGCGCGGCGATTTATCTCCGCACACCCGGCGCCAATACGCGCGTGCGCTCGTGGACGCCGACGCCCGGCCCGCAATATGGCTTTCTCGTCACCCACAACGAATCGATTTCGATCGCCGATTATCTCACCGTGCGCGACGCCTCGGGCGTGGTCTACCGCCCGACCTGCCATTACGCTTACCATCCGGCCGACGACGCGGTGCTGTCGCTGCACGAATTGTTCGGCCGCGCCGGCAAGGCGCAGGAGACTTGGCGCATACTCGAGGAAAACGAAATCGAGGACGGCGTCGACGAATTGGGCGTCCTTCTCTACGGCCACGCCCGGAACGCCTATTGGTACGGCTCGCAACTGTCGATCGAGGAGACGCGGGCGCTCGCGCCCTACCAGAACGCCACCGGCCTGCAGGTGAGTTCGGCGGCGCTCGCCGGCATGGTGTGGGCGCTGGAAAACCCCACCGCCGGCATCGTCGAGGCCGACGAAGTGGATTACCGCCGCTGCCTCGAAATCCAGACGCCGTATCTCGGGCCGGTGGTCGGCGTCTATACGGACTGGACGCCGCTCGCAGGGCGCCCCGGCCTGTTTCCAGAAGACATAGACACGGACGATCCCTGGCAATTCAAGAACGTATTGGTGCGGTGAAGGGTGAATTGACTTAATTGCCCCCTTGACGGCCTGATTATTGTTCCGTATATGTTCCTTGTTCGTCCTATGTTCGCGTAGCGTATCGGTCCCCCTAGTTGCGTGAGGAATCCGGCCTCGCGGCCGCAAATGCCGGAAAGTCCGCGAGTAGGCGTTTTCGGTCGCGAGCCGGGCTCTTGGAGGGGCCCTTGCGCGGAAGACGAGGTTCCCATGGTCCGTTCGGAAAGGCGCCGCATCGACAAGGCGGAACCGGACAACTGGCCGGTGGACCCAGCGAGGGCGAGCGAAGCGATCGGCGCGGCGTCGCATCCCGCGGTTGCGGAAGCTTCCCGCGTCGACGCCGCGCGGCGGGGACGCGGGGCGGCGTCGAAGCACAGCGGACGCTTCGAGCGCGAATGGCGCGAGGAGGCAGACGACGGCTGGGGCTCGCTCGCAAGCCTCGAGAATCTGAAGACCAACATCCATGTCGAACGGCCGCGCGCCATCATCTCGCGCAATGATTCCCCCGACATCCCCTTCGATCGCTCGATCAATCCTTATCGTGGTTGCGAACATGGCTGCGTCTATTGTTACGCGCGGCCGACCCATGCCTATATGGGACTGTCGCCCGGCCTCGATTTCGAAACCGAGATCTTCGTCAAGGAAGGCGCGGCGCAAGCGCTGGAGCGCGAATTGTCGGCGCCCGGCTATGTGGCGAAGACCATCGCCATCGGCGCCAACACCGACCCCTATCAGCCGAGCGAACGCCGCTACCGCATCACGCGCGGCCTGCTCGAGGCGCTCGCGCGCGCCAACCATCCCGTGGGCGTCGTCACCAAATCGGCGCTGGTCATGCGCGATATTGACCTCATTGCGCCGATGGCCCGCAAGGGCCTCGCCAAGGTGGCGATTTCGGTGACGACGCTCGATCGCGCGCTGGCGCGGGCGCTGGAGCCGCGCGCCGCCTCGCCGGAGAGCCGCCTGGCGACCATTGCGCGGCTCGCCGATGCGGGCGTCCCGGTCGCCGTGCTGACGGCGCCGATCATTCCCGCCCTCAATGACGGCGAGATCGAAACCATCCTCGCGCGGGCTCACGCCGCCGGCGCGCGCGAAGCCGGCTACGTCATGTTGCGTCTGCCGTTGGAACTGCGCGATTTGTTCAGCGAGTGGCTGGTCACGCATTTTCCCGCCAAGGCGCGGCGCGTGCTCGCGCTGGTGCGCTCGGCGCGCGGCGGCAAGCTCTATGACGCGTCCTTCGACCAACGCATGACCGGCTCTGGTCCCTACGCGCAGATGATCAAACGCCGATTCGAGGTCGCGGCGGCGCGTCTTGTCTTCGGCGAGACGCGCCTGCGCACCGATCTTTTCGAACCTCCCCGCCGCCAAGCCGAGCAGCTCGCGCTGTTTTGAGCGCGAGCTTCTGCGACCGGGCTGCTTATTTGAGCACGAGGCCGAAGCGCGCCGCGAGGAATAGGGCGATCAACACCACGACCGCGAATATGAGGTAAGAAACCACTGTAGAGGCTTCCGCAAAACCAGCGCTGGAGCGTGCATAAGGCGGCAGAGCGCTCGGCCGATCGGCGTTGTCCCCGGCGTTGAGGCCAGAGCCTCGCAGCGTCGATACAGCCAGATGCCGATAGGTCGCCAAGCGGCGCGGCGTGCTCTCGCCGATGATGTATGCGGCGATCTCCGCCTCCTCGGGAGGCCGGCTAAGGCGTTTTTCGAACGCCAGCAACCAATCGAGCTTGTTTTGCTTGTAAATCGAATATGCGACCAGGCCAGCGACATCGTCGTCCGTGGTCACCAGCCGCTGGAAAACGCGATTGCGGTCGTCGCCGTCGTCGAAATCGACCGGCGTTGCGCCGATCGTCATCGCCGTCGTTCTTGCGGACGAAGGCAAATGGTTGATGTCGGCCAAGTTCGTTTCCAACGCCTCTGCGCTGCTGCTTTCCATGGGCTTCCTCCTCTCGTCCAGGTCAAAGCGCGATGTTCGAAAAGTTGCTGGCTTTTCGGATCAGATCACGCGTTAAAACAAAGCCATAGAGCGAAAGCCCGTCAATCTTGGCGGATTTCGCTCGAGCGCTGCGCCTGAAGTGTGGCCTGTTCCGCGCCCCAGGGCAACCCTTAACGCCACCTTTACCGCCATACAACCTAGAGGCGATCTGAGGAAGGACCAAACGTCCTCACCCTCATGGCCCGAGGAGGCGGCGGAGTCGCCGTCTCGAAGCACGAGGGCGAGGGCCTCCGCCGCGCCTTGAGGAAGGCGTCTGTCGCCGGCGGCGATTTTGTGATCTTCTTGCCGGACGATCTGGAAAAAACGCGACGCCAATGCCTCCTCATTTCGGCCTCGAAAGGCGCTCCCTCCGCGAGAACTGCTGGCCGGTCGCTGGCGTCGACGAGGCGGGGCGCGGACCGCTTGCGGGGCCGGTGGCGGCGGCGGCGGTCATCCTCGACCCCGCCCGCCTGCCGCACGGCGTCGACGATTCCAAGGCGCTCACCGCAACGCAGCGGGAGGCGGCGTTCGAGACAATCGTGACGCGCGCTCTGGCTGTCGGCGTCGCCTTCGCGTCGGCCGGCGAAATCGACGGGTCGGATATCCGCAAGGCTTCGCTCCTCGCCATGGCGCGGGCGATCGCCGGGCTGTCCGTCAGGCCGCAGCTGGTGTTGGTGGACGGACGCGATTTGCCGGACCTGCCTTGTCCGGGCCAAGCGATCGTCAAAGGCGACGCCGCCTCGCTGTCGATCGCCGCAGCCTCGATCGTGGCGAAGGTCACGCGCGACCGGCTGATGCGACATCTCGCCACGCTTTACCCGGGCTATGGTTTCGAAGCCAACGCCGGCTATGCGACCAAGAGCCACCTGCAGGCGCTGACGGCCTTGGGGCCGACGCCGTTCCACCGCATGAGTTTTGCGCCGCTGCGCGGCAAATGATCGCCTCGGGCCAGCCGGCCGTGGCCTCTGCAAATCTGTTCTTTTTTAACGAAGCCGTTCGAAAAAGACACGCCGCCACATTCGCTCCTTAAACTTCGCTTTTACCACGACCCGCCATGATCGCGCCTGTTGGTAGCGTCCTGGTGGTTCATGTGTAGCGCGCGCGTTGGGGCGGCCCGTCCCAAGTCCCAGATAGAAGTCACGCGTACTGGGTCTTCGAATATTGGACCGCTCCGCGCCGCGCCGATGCGCAACGGCGTCATCCGCGGCGACAGCGTCGAGAGCATGAGGGCGCTTCCCCGAGAAAGCGTCGATCTCGTCTTCGCCGATCCGCCTTATAATCTCCAGCTCGCCAATAAACTCTCGCGCCCCGACCAGAGCGTCGTCGATGCGGTCGACGACGAGTGGGACAAATTCGCGTCCTTTGCCGCCTATGACGCTTTCACCCGCGACTGGCTTGAGGCGGCGCGGCGCCTGATGAAGCCGAATGCGACGATCTTCGTCATCGGCTCCTATCACAACATTTTTCGCGTCGGCGCGCTCATGCAGGACGCCGGCTTTTGGATTTTGAACGATATCGTCTGGCGCAAGAACAATCCCATGCCCAATTTCCGCGGCCGGCGCTTCACCAATGCGCATGAGACCATGATTTGGGCGGCGCGCGACGCCGGCGCTCGCAACTACACGTTCAATTACGAGGCGTTGAAGGCTGGCAACGAGGACTGTCAGGTGCGTTCCGACTGGCTGTTGCCCATTTGTACCGGCGCCGAGCGCTTGAAGGACGACGCCGGCGCCAAGGCTCACCCCACGCAAAAGCCCGAAGCATTGCTGGCGCGCGTCATGCTCGCCGCGTCGCAACCCGGCGATCTCGTGCTCGACCCATTCTTCGGCAGCGGCACCACCGGCGCGGTCGCCAAGCGCCTGCGCCGGGATTTCATCGGCATCGAGCGCGACAGCGGCTATGCCGACGCGGCTGTGAAACGCATCGCGGCGGTTGAGCCTCTCCCCGCCGCCGCCGTAGCAAAGGCGCCGTCGAAACGATCCGAGCCGCGCATCGCCTTCGCCAGTCTCGTCGAAGCCGGCCTTATCGCGCCGGGCGTCGTTCTCACCGACGCAAAGCGCCGCCACAAGGCGGTGGTGCGCGCCGACGGGACGCTGGCGATCGGCGCCATCATCGGCTCGATTCACAAGACCGGCGCGCTGGTTCAGGGTCTGCCCGCTTGCAACGGCTGGACCTTCTGGCATATCGAGCAGGAAGGCGCGCTCGCTCCCATCGACGACTTGCGCTCTCGCGTGCGCGCGCAGATGCGGGTCGCGGCGGAGTAGGCGTCGCCGAAATTCTCATACGAAATCCGCTTGATCCGTTCGGACCATCGCGATCCATGAGATCGAGGCCAAACCCCTGGCCCCTCACCGTACCTCTCCCCGCACGCGGGGAGAGGAGGCGGCGGACGTTGCGCTTTCTCCTCGATTTGCGACGCGATCCCAACGCCGCCCACGCCGATTGCCCCCTCTCCCCGCTTGCGGGGAGAGGTGAGGAGAGGGGCTGGGGGTATTCGCGAAACGGAACTGATCAGCCGGATTCCATATCATTCCCATGTTTCCTTGCGCTGCCCGAACGAATCAGCCCGGCATGGACGGCGACCTTGCGCATCAATGTCGGCAAGCCCTCTCGGTCGAGATCCCGCGCTGGCGCCCAGCGGTAATTTTCGATCCGAGGGACCGGCGGCGCGACGCGCGCGATGAAAACGGCGAGTTCGAGGCGGAAATGGGTGAACACGTGCTCGACATCGCCGTCTAACAGGCGCCATTTCGCGGGCAGCGGCGCCATCGCGCGCGCTTTGGAAACATCGAAATCCTCCTCGAAGGGCGTCGTCGGAAATTCCGTCATGGCGCCGAGCAGCCCGCGCGGCGGCCGCGTGCGAAGAAGCGTCAGCTCTGCGCAGCGCAGAACGAAGGCCGCGCCCTTGCGATTGGGTTTCGGCGTCCTCGGCGCTTTCACGGGAAAAGCCTCAGCTTCGCCGCGCCGCGCCGCCTCGCAGGCGCCGGCGAACGGGCAAGCGCCGCAGCTTGGCGCGCGCGCCGTGCAGACGCCGGCGCCGAGGTCCATCAATCCTTGCGCGAAATCGCCCGGCCGCTCGGGCGACAGCAGGCTTGCCAGCAGTTCGGCTATCCTCGTCCTGGCTTGACGCGGCGGCTCGGAAACCGCGAACAGCCGCGCGACCACGCGCTGGATGTTGCCATCCACCACGATTGCCGGCCGGTTGAAGGCGATCGCCGCGATCGCCGCCGCCGTGTATGGCCCGACGCCCGGCAGCTCGCGGAGTTCAAGCTCGCTCGTCGGAAAGCGTCCACGATATTTTGTTGCGACGAGCCCCGCGCAAGCGTGCATATTGCGCGCCCGCGCGTAATAGCCGAGGCCCGCCCAGGCTTTCATCGCCTCGTCGAGCGGCGCCTTGGCCAGCGCCTCCACGTGCGGCCAACGTGACAGGAAAGCGGCAAAATAGGGCTTGGCGGCTGCGACCGTGGTCTGTTGCAGCATGATCTCGGACAGCCACACCGCGTAAGGGTCGGGCGTCTCGCCCGGCGGCGCGCGCCACGGCAGATCGCGGCGGTTGCGGCGCGCCTTCGCCCTCATGCTGAGGAGCGCCACCCCAAGTCGGGCCTGCCCGACTTGGGCATCGTAAATCCGATCTCGGGTAAACCCGAGATCGGTGGCGCGTCTCGAAGCACGAGGGCGAAGATGACTTCGTACAGAACGATTTCCTCGTCCTTCGAGACGCCCGCTTCGCGGGCTCCTCAGGATGAGGAAAATCGTTCATCCGATTACCCTGGAGTTGCGCCGACTTGGGCTTTCGTATCTTAGCAGGAGCGGCTACCATCGCCGGCGACAAATAGCGGGACGAAGGCGAATTGCGCAAGGGAGAGGCGTGCACATGAGCATATCCGGCGCCGGCCGTCCCAAACAAAGGTCGCGCCCGCTCGCGGATCTCGTCAACCGCGCGCTGGACCCGCTGGTCGCGCGGCAGGGGTTTGCCGAATCGTCGCTGCTCGTGCGCTGGGAGGCGATCATCGGCGCGCGGATCGCCGCCATGTGCCGGCCGATCCGCTTGCAATGGCCGCCGCGCGCCAAATCGCGCGCTCCCGACAAGCGGGAAGAGCCGGCGATCTTGGTGCTGCGCGTCGAGCCGGGCTTCGGGCTCGATATTCAACACATGAGCGACGCGATTGTCGCGCGCGTAAACGCGCATCTGGGCTGGCGGTGCGTCGGCCGCATCGCCATTCGCCAGGAGCCGCTGGGCGAGGACGGCGCCGCGCCCCGCAAGGTCGCGCCCCCAGACGCCGCGGCGCGCGCCAAAGCAAGGGCGGCGACGGAGGGCGTGACGGACGAGGCGTTGCGCGCGGCTCTGATCGCCTTGGGCGAGCGGGCGTTGGCGGGACCTGTTGGCGACAACCCGACTGAATCGCTCGAGGGCGTTCCCTCTCCCCGCGGGCGCGGGGCTGTCTGGGGAAATCATGCGTAGCTTAAACTCAGCTGGTCTGGCGAGGTTTTGATGTTTCGTTTGCTTGGGTTTACGGGCGGGGCTGCTCGATGGCGGCGCTCTGGCGGCGCTCGAAGCGGCGCCGCCCGCCGGCGGGCGCGGACGCCCAGAAAATAACCGAGAACGCTCGGCTTTGCGGAGCATGCGCCCGCGCCAAATCGATTCACCCAACTCTTTCCCCCGACAGCCGCGCGTGAATGGGAAAGGCGATTCCTTCCAGCGTCGGCGGAGCATGGTTTCTTGAACGCCGTCACAGTAAAGATCTGCGGATTATCCACGGCGGAAACGCTCGAGGCGACGGTTGCGGCCGGCGCCGATATGGCGGGGTTCGTCTTCTTCGAGAAGAGCCCGCGTCATATCGGGCTCGACGCCGCGCGCGAGCTCGGGCGACGGGCGCAGGGACGCATTCGCAAGGTGGCGCTCACCGTGGACGCGAGCGACGAAGAGATCGAAGCGATCGTCGCCGCTCTGCAACCGGCTCTCCTGCAACTGCATGGGCGCGAGACGCCGGCGCGCGTCGGCGAGGTGAAAGCGCGATTCGGGTTGCCGGTCATGAAGGCGGTCGGCGTCGCTCGCGCCGAGGATGTGCGAGGCGCCGCCGCCTATGAAGGCGTCGCCGACATCATGCTGCTCGACGCCAAGCCAGCGCCGGACGCCTCCGTTCCCGGCGGGGCCGGCCGCAGCTTCGATTGGCGGCTGTTGCGGAATCTGTCCTTTCCCGGCAAGTGGCTGCTGTCGGGCGGGTTAAACGCGGACAATGTCGGGGAAGCCCTGCGACTAACTGGCGCGCCGGGAGTCGATGTCTCCTCCGGCGTCGAGAGCGCGCGAGGCGTCAAAGACGAGGGCCGCATCATCGCCTTCATCGAGGCCGTTCGAACGCTTTCATCGCAGGGAGGAACGGTCTAATAAGGCGGCGCTCCCAACCCGCGAGGACCGCGCGTTGAACACACAAGCTCCCAATTCCTTCCGCACCGGCCCCGACGAGAACGGCCGGTTCGGCATCTTCGGCGGCCGCTTCGTCGCCGAAACGCTGATGCCGCTCGTTCTCGATCTCGAACGCGCCTACGGAGAAGCCAAGGCCGATCCGGCGTTCCAGCGCGAACTCGACGATCTGCTGAAGCACTACGTCGGGCGTCCCAGCCCGCTCTATTTCGCCGAACGCATGACCGAGCATCTGCGGGCCGGCGGCGACGGCGGCGCGAAAATTTATTTCAAGCGCGACGAACTCAATCACACCGGCGCGCACAAGATCAACAATGTGCTGGGGCAGATCCTGCTCGCCCGGCGCATGGGCAAGCAGCGCATCATCGCCGAAACCGGCGCCGGCCAGCATGGCGTCGCCGCCGCCACCGCCTGCGCGCGCTTCGGCCTCGAATGCGTCGTCTACATGGGCGCGGTCGACGTCGAGCGGCAGAAACCGAACGTCTTTCGCATGAAGATGCTGGGCGCCGAAGTGCGCCCCGTGCAATCGGGCGCGCGCACGCTGAAAGATGCGATGAACGAAGCGCTGCGCGATTGGGTCACCAACGTCGCCGACACCTTCTATTGCATCGGCACGGTGGCGGGACCGCATCCCTATCCCGCCATGGTGCGCGATTTCCAGTCGATCATCGGCAATGAGACGCGCGAACAGATCATCGCGGCGGAGGGGCGTCTGCCGGATTCGCTGGTCGCGTGCATCGGCGGCGGCTCCAACGCCATCGGCCTGTTTCACCCCTTTCTCGACGACCCAGGGGTCGAAATCTATGGCGTCGAGGCGGCGGGCCATGGCATCGATGTGCCGAACGGCCATGCGGCCTCGCTGACCGGCGGACGGCCGGGCGTGCTGCACGGCAACCGCACCTATCTGCTGATGGACGACGACGGCCAGATTCTCGAGGGTCATTCGATTTCGGCCGGCCTCGATTATCCCGGCGTCGGGCCGGAACATTCCTGGCTGCACGAGTCGGGTCGCGTGAAATATCTCAACGCCACCGACAAGGAGGCGCTGAATGCCTTCCAGCTCTGCTCCAAGCTGGAAGGCATCATCCCGGCCTTGGAGCCCGCCCATGCGCTCGCCAAGGTGATCGAACTCGCGCCGAAAAAGCCGCAGGACCACATCATGGTGATGAATCTGTGCGGGCGCGGTGACAAGGACATCTTCACCGTGGCGGAGATTTTGGGCGGGATGTGAGAATCTTTCGTCATCTTGCGCCAGGACCCTCGCCGGTATATATCACAATATAGACCAAAAAGGGAGCGTCCATGCCCGCGACCGCCAAGCTGTTCCGAAATGGCCGCAGCCAAGCGGTGCGCTTGCCCGCGCAATTCAAATTCGAAGGGGACGAAGTCTATATCCGTCGCGACGCGGCGACGGGCGACGTTATTTTGTCCAAGAGGCCGACCGACTGGGCGGATTTCTTCGAGCTGGCGGCGAAAATCGAAGTCCCTTCGGATTTCATGGACGACCGCGACAGGAGCCCGCCGCCGCAGCGCGACTTTCCCTGATCTCGCGCAATGTCTGCAACGCTTTTCATGCTCGACACCAACACGGCGAGCTTCATCATCAAGGGCGCGTCGGCGCCGTTGCGGCAACGGCTCCTTTCGGTTCCCCTGTCGCGCCAGGCAATATCGGTCCTGACGGAAGCCGAACTTCGTTTCGGCGTCGCGCGAAAGCCGAACGCGCCGAAACTGGCGGCGCTCGTTGAAAATTTCCTGTCGCATGTTTCGATCTTGCCTTGGACCTCCGAAGCGGCGGCTGAATATGCAGCGTTGCGTCATTCCCTCGAAAAGAAGGGTCGATCGCTCACGAACATGGACATGTTGATCGCGGCGCACGCCAAGGCGGCGGGCGCAACGCTCGTCTCCAACGACGCGACGCTTTTACGGCTCGCGCCCTTGGTGAAAGTGACGGACTGGACGGGGCCGGCGGATTGATCTTCCGAAATCCTTATTCGCGCCCTTCCCTATTCCCCATCTCGGCGCTTGACGAGGCCGGAGGCGATGGCGGCGAGCGTCAGGGCCGCGACCCAGCCGAAGATTTCCTCGAACCATGTCGCGCGGCGCACCCAGTAGCCAAGCGACAGCCACGGGTCGCCCTCAGTGATCGGCGTCCAGTCTTTGGCTTGCGAGAGGCTCACCACCGGCAGGATGAGATCGGCGGAATAGGCCAAAGCGCTGAAAGACGTGTATTCACCGGGAAGCCCCGGACACTTCGTCCAATTGCCGATTTTCGCTTTGCCATTGGCGGGCGTCGCCGGCGCTTCGGGGCGGCAGTGCTCATAGTCCTTGTTTTGAAACACAGGCGGGCTGCTCGGGGCGAAAACGCCGCGCGACGCGGCGCAGCTGTACAAGGCCGCAAAGCCCAGCCAGGACGCGAACGCGATATAGACGACGCATTCCGGCTTATAGCCATAGCCGGAGAAGCGGCCATAGAACCAGTGAGCGACCCAGGGAACGAGGTTCAGGAGCAATTTCGCCTGCGCGGAGGTCGAAAATTTGGGGTCGCGCTCCGCGCGTTCGTTCACTGGCGTCAGGAGATACTTCCACCAGCCTCGCAGCGACGGACGCGGAGCGATGCGGCCGACCTCGCGCAGCAGATCTTCGCGGGCGATGTCCACGTCCGCCGCCTCGCGAAAATGGCCTTGCTCGCGCAGCACCTTGGCGAGATGCGTCCAAGGCTGGAGCGCGAAATTCTCCCCTTCTAAAAATCTCTTTTGTTGCTTGTAGAGCCATTTAATGCGCGTCTTGGCGTCGAGCGGCGACATAGATGTGATGCGTTGGTACCGAAATCCCTCCAAGTGAAGCGAATGCTCTGACCAAAGAGCGGGGTCGTCTCTGAGCGTTCCGATTTCCGCATGAGCAAACGAGACGATTCCTTCTGCGTGAGCGAGAAAGTTTTCTCCCTTCGCATTTTTTTCGTTACAGAAGAAAAGAGCGCCATCGATTTTCGCGTTGTCGCAGGCGAGCGCATAGTCGCCTGCGTTCTCGAATCGCCCGCCATTGCATGTGAGATCGCCCGCGATCCGCGCGCCGGCCAAGCGCGTTGCGCCCCTCGCGTGAAAGCCGCCATTGAGAAACACGGCGCCGCCAATTTCGGCGCCGTCGAAGTGGAGCGCAGAGCCGTCCGCGCTGTTGAACTTCCCGCCACTGCATGTGAAATCGCCTTTGATCCGCGCGCCGGCGAGGCGCGTTGCGCCTGCTGCGTGAACCTTGAGCAGGAACAGGCCGCCGTCGAGTCGGAGGCGATCTCCCATGAACCCAACGAGGTGACTACCCTCCAAAGAGATCGTCCGGCCACGCGCGCCCTGTAGCACGATCGGCGAGTCGAAGCGGCAACCCTGAAGCGTGAGATCGAACGGTAGCTTCGCGCCTAGAAGGTCGAGTGCCCCCTTTATGAAGGCGTATCTTAGCCGCACTCCTGTCTCATGCACGGGCGTCGACTCGTCGCCGCCGAGCGCCAGAAAGCGCAGGAAACCGGCGCGGATCGTGTTTTCCAAAGTCGCTTTCTCGGGAACCTCGTTCCCGAGGACGCAGCCCTCCCCCGTGCCCGCCGCTTCGGCGAGCTTCGTTTCCGCTTCCGTCGGCTGAAAATCGCTCCACGAGCGCCCGAAGGCGCGGCGGGGCGATGGCGTTGGCGTATCGTTCATGAAACATCCCGGCGTCGCAAGGCCGCGAGCTTAGCCCATTTCCAAGGTAGTGGCCTGCGTCATTGAATTTGGAAGGGTGCATTCCCCCTCCCCAACCCTCCCCCGCGCGCTTCGCTTGCGGGAGAGGGGGCAGACTCGGGCGCTTCATCGAGACTGCGACAGCGCCGATCGTTAGGGTCCCCTCTCCCGCGGAACGCGGGGGAGGGACAGGGAGGGGGCTGTTCACGGCAGACAATCCTTTCAATGAGGCTGAAGCAGACCAGTAGCCGGAATTTAAGAGGGATTCCTCTCGGCGCCCTTGCCGCGCGCGAAGCGGCGACAGCCAAGTGGCAAATCGGCCGGCAAATTGCTACAAGCGCCGCCAGCGGCCCCTCGAGGCCCCTCGTTTCGAAAGCTTTATCAGCCATGCGCAGCGCCAAGATCGAGCGCACCACCAAGGAAACCCGCATTTCCGTCGCCGTCGATCTCGATGGGACGGGAAAATCCGTCATTGCGACCGGCGTCGGCTTCTTCGACCATATGCTCGATCAGCTCGCCCGGCACGCGCCGCTCGACCTCGAGTTGGAGGCCAAGGGCGATCTCCATATCGACGCCCATCATACCGTCGAGGACGTCGGCATCGCCTTGGGGCAGGCGGTCGACAAGGCGCTCGGCGAACGCAAGGGCATTGCGCGCTATGGCGAGGCCCACGTGCCGCTCGACGAAGCCCTGTCCCGCGTCGTCGTCGATGTCTCGGGGCGGCCCTTCCTGGTGTTCGACGTAGCCTTTGCTGCTGACAAGATCGGCGATTTCGACACCGAACTGGTGCGCGAATTCTTCCAGGCGTTCGCCGCCAACGCGCGGATCGGGCTGCATGTCGAATCGTTGAAGGGCGCCAACAGCCACCATATCGCCGAGAGCTGTTTTAAAGGTTTGGCGCGCGCGCTCGGCAAGGCGGTGGCGATCGACGCGCGCCGCCCCGGCGACGTTCCATCCACCAAAGGCACGCTGACGACGTGAGGAAGCGCGCATTCAATGGCCGTCTATACCGTTCACCTTCCCAAGGGCTCTAACGGCGAAGCCGCCTCAGCGGAGCAGATCGTTTTCTTGCGCGATGGATTTTCCATGTCCGCCTTCGTGTTCGGGCCGCTGTGGCTCGCCTGGAACAGGGCCTGGCTGGCCGCTTCGTTGTCGCTGCTGGCGCTTATTCTGTTGACGGCCGCCGGCTCTCGGCTGGAGCTGCCGTCCGCGGCGATTTCCGTCGCCGGCATTGCGGTCAGCCTCGCTTTCGCTCTCGAGGGGTCGCGCCTCGTCGCCTGGACGCTGGCGCGCCGCGGCTATGTGGAGAGCGCCGTCGTCGTCGGCGAAAATCTCGATGAGGTCGAGGAGGCGTTCTTCAATTCATGGCGCGCAGCGGCGCCCGTTGCGCCGCCTCTTGCTCCGGCCGCTTCGCCGTCCGCCGCTTCTTCCAGCGAGCCTGTGGTCAGCGGCTTGGGCGAGGAGCGCGAAACTTGAGCGTCGCGATCATCGATTACGGCTCCGGCAACCTGCATTCGGCGTTGAAAGCGTTCGAGCGCGCCGCGCGCGAGACGAGCGGGGCAGGCGACATTCGTATAACCAACGATCCCGACATCGTGCGCTGCGCCGAGCGCCTCGTGCTGCCGGGGGTCGGCGCCTTCGCCGATTGCCGGCGTGGGCTCTCGGCCTCCCCAGGCCTTGATGCGGCGCTGCGCGAGGCGGTCATCGACAGGGGCAGGCCGTTCTTAGGGATTTGCGTCGGCATGCAGCTGCTGGCGACGCGCGGGCTCGAGCATGGCGAAACGCCGGGTCTCGATTGGATCGCCGGCGACGTCGCGGCGATCGAGCCGGCTGACCCGGCGCTGAAAATTCCGCATATGGGCTGGAACACGCTGGAGCTTATGCGCCCGCATGCGCTGTTTGATGGGATTCAAACCGGCGCGCGGGGCCTGCATGCCTATTTCGTGCATTCCTATCAACTGATTCCGACCGTGAGGGAGCATGTTCTTGCGACGGCCGATTACGGCCAGCTGCTGACCGCCGCGGTGGCGCGCGACAATCTCGCCGGAACCCAATTTCATCCAGAGAAGAGCCAGAAGCTCGGCCTCGCCTTGATCGCCAACTTTCTGAGGTGGCGTCCGTGATCTTGTTTCCCGCCATTGATCTCAAGGACGGCCAGTGCGTGCGTCTCGCCCTGGGCGTGATGTCCTCCGCGACGGTGTTCAATGACGATCCGACGGCGCAGGCGCTCGCTTTCGAGCGGCAGGGTTTCGAATATCTGCACGTCGTGGACCTGGACGGCGCCTTCGCCGGCGCGCCGATCAACGCGCGCGCCGTGGAGGCGATCCTGTCCGCCGTGAATATCCCCGTGCAGCTCGGCGGCGGCATCCGCGACATGCGCGCGATCGGGCGCTGGCTCGACAACGGCGTGACGCGCGTCATCATCGGCACGGCGGCGGTCGAGCATCCGGAGTTGGTGCGGGAAGCGGCGCGCCTCTATCCCGGCCGTATCGTGGTCGGCGTCGACGCGCGTGACGGACTGGTCGCCGTCGCGGGCTGGGCGCGCACGACGCGCGTGGCGGCGCTCGATCTTGGCCGCAGCTTCGAGGACGCGGGCGTCGCGGCGATCGTCTACACCGACATCTCGCGCGACGGCGTGCTGAAGGGGCTCAATGTCGAAGCCACGTTGGCGTTGGCCGAAGCCGTGACGATTCCCGTCGTCGCGTCCGGCGGTCTCGCCTCGCTCGCCGATATCGAGCGGTTGCTCCGGCCCGACTGCGGGAAACTCGCGGGCGCCATCATCGGCCGCGCGCTCTATGACGGGCGGCTCGACCCAGCGGCGGCGCTGGCGTTGATCGGAGCGGCGAGAGAGGCGCGGGTATGAGCGCCAAGGACATCCTCAGATTCGCCATCAGGCCTTGTAAATATTATATCAGCGGCGCGAAATGTTGGCCCATCAGAGCGTCATGGCCGGGCTTGTCCCGGCCATCCACGCCGGGACGTGACAGGAACTCCTTCATAAGGAAGCGGAAATGTCTTGCCTCTCCTTCAGAAGGCGTTGCGGCTTATCGGCGTGGATGCCCGCGACAAGCGCGGGCATGACGGGAAAATGTTTCTTGGCGCTGGAGAAAACACCTTTGGAACAAGCCGCCTGATGCTGAAAGCGCGCGTCATTCCTTGCCTCGACGTGAAGGACGGCCGCGTCGTCAAGGGCGTCAATTTCTTACGTTTGCGCGACGCCGGCGATCCGGTCGAATGCGCCATCGCCTATGACGCGGCGGGGGCCGACGAATTGTGCTTTCTCGACATCACCGCCAGTCACGAGAACCGCGGCGTTCTGCTCGATGTCGTGCGGCGCACGGCGGAAGTCTGCTTCATGCCGCTCACCGTCGGCGGCGGCGTGCGCACGCTCGACGACATCCGCAACTTGCTGCGCGCCGGCGCGGACAAGGTTTCGATCAATTCCGCCGCCGTCGCCAATCGGCAATTCGTGCGCGCGGCGGCGGAGAAATTCGGCGCCCAGTGCATCGTCGTGGCGATCGACGCCAAGCGGGTTGGGGCCGGCAGGTGGGAGATATTCACCCACGGCGGCCGCCGGCCGACCGGCATTGACGCTGTCCGCTACGCCTGCGAAGTTGTCAGTCTCGGCGCGGGCGAAATCCTGCTCACCTCGATGGATCGGGACGGCACGAAAAGCGGTTTCGACATAAAATTGACGCGCGCCGTCGCCGACAGCGTCCCTGTTCCGGTGATCGCCTCGGGCGGCGTCGGCGCGCTCGAACATCTCGTCGAAGGCGTGCGCGAAGGCCACGCCAGCGCCGTGCTCGCGGCCTCGATCTTCCACTTCGGCGAATATTCGATCGGGCAGGCGAAGACTTTCATGGCGCGCGCCGGGCTGCCCATGCGGCTCGACGGTTTGGAGCCGATATGAGCGACTTCTCCCTTGAACGTCTGGCGGCGATCATCAAAGCGCGGCGCGCCGCCGACGCCGCGCAATCCTACACGAAGAGCCTGCTCGCGGCCGGTCCCGCCAAAATCGCCCAAAAATTCGGCGAAGAAGCGATCGAGGCGGTGATCGCCGCGATCGAAGGCGATGCGCGCGCCCTGACCAGCGAAGCCGCCGATGTGTTGTATCATTTGCTGGTGCTGCTCGAAGCGCGTGAGATCGAATTTTCCGACGTGTTGAACGAGCTCGAGCAGCGAACGAAACAGTCTGGGCTGGCCGAGAAGGCCGCGCGCGGAGAAACGCGATGATCGCCGAATCCCTTGCGCCGGGCGCGGCCATCCTCTCCCCCTATCGCCGCTTCACGCGGGCCGAATGGGCCACGCTGCGCGCCGATACGCCGCTCACCTTGACCTCGAATGATCTGACCAGGCTCAAATCGCTTGATGATCCAATCTCGCTCGAGGAGGTCATCGAAATCTATCTGCCGCTGTCGCGCCTGTTGGCGCTCTATGTCGCGGCGACGCAAGGTCTCTACAAGGCGACGCAGCGGTTCCTGGGCGCCGAGGACGGCAAGACGCCTTACATCATCGGCGTCGCCGGATCGGTCGCGGTCGGCAAATCGACGACCGCGCGCCTCCTGAAGGCGCTGCTGTCGCGCTGGCCCAACACGCCCAAGGTCGAACTCGTCACGACCGACGGATTTCTGCTGCCGAACAGCGTGCTCGAGCGTGACGGGCTTATGGACAAGAAAGGCTTTCCCGAAAGCTACGACAATCGCGGCTTGCTGCGCTTTCTCTCCGATGTGAAGGCCGGCCAGCGCAATGTCGCGGCGCCCGTCTATTCGCATCTTACCTATGACGTGGTGGAAGGCGAGAGCTCCATCGTCGATCGTCCCGACATTCTGATCGTCGAGGGCGTCAATGTTCTCCTGCCGAACCGACCGCCGCGCGACGGGCGCGAGATTCCTTTTGTGTCGGATTTCTTCGATTTCTCGGTCTATCTGCACGCCAGCGAGGACATACTCGAGACGTGGTTCATCGAGCGGTTTCAGCGGCTGCGCCAGACGGCCTTCCGCGATCCGCGCTCGTACTTTCGCAAATACGCCGATCTTGGCGACGACGAGTCGGTCCGCGTGGCCAGCGACATTTGGCGGCGCATCAACCTCGAGAATCTGCGTCAGAACATCTCCCCGACGCGCCCGCGCGCCAGCCTCATTCTGACCAAGAGCGCCGATCACCGCATCGAGGAAGTCGCCTTGCGGAAGCTGTGATACCATCTCCGGGTGATCAGTTCGCAGGCGGTCGCGCCATCCGCAGGCCTCGTCAAGTCGCTGCGCGACTGCTCCGCTGCGCTTCGCCCCTGCGGGTGACGAGCCCTGCGGATGGCGCACAGGTGCATCCGTTCCCTTTGGTGAACTTGCTGCGCTTCCAGCGCGGCAAATTCACCAAAGGGAACGATTGCCAACATGCCCCATCGGCCATCGCCGGTCACCCGAAGGGCCGTAACGAAGTGAAGGAACCGCTTGCAAAGCGCAGCGACGCAAGCGGTTTGACGGGCGATGGACGATGGGGCAAACGCCGCGCCCAATATGCATCCGCCGGCCCGTTCCCGGCGCGACAGGGGAAACGTGCGAACTGATCACCCGGAGATGGTATGATACGGTCTGCGCTTGATCGCTTCGCGCGTTCCCTTCTCCCGCGAAGCTGGGTCGGGTGAGGGCCGTTGTGCTCGCGTAGCGGCGCCCGCCCTCATCCGTCGCGCATTCGCGCGCCACCTTCTCCCGCAAGCGGGAGAAGGAGAACGCCCGAGACTCGCCTCATGCACACGATCATCGAGCCGTTCCGCATCAAGATGACCGAAGCGTTGCCCATCACCACGCGCAGCCATCGCGTAGCGCGGCTGGCGGCGGCGCACAACAACGTGTTTCTGCTCGACGCCGAAGACATCACCATCGATCTTTTGACCGACAGCGGCACGGGCGCGATGTCGGAGCGGCAATGGGCCGCGCTCATGCTTGGCGACGAAAGCTATGCGGGAAGCATGTCTTGGCGTCGCTTTGAAAAAACGGTGCGCGAGATCACCGGCTTCAAGCATATCTTCCCCACCCATCAAGGCCGAGCCGCCGAGCGCATTCTCGCCGCGACGCGCCTCAAAGCAGGCGACATCGTTCCCAACAACAGCCATTTCGACACCACCCGCGCCAATATCGAATATGTCGGCGCCAAGGCTCTGGATGTGCTCACGCCAGAAGGCCAAGACATTTATTCCGAGCTGCGATTTAAAGGGAATATGGATCTCGCCAGGCTCGAACAGATCATCAAAACCAAAGGCTCAAATAACATTCCTTTCTGCATGATTACGGTGACGAACAACGCCGGCGGCGGTCAGCCGGTTTCCATGGAAAATATCAGAGCGGTCAAGCAACTGCTCAGCAAACATCGCATTCCTCTCGTCATCGACGCCTGCCGCTATGCCGAGAACTCTTATTTCATCAAGGAATACGAGCCGGGCTTCGCCGACCACAGCCTCATGGACATCGCTAACGAAATGTTCCAGCTCGCCGATGCGGCGACGATGAGCGCCAAGAAGGACGGTCTGGCGAATATCGGCGGTTTTTTCGGCTGCCATGACGATCAATGGGCCGAAGACTTCCGCAACCTGCTGATCCTGACCGAAGGCTTTCCCACCTATGGCGGGCTCGCCGGGCGGGACCTGGAAGCCATCGCCGTCGGGCTCAAGGAAGCGTTGGAATATGACTACCAGCGCTACCGCCATGCCACCGTGGAATATATGGCCTCCAGCCTCATTGCGCGCGGCGTCCCGATCGTGCGCCCGGCCGGCGGCCATGCGGTGTTCATCGACGCGGCGGCGTTCTGCCCGCATCTAGAGCCGAGCGATTATCCCGGCATCGGGCTCGTCAACGCATTGTATCTCGAGGGCGGCGTTCGCGCCGTGGAGCTCGGCAGCGTCATGTTCGGCCGCCGCTTGGAAGGCGCGAGCGAGGAAACGGCGGCGCCGCGCGAATTGGTGCGGCTCGCCTTCCCGCGCCGCGTCTATACGCAAAGCCATTTCGACTACGTCATCGAAGTGCTCGATCTCGTCTGGCGCCGGCGCGACGCCATCCTCCCCTATCGGATCACCAGACAGGCGCCGTTTCTTCGTCATTTCACCGCGCATTTTGCGCTGGGTGAAACCCCGGCCGCATTCGGCGCGTAAAGGTGGGAGAACGCCTCTTTTCGAGCGAGGTCCACGCAACCATATCTATAGCGTTCGCTAGAAGGCTTTGTCGGGCTTTGCCGCCCAGGAGAGCCAAATGAGTCAACCGAGCCTCGAGACCGGACCAAAGAATCGCTACGCTGACGCGCCGCGCAACGCCGACTGGACCATCGACCAGAATTGGCCGTCCTACTCGGGTGAAGAGCACGACCGTTGGAACCGGCTGTTCGCTCGTCAGGCGACGCTGTTGCCGGGCCGCGCGTGTCAAGAGGCGCTCGACGCCATGGCGCGCCTCGAGCTGTCCCATGGCGGCATTCCCGAATTCGCGGACTTAAGCCAGCGATTGTCGGCGATCACCGGCTGGAGCGTCGTGGCGGTCGCCGGCCTCATCCCCGACGACGCCTTTTTCGATCATCTCGCCAACCGTCGCTTTCCCGCCGGCGCTTTCATTCGGCCCGAGTCGGAGCTCGACTATCTCGAAGAGCCGGACATTTTCCACGACGTGTTCGGCCATGTGCCGCTGCTCGCCAATCCGGTCTACGCGGAGTTTCTCGAGGCTTACGGCAAGGGCGGCCGCAGGGCGCTCGAGCGAGGGCAACTGCCCAACCTCGCCCGCCTCTATTGGTACACCGTCGAGTTCGGCTTGATGGCGACGCCGCGGGGCTTGCGCATCTTCGGCGCCGGCATCATGTCGTCGCCGGCCGAGACCGTTTTTTCGCTCGAGGATACGTCCCCGAACCGGGTCGCCTTCGACCTCGAGCGGGTCATGCGCACGAAATACATCATCAACGACTTCCAGCAGACCTATTTCGTCATCGAGAGCTTTGAGCGCCTCCTTCACGATTGTTACGAGGACTTCGGACCGCTTTACGATCGCCTGCGGTCGGCGGCGGACATCGAGGCCCACGAGCTCGCGCCAAGCGACCGGATCGTCACGAAAGGCGATTTCCATTACTTCCGCGCCAAGGGCAAGGCGCAGGCGCCGTGGGAGTGAACGGAACCCTGTCAAGCTTTCTTGGGCGCCCACAGACCGAGAACGGCGCCGGTCGGGTCCATGATGATGCTGAACGACCCGTAATTCGGCACGTCTGTCTTATCCTTGATTATGCTCGCCCCGAGCGACTTGGCTTTGGCGGTCGCCGCCGCGAGGTCGTCAACATGCACATAGGCCAGCCATGTCGAAGGCGCGCCCGGCATCGGGTGCTTCATCAGACCGCCCCCGGTCCCCTCGCCGACCCGGATCATGGTGTAAACGCCCTCGAACGCGTCCTCGAGCTTCCAATCGAACAGCTGTCCGTAAAAGGCCTTGGCCTTCTCCACGTCTGTCGTGTTGAGCTCGACGTGCACGAATGGATTGCCCATGATGACCTCCCTGTAAGAACCCTAAAAAACGCCACATCCAACGTCACGTGGACGAGATTGCATTTCCTGAGAATAACTCGCCGTCGCTCGCCAAGTTCCCGACGACGGGGGATGACTGACGCAGGACCTGTCCGCTTTCACCTCCTGCTCGATGGCGCCGAAGATCGAGCGCCCCGCGCTCGTGGGGGTTTTTCGTGCGTACAATGAGCAGTCGAAGCCGCCGGCCGCGCTTGTTGCTCGATCGCTGTCAGATTCCTCCATCGATCGGCAATCTCCGCCGCCGACGCGGTCGCGGTCGACCGTCAGAATGCACCTGTCGAGGCCGTCGGCATCCCTCCTCGACAAGCCATCGCGCAAGCGCTGGCGACAACGGCATGTCGATCAGAAATCTCACCCCGCACCCTCACCGCGCCAGCTCGAAGGTCTCGTCCTCGGCGAGAGACGCCGCGTATCGCAACGCCTCGTCTATGTCCGCCGCTTCCAAGTAAGGATAGGCCGCGAGGATGGCGTCGCGGGTTTCCCCCCGCGGCGAGCAGGCCCAGCAAACGCGCCACGGGAAAACGCAAACCACGGATGCAGGGCTTTCCTGTGCAAAGGCCGGGATCGATGGTGATGCGCGTAAATTTCATGGCTCGACTCTATCATTGCATCGCGCAAATGTCTCCACTCGCCTAACCCGGCGGTCCCGTCGGCCTTGCCTGGAAGCGGCGGCTCGACGAGCGGCCGACGCGATCTTGTTCAAAATCTTGTCGCCTTCACCTCCTGCTCGATGGCGAGAAGGGTTCGAGACGTCTCGACCGGAGCCGGACGCATCAGAGTGATCGCATCCGAACCCGTCCCGGCTCGATCACGGAAAAGTTCCCGGTCCAATCGTTACGCTCCGCTATCCGGGCGGCGAGCGCCGCGCCGACCGAACCGGCGGCCGGCATCGGCAGCCGGAAAAGCACGACCCCGCACGACGCCGGAAGACCGGCGCGCCATGCGAGCTCGCCGAAATCCTTATCGAAGGTGAGCAGAATGCGCCCCTCACGCTCGGCCCAGGCAAGGATATGCTCGTCCTTGGCTCCCGGCGCTGCCATACGGACCCAAACGACATCGTGTCCGGCGCCCTCCAGCATGGCGACGGCGTCGCCTGGAAAATTCTCGTCGGCGAGGAAGCGCATTTCAGGCGGCGCTCGGATAGACCTTCTCGGACCTCAATACATCACGCGCGTACGCCAAGCAGGCCGTGATATCCTCATGCGTGACGCCCGGATAGTTTTGCAAAATGTCGGCTTCACTCCAGCCGTCGGCCAAGAGGCCGATGATGAAATCGACGGAAAGGCGAGTTCCCCGAATCACCGGCTTTCCAGCGAGCACGGCAGGGTCGAGCATGATGCGCGCGGAATTGGTCATAAACGCTCCTCCAGCTTCGCCATTATACGCTGGCTGCGGCAAATCGCCAGCATGGCGCTGCGCATATCGCATCTGCAACTCGTAAATGTGACTCTGCTCAGACGCGTTTCGCCTTCACCTCCTGCTCGATGGCGCCGAAGATCGAGCGCTTGTGCGCGTCGAGCATTTCGATGCGCACGGTGTCGCCGGGTTTGAGGAACGGCGTGTGCGGTTCGCCCTCGAGCAGAGTTTCAACCACCCGCTGCTCGGCAAGGCAGGAGTAGCCGAGGCCGCCGGCCGCAATCGGCTTGCCGGGGCCGCCGTCTGCGGCGCGATTGGACACCGTGCCGGAGCCGATGATCGAGCCCGCCGCCAGGGCGCGGGTGCGCGCCGCATGGGCGATCAGCTGGCCGAAATCGAAGGTCATGTCGACGCCGGCGTTGGGGCGGCCGAGCGGAGCGCCGTTGACGTAAGAAAGCAGCGGCAGGCTGAGCCTGGCGCCGTCCCAGGCGGCGCCGAGCTCGTCGGGCGTGACCGCTGCGGGCGAGAAGGCCGAGCTTGGCTTCGACTGATAAAAGCCGAACCCCTTGGCGAGCTCGCTCGCGGTGAGCCCCCGCAGCGTCACGTCGTTGACGAGCATGATGAGCTTGATGTGCGACCTCGCCGCCTGCGCGTCGACGCCCATGGGAACGTCGTCGGTCACCACCGCGACCTCCGCCTCGAGATCGAGCCCCAAACTCACGTCGCCGAGCGGGATCGGATCGCGCGGGGCCAGAAAAGCGTCGGAGCCGCCCTGATACATGAGCGGGTCGGTCCAGAACGAGGCGGGCATGTCCGCCCCGCGCGCCTTGCGCACCAGCATGACATGGTTCACGTAGGCCGAGCCGTCGGCCCACTGGTAGGCGCGCGGCAATGGCGAAGCGCAGTCGCGCTCGCGGAAGCGAAAGATCGCCGCCCCGCCGGCCTCCGCCTGCTCGGCGAGCGCCGCCAGTTGTGGGGCCAGATGCGCCCAGTCGTCGAGCGCCGCCTGTAGCGTCGGAGCGACGGCGCCGGCGTCAACCGCGCGCGTCAAATCTCTCGACACGACCACAAGCCGGCCGTCGCGGCCGCTGCGCAGCGAAGCGAGCTTCATGCCAAAGCCCTCATGGCCGGCCGTCGAACCGCTTGGCCAAGCCCGACCAGCAATCGGCGTAGTTTTCCTGCAGCGTCTCGAGCGTCGCGGCGTAATTCGTCACGTGCTGAGCAAAGCGCGTCTCGAACATGAAAGCCAAAGTGTTGGTCAGTTTCACGGGCCGCAGTTCGCCGTTCGACGCCTGCTCGAAGGCTGTCGCGTCGGGGCCATGCGGCAACATGCAGTTGTGCAGCGACACGCCGCCCGGCAGGAAGCCTTCGGGCTTCGCATCGTACTGCCCATAGATCAGGCCCATAAACTCGCTCATGACGTTCATGTGATACCACGGCGGGCGGAAACTGTGCTCCGCCACCAGCCAGCGCTCCGGGAAGATCACCAAGTCGATGTTGGCGCTTCCCTCTTCGCCCGACGGCGCCGTCATCACCGAGAAGATCGAGGGGTCCGGGTGATCGAACAGAATCGCCCCGACCGGCGCGAAGGTTCGCAAGTCATATTTGTATGGCGCGTAATTGCCGTGCCAGGCGATGACGTCGAGAGGCGAGTGATCGATCCCGCATATGTAGAACTTGCCGCACCACTTCACCGTCAATCGGCACGGCGCCTCCTTGTCCTCGAAGGCCGCGACCGGCGTCTTGAAATCGCGCGGGTTGGCGAGGCAATTGGCGCCGATCGGGCCGCGATTGGGCAGCGTGAATTTGGCGCCGTAGTTCTCGCACAGATAGCCGCGCGCCGGCCCCTCGCCGAGTTCGACCTTGAATTTGACGCCACGCGGGATGACGCAAAGCTCGCCAGGCGAAATCTCGATACGGCCGAACTCGGTGAAGAACAGCAGTTTCCCCTGCTGCGGCACGACCAGCAGCTCGCCGTCGGCGTTGTAAAAATAATCGTCGACCATCGACTGCGTGACGAAATAGAGGCCAGCCGACATGCCGGTTTGCGTGTTGACGTCGCCTGCGGTCGTCATGGTGCGAACGCCGGCGACGAACGAGAGTTTTGCATTTGGAATCGGAACGGGGCTCCAACGAAGCTGGCCGATCGCCAGGTTGTGCTCGTCTGGCGCCGGCGCCGTTTTCCAAAAGGGCAATTCGATCTGTTCGAACCGCCCCGTGTGGCGAACCGAAGGACGCATGCGATAGAGCCAGGAGCGCTCGTTCGCGCCGCGCGGCGCGGTGAACGGCGAGCCCGAAAGCTGCTCGGCGTAGAGGCCGTAGGCGCAACGCTGCGGCGAGTTCTGGCCGACGGGCAAA
This sequence comes from Methylocystis sp., assembly GCA_016178015.1. Classification (GTDB taxonomy): domain Bacteria; phylum Pseudomonadota; class Alphaproteobacteria; order Rhizobiales; family Beijerinckiaceae; genus Methylosinus. The sequence continues at coordinate 59,440 of JACOUB010000032.1, read as the reverse complement.
GCCCCGGGCAGAGCCTCCGTCTCGAAGTCGTTGCCGAAGCCCGGCATATAGCCTGCCACTGTGGCGGGCATTTCAAGGCTCCTCGCATCTCCCTCTCCCCGTGTTTGCGGGGAGAGGGTTGGGGTGAGGGGGTTGGGGGTATCGCCAGCGACGCCGGTTACAGTTTCGGTTTGCCAAGGGTAATCAGCCTTCCGCGTAATACCCCACGCCCCTCACCTTACCTCTCCCCGCAAGCGGGGAGAGGAATGTCACTCCGCAGCCTTCAGCACGCCGCGGCGAACCTGATCGTCCTCGATCGATACGAACAGGGCGCGAAAATTGCCTTCGCCAAAACCTTCGTCGCCCTTGCGTTCGATGAACTCGAAGAAGATTGGGCCGATCACGGTCTTGGAGAAGATTTGCAGCAACACCTTGGTCGCGCCGCCGCCGACCACTCCCTCGCCGTCGATCAGAATGCCGAGCTCCTCGAGCTTATCGATCGGCTCGCCATGCCCGGGGACGCGCTCGTCGACCTTGGCGTAATAGGCGTGCGGCGGCGCCGGCATGAACTCGAGCCCATCCCGGCGCAGCTTGGCGACCGTCTCATAGATGTTCCTGCATCCGCAGGCGATGTGCTGAATGCCTTCACCCTTATAGGCGTGCAAATACTCCTCGATCTGGCTGTTGTCGTCGACGCTTTCATTGATCGGGATGCGTATCTTTCCGCACGGGCTGGTCATGGCGCGCGAATGCAGCCCGGTGAGCTTGCCCTCGATGTCGAAGTAACGGATCTGGCGGAAATTGAAGAAGCGCTTGTACCACTCCGCCAAGCTGTCCATGTGGCCGCGATAAACGTTGTGGGTCAAATGGTCGATGTAGGAAAGGCCGGCGCCCTCGGGCTTTGGATCGCGCTCGGCCGTCCAGCGGAAATCCACGTCCCAGATCGAGCCTTTGGCGCCATAGCGATCGACGAAATAAATGAGCGCCCCGCCGACGCCCTCGATCGCCGGGATGTTGAGCTCCATCGGGCCGACCTTGGTCGAGACCGGCTGCGCGCCCATCGCTACCGCCCGTTCAAAGGCGTACGCGGCGTCGGCGACGCGAAAGCCCATGGCGCATACGCAAGGTCCGTGGGCTTTCGCGAAACCGGCGGCGAAGCTGTCGGGCTCGGCGTTGACGACGTAATTCACGTCACCCTGACGATAGAGGGCGACGCGCTTCGAGCGATGCCGCGCCACGGCGCTAAATCCCATCAGCTCGAACAGAGCGCCGAGTTTGTCGGGCTCGGGATGCGCGTATTCGACGAACTCGAAGCCGTCGGTGCCCATCGGGTTCTCGACCGAAAGCGCAGCACGCGCTGGACCGGCGGCGAAGGCTCCCATGCTCTGGCCCTCCTTGCAAATTGAGCTATCTTCAAGATATCGCAGGCCAGGCGCAATTGAAGGGCCGGGTCGGGCGTTGCGCGCGGAAATTTCGCAAAATGAAGCTCTATGGCTATTTCCGATCCTCGGCCGCCTATCGCGTCCGCATCGCCCTCAATCTAAAGGGCGTCGCGGTCGACCATGTTCCCGTGCATTTGATGCGGGACGAGCAGCGGCGGCCAGAGTTCCTGGCGAAGAACCCACAGGGCTTAGCGCCGGCGCTCGAACTCGACGATGGGAGCGTGCTCACGCAGTCCCTGGCGATCATCGAGTATCTCGATACGCTGCGGCCCGAACCGCGGCTTATCCCGGCGGACGCCGTCCTTGCCGCGAAGGTGCGGGCCGTGGCGCTCGCCATCGCTTGCGACATCCACCCGCTGCACAACCGGCGCGTGGTGGGTTACTTGGAGAGAGAGCTGAAGCAGAGCCAGGCGGCGGTTGACGCTTGGATTCGCCACTGGATATTGAAGGGAGGGCTCGAAGCAATCGAGCAACTGATCGCGCCCGCGCCCTTCTGCTTCGGGTCGAGCCCGACGCTCGCCGACGTCTTCCTCATCCCGCAGATGTTTAGCGCGCGGCGCTTCGCAGCGCCTCTCGAGCATCTTCCCAAGCTCCGCGCCGTCGAGGCCGCCTGCGCCGCGCTCCCCGCCTTCGCCGCCGCCCATCCCTCGCGACAGGCCGACGCCGAGTAGCGGCCTGCTGCAATTGCGCGCCGCCGGTTACGCCATGATCTTGATCAAAGCCGATGCGAGCCGCGATTCTAGCCGCGCCCTTGAATGCATGGCGTTGCGCGCCAAATGACCAGTCTATCTCAACACTGGCGCGCCTTATGTAGGAGGCCTGTCATGCAGCTGCGCAGAGTCTCACATCTCCCGGACTGGACGAGCTTGGCCGTCGCGGCCCTGTTGTTCATGTCGCCGTGGGCGTTGCATTATACGAGCGTCATGGCGACTATTGCGACGTGCTTTTCGGCAGTCATCCTGGTCATTCTCTCCGGCATGGCCATCGAAGAGGTCGACCCCACCGAAGAGCCGGAATATTTCATCGTCGGCGTCTTGCTGCTCGTATCGCCGTGGATCCTCGGCTTCTGGACGGAGCTCGCCGCGCTGCTGGTTCACAGCGTGTTCGGCGCTCTCTTGATCATCCACGCGGCGTGGGTGTTTTCGAGGGAAAATTCTTCGGAGTCGAAACGAGGCTCGTAGGGCGAGTTCTCGTCGTCTGACCATTCCCGAATCGCGAGACGCCGCCGGCCCGCGAGAGGCGGAGGGGTGAGCGGCGCCGTGTGCGCCGCGCCGATTCTTGCGAGGCGCGAGGGGCCACTGTTCTTCTGTCCTAGCTGCCTCATATGGATATTTCGTAACCTTAGCGGACTTTGTAGCCTTTCGAGGCGAGGGTGAAGAACGAATGATTGTCGCGCTCGTATTTTTATTGCTGGCGGTTGGCACGGTGCTGTTTCACTTCCTGAGCCCGTGGTGGTGGACGCCGATCGCCTCGAATTGGGGGTACATCGACGACACGATGATCATCATGTTCTCGATCACCGGAGTCGTATGCATCGCCATCATCTTGTTCATGGCCTACAGCATATTCCGCTTCCATCACCAAGAGGGAAGACGAGCGGCCTACGAACCGGAGAACACGAAGCTCGAATTGGGGCTCGCGCTGGCGACTGCGGTGGGCATAGGAATCATGTTGGCGCCAGGCCTCCTCGTGTGGAACCTTTACATCACGGTTCCGAAGGGAGCGCTCGAGGTCGAAGTCGTCGGCCAGCAATGGCAGTGGAGCTATCGTTTTCCGGGCAAGGACAATCGCCTGGGCGCATCCGACGTCCGCTTTGTCGGCACCGACAATCCCTTGGGCTTGAATCCGAACGACCCTTACGGGCGCGACGATATCGTGGTCGTTGGCGACGACCTGCATCTGCCGGTCGGCAGGCCCGTCAAGCTATTGTTGCGTTCCCTGGACGTCGTGCATGACTTCTATGTGCCCGAGTTTCGGGCCAAGATGGATTTGATGCCCGGCATGGTCACCTATTTCTGGCTCACCCCCGCCAGAATCGCGACGTTCGACATTTTGTGCGCCGGCTATTGTGGGGTCGGGCATCCGCAAATGCGCGGCAAGGTCGTCATCCAATCCGAGAGCGATTACCAAACCTGGCTCGCCGCCCAAAAAACCTTTGCGCAATTGCGTGAGAGCGGCGCGGCCGAGAGAAGGGCGTCCGCGCGATGATGGTCGAACTCGCACGAAACTGGTGAAACGGGAGCGAGGAGAGCGTTGCGATGGTCGATATGGCGCAAGGCGCGGAAAGCGCCGTCCCACCTGCGGAAGTCGAGGAGGGTGAACTCTATCATCCCAAGAGTTGGCTGACCAAATACGTGTTCAGCCAGGACGCCAAGGTCATCGCCATCCAATATTCGATCACCGCAATGACGCTTGGCGTCGTCGCCCTCGCGCTGTCGTGGCTGGTGCGTCTGCAACTCGCTTTCCCCGGCCGCTTCTCCTTTATCGATGTGAGCAGCTACTATCAGTTCGTCACCATGCACGGCATGCTCATGGTGGTCTACGTGCTCACCGCAATCCTGTTAGGAGGTTTCGGCAATTATCTGATCCCGTTGATGGTGGGCGCGCGGGACATGGTTTTCCCTTACGCAAACATGCTGAGCTATTGGGTCTATCTGCTTGCGGTGACGGCGCTGATGGCGAGCTTCTTCGCGCCGGGCGGACCAACCGGCGCCGGCTGGACCCTCTATCCGCCGCAGTCCATCCTTTCCGGCACGCCGGGAAAAGACTGGGGCATTATCTTGATGCTGGTCTCGCTCATCCTCTTCATCATCGGCTTTACGATGGGCGGCTTGAACTATGTGGTGACAATGCTGCAGGGGCGCACGCGCGGCATGACGCTGATGCGCCTTCCCTTGACGGTGTGGGGCATCGTCACGGCCGCGGTCATGGCGCTGTTGGCGTTCCCCGGTCTGTTCGTCGCCTGCGTCATGATGCTGCTGGATCGGACGCTTGGAACCAGCTTCTTCATGCCGGCCCTCATCGAAGGCGGGGAGCAGTCGAAATACGCGGGCGGCAGCCCGATCTTGTTCCAACATCTCTTTTGGTACTTTGGGCATCCGGAAGTCTACATCGTGGCGTTGCCGGCTTTCGGCATCGTCTCGGACCTCATCAGCACGCATGCGCGCAAAAACATCTTCGGCTACCGCATGATGGTGTGGGCGATCGTTGCAATCGGCGTTCTGAGCATGGTCGTCTGGGGACACCACATGTATGTGAGCGGCATGAACCCGTATTTCGGCTACTGGTTTGCCGTCACCACGCTCGCCATCGCCCTGCCGACCGCCATCAAGGTCTACAACTGGGTTCTGACGCTGTGGCGCGGCGACATCCATTTGACGGTCCCGATGCTGTTTGCGCTGGGATTTGTCGCCACCTTCGTCATCGGCGGCTCCAGCGGCCTGTTCCTCGGCAATCTGAGCGTGGATGTGCCGTTGTCGGCCACCCTGTTCGTCGTCGCCCACTTCCACATGGTGATGGGCGTTGCGCCGATTCTGGTGATCTTCGGCGGCATCTACCACTGGTATCCCAAGATCACGGGGCGGATGCTCGACGCGACGCTCGGCAAATTACACTTCTGGATCACTTTTCTGGGAACCTACGCGATTTTCGTTCCGATGCACTATCTCGGTTTGCTCGGCATGCCGCGCCGCTATTACGCGCTCGGCGAAATGGCTTTCGTGCCGCCCTCGGCCGATGACTTGAACGTCTTCATCACCGTGACGGCGTTGATCGTCGGGTTGGCGCAAGCTTTGTTTTTCTTCAATCTGATCTGGAGCCTGTTCAAAGGCGCGCCGGCCGGCGCCAATCCGTGGAGGGCCACGACGCTCGAATGGCAAACGCCGCAAACCCCGCCGCCGCACGGCAATTGGGGCAAGCAGACGCCGGTGGTCTATCGGTGGGCCTACGCTTACAGCGTCCCCGGCGCCGCGCAAGATTTCCTGCCGCAGAACCAGCGGCCCGCGGGCGAAAGGGAGTCGCTGTGAGCGTCATCATTGTTTTCCTCGCGCTCGTCGCGGCGACCGCCGCTTGGTGGCTGTCGCGTCAAGGGCTGACGATGCAGCCTTGGTTGCAGGAGGGCGCGAGCAGCGCCTTTCCCGGCGCCGCCGCGTCGGCGCCCGCGGCGAAGATCGGACTGGCGGTATTTCTGGCGGTCGTCGGCGCCTTGTTCGCGCTGCTGATCAGCGCCTATTTGATGCGCATGGACGCGCCCGACTGGAGAGTTTTGCCTGCGCCGCGCATCCTGTGGCTCAACACGGGCGCACTGATCGCGAGCAGCGTCGCTCTCCAATATGCGCGCTCTGCCGCACGGGCGGCCGCGACGGACCATCTCAGAGCCAGCCTCGGCGCGGCGGCCGTCCTGGCGCTCGCCTTCTTGGTTGGGCAGCTCTCGGCATGGCGACAGCTGAACGCCGCCGGTTTTTTTGCAGCGAGCAACCCGGCCAACGCCTTCTTCTACCTGCTGACCGGCGTCCACGGCCTGCATTTGGCCGGCGGCCTAACGGCGCTGGCGCGAACCGCCGCCAAGGCGTGGCGCCATACCGATGGGAGCGCCTTGCGCCAAAGCGTCGAATTGTGCGCCATCTACTGGCATTTCATGCTGTTCGTGTGGGTTGTCATATTTGCTCTGCTGACCGGCTGGGGAGACGACTTTGCGGTCATTTGCCGCAAGTTGCTCGCCTGAAAAAAGGGAAGACGCTCGTGAGCGCGGAACCGATGACGCAAAAGCGTGAAGACATCATCGAGCGGCCTCTCGGCTGGCGAGGCTTCGCCGCCGATTGGTCCTCGGATCAGCGCGCCTTCAAGACTGCATCGTGGGGCAAGGCCATGATGTGGATCTTTCTCTTAAGCGACACCTTCATCTTCAGCTGTTTTCTGCTGTCGTACATGACCGTGCGCATGTCGACGACGGCGCCATGGCCAAATCCGAGCGAAGTCTTCGCCTTGACGATCGGCGGCGCGCCGGTCCCCTTGCTGCTGATCGCCATCATGACGTTTGTGCTGATCAGCAGCAGCGGCACCATGGCGATGGCCGTCAACCTCGGTTACCGCCGCGATCGGCTCAAAGCAGCGTCGCTGATGCTGGCGACGGCGGCGTTCGGCGCGACATTCGTCGGCATGCAAGCTTTCGAGTGGACGAAACTGATCATGGAAGGGGTGAGGCCCTGGGGCAATCCCTGGGGCGCGGCGCAGTTCGGCTCGTCCTTTTTCATGATCACCGGGTTTCACGGAACCCATGTGACGATCGGCGTGATCTTCCTACTCGCTCTCGCGCGCAAGATGTTGCGCGGCGACTTCGACCAGGAAAGGCGCGGGTTTTTCACGAGCCGGAAGGGCCGTTACGAGATCGTCGAAATCATGGGCCTCTATTGGCATTTCGTCGATCTGGTATGGGTCTTCATCTTCGCCCTCTTCTATCTTTGGTGAGGAGAATAGGCATGAGAGCGTCCCCCACATCTGCGGAAAATCTCGCACAGGCAAGCGCCCCCTCGAAAGGAAGTCCCGGCGCGACGACAACGGCGCATACGCAAGCACAGCAGCATCCCATCAAGCTCTATCTGGTCGTATGGGGATGGCTGTTCGTGCTCAGCACATGCTCCTATCTCGTCGACTATTTCGGCCTTGCGGGATATCTCAGATGGACGCTGATCCTTCTGTTCATGCTGTTGAAGGCAGGCCTTATCGTCGCCGTCTTCATGCACATGGCGTGGGAGCGGCTGGCGCTGAGCGTCGCCATTTTGATCATACCGCCAGCGCTATTGGTGTTCGTCGCACTCATGGCGTTCGAATCGTACTATACGCACATCACGCGACTGACGTTCTTCGCAGCGGGAGGCTGACGGGGGCTTCCGACGTCAGAACGCCATCGAATTATAATGTATTACGAAATCCGGTTGATCGCTTGTGCTCGCGTCCCTCTCTGTGGGCTACGGCATGCCCACAAGTCGCAATGTTGTGCGGAAACGCATGTTTCCCAACCAAGAAACGGCGCGCGTCCCTTCTCCCGTTTCACGGGAGAAGGCAGCCCTCGCGTCAGCGAGGGTCGGATGAGGGCGCTGGCGATTTGCCGCGCCACCTTCTCCCGCATCGCGGGACAAGGTTGGCGCCTAGCCGAACCGACCGCCCAAAAAGATATATGACTCCCTTTGGGAGAGCGCGTTTGCGCTTAAGCCGAACAGCTCATCTGCATCCCGGATCACTGGCAGATCGCGTAGCCGTAACAGAAGTCGTCCGCGCCAGCCTGCGGCGCATAGATCATGTGCGCTCCCGCGCCGGCGATTCCGAGCATGAGCAAGACTGCGAGCACCGCAATCCCTACCGTTTTGCGCATACGAACCTCACTTCTCGCGTCCGAGACGCCGGGCGCCTCTCCGCGCGAGACCGGCTTTCGCCCTATGGTTAACGCTCTGTCGAGCCAAATCGTTTCACATCGCATCGCGATTTGCGCCTTTTTGTTTGTTTCGACCTGATCGCCCTAATCCGCCCGCGGATGCGCCAGACGATAGGCGTCGAGCAGCCGGGTCTTGTCCACCGACGTATAGATTTGCGTGGTGGAGAGCGAGGCGTGGCCCAACAGCTCCTGGATCGTGCGCAGATCGCCGCCGCGTCCCAGCAGATGGGTGGCGAAGGAATGGCGCAGCGCATGCGGCGTGGCGCTGTCCGGCAGGCCGAGCGCACCGCGCATCCGCTGCACGGCGAGCTGCACGATGCGCGGCGACAACCGGCCGCCCTTCGCGCCGAGGAACAACGGCCCGCCGGCGAGATTGTGTGGGCAGAGATCAAGATAGGTCTCGATCGCCCGGCGCACCGGGACGATCACCGGCACGGTGCGGGTCTTGCCGCCCTTGCCGAGAATGGCGAGGCGGTCGATTCTGCCGATCGGCGCCTGGGCGCGTTCGATCGACAGCGCCTCCGAGATGCGCAGCCCGGCCCCATAGAGCAGCGCCAGCACCGCTGTATCGCGGGCGATGATCCAGGGCTCGCGGGCGTCGCCCTCGCGCGAGCCTCGATCCAACAGGTCGCGGGCGTCCGCAATCGTTAGGGCCTTGGGCAGGCCACGCGCGCGCTTGGGCACCCGCACCGCGCTGAACACATCGGTCTTGGCGAGGCCTTTCTTCTCGAGAAACCGCAAAAAGGAGCGCACGGCGGCCAAGGCGCGCGCCAGCGAGCGGTTCTCCAACCCCTCGTTGCGTCGCCTGGCCAGAAAGGCGCGCACATCCGCCGGCGCCAGGCCTTTCAACGCCGCAGCGTCCGGCGGGGCGCCGAGATGCTCGGTGAGAAAGGCGAGAAAAAACCGCACGTCGCGCGCATAGCCGTCGAGCGTGTGCCGCGAACAGCGCCGCTCGCCGGCCAGATGCTCCAGCCAGAGAGCCGCCTCCGCGGCAATTTCCGGCGCCGCCGTGAAGGCGCCGGCCGCGGGAACAGGCTTGGCTTTGGGAGCTCGTTGTCGCATCTGGAAACCATCGGGCCGGCGCGTGAACAAAGGCTTGCGTTCGCCGGCGGGCGCCAGGCCAAATGGGTTCCTCGTTCTGAGGAGCCCAGAAAATCGTTTCGTAGGGTAAAGGGCGAGGGATAAAAACCGATCGCCTTTGTATGGGGTCGCGGACGCGGCCTACTCTCCCGCCTTAACCTCGGCCGTGGCGGCCTCGAGCAGCTCATCCATGGTGCGGCGAATCTGGTGGTCGGACTGGGCGACGCCGGCGCCCGCGAAATCCTTTTTCACTTTGGCGAAAACGGCCTCGCTCGTCCCCTGCAACGCTCCCGTGGCGACGAGCGCGTCGGCGTAGGCTTGCGCGTCGCCGCCGATCTTGCCGAGCTTTTCCGCCGCCCACGCGCCGAGCAGCTTGTTGCGGCGCGCCACGGCGCGAAAGCGCAGCTCCTGCTCGTGGACGAAGCGTTTTTCGAATGATTCCTCGCGTTTGTCGAACGTGCCCATTTCTACCCTCGGTTGTCCAATTTGCTTCGAAATGGCGCGCCATGTCTTCGAACGCCCCAACGGCGATATACCGTCATGCGTATATTGAGATTCGACAAAAAATCCAATATCGGGAGCGCATTTGTGCAAAGGAAAGGGCGCGCGTTGTGCCGGCGGGGCCTTTCGGATAGTCTCGCGGGGCGGGTTGTAACCGCCGCGGGAAAAGGCTAGGACGCTCGCAATCCGCAGCCACTGCGAATGCTGCTCTGCAGTTGGCGCGGTTTCACGAGGGTGGCGGTCGCCTTCACGACGGCGCCGGTTGCGGAGCCCAAACGAGGAGCTGCGGCCCGTCTCATGGATTTTCTCAAGCCCCGGTTGATCCCGATGAATCGCCGCCGTCGCATTTACGAAGGCAAGGCCAAGGTCCTCTATGAGGGCCCGGAGCCGGGCACTTTGATTCAACATTTCAAGGACGACGCCACCGCCTTCAACGCCAAGAAACACGAGGTCATCGACGGCAAGGGCGTGCTCAACAACCGCATTTCGGAGTTTATTTTCCAGCATCTCAACGACATCGGCGTGCCGACCCATTTCATCCGCCGGCTCAACATGCGCGAGCAGCTCATTCGCGAGGTCGAGATCGTGCCGCTCGAGGTGGTGGTGCGCAACGTCGCGGCCGGCTCGCTGTCGAAGCGGCTGGGCATGGAAGAGGGCACGCAGCTGCCGCGCTCGATTATCGAGTTCTATTACAAGAACGACGCGCTCGACGATCCGATGGTGTCGGAGGAGCACATCACCGCCTTCGGTTGGGCGAGCCCCCAGGAGATCGACGACATCATGGCTCTGGCCATCAGGGTCAACGACTTCCTCTCCGGCCTGTTCCTGGGCGTCGGCATCCGTCTCGTCGATTTCAAGATGGAGTGCGGGCGCTTGTGGGAGGGCGATCTGATGCGCATCGTCGTCGCCGACGAAATCTCCCCCGATTCCTGCCGGCTGTGGGACATCAAGTCGAACGATAAGCTGGACAAGGATCGGTTCCGCCGCGACATGGGCGGCCTCGTCGAGGCCTACACGGAAGTCGCGCGACGTCTCGGCATCATGCAGGAGAACGAGGCCCCGCGCGCCGGAGCGCCGAAGCTGGTGCAGTAAGGCGCGGCGCCGCACTCTCTTGCCTGATCGCGCAAAGATCGGGCTTATCGTCGAGCCTCACCTTGCGCCCGCCCGCGACTTTTGCCACATAAAGCGTGGGAGGTTGGCGGTGGACGCTCCACTCGCCAACCGGGTCAGGTCCGGAAGGAAGCAGCCCTAACGAGACCGGGCGGGTCTTCGTCCAGCCTCCCACTCTTAAAGGCGGATTCCCGAGGCAGATGGACGACGTGCGCCCGCAAGACACGCCATCGACCGCCCCGGAAGAAAGCCTGGCTTTGGCGCTGACGCCGCAACAGCCGCCGCCGGGCGCCGCCTATCGGGTATTGGCGCGCAAATATCGTCCTTGCCGCTTCGAGGACCTCATCGGCCAGGCGCCGATGGTGCGCACCCTCCAGAACGCTTTCGATCTCGAGCGCATTCATCAAGCTTACCTGCTCACCGGCGTGCGCGGGGTCGGCAAGACGACGACCGCCCGCATTCTGGCGCGCGCCTTCAATTACGAGCTGCCCGCCAAGGACGGCCGGCCCGCCGTCGACCGGCCGACGATCCATATGAACGAGCTTGGCGTGCATTGTCAGGCGATCATCGAGTCGCGTCACATCGACGTGCTGGAAATGGACGCCGCCTCGCACACCGGCATCGACGACGTGCGCGAGATCATCGACAACGCCCGCTATCGTCCGGTGACGGCGCGCACCAAGGTCTACATCATCGACGAAGTGCACATGCTCTCCAAGCCCGCCTTCAACGGCCTGTTGAAGACGCTCGAGGAGCCGCCGGAGCACGTAAAGTTCATCTTCGCCACCACCGAGATCGAGAAGGTTCCGGTGACGGTGCGCTCGCGCTGTCAGCGCTTCGATTTGCGCCGCGTCGACGCCGGAGCGCTGGCTGAACATTTGCGGAAAATTTGTGATCTCGAGAACGTGGCGATCGAATCTGAGGCTCTGGCGATGATCGCCCGCGCCGCGGAAGGTTCAGTGCGCGACGCTTTGTCGCTGCTCGATCAGGCCATCGCCTATGGCGCGGCGCATCGGGGCGGCGCCATCGCCAGCGATGATCTGCGCCTCATGTTGGGCGTCGCCGACAAGGCGCGCGTCATCGATCTGTTCGAGGCGACGATGCGCGGCGACGTCGCTGCGACGCTGGCGATGCTCGAGGAGCAGTACACAGGCGGCGCCGATCCGGCGCAAGTGTTGTTGGAGCTCGCCGAATTCACCCATCTTGCGACGCGCTTGAAGCTTGTTCCCGATGTCGCGCTGTCGAGCGTCTTGACGCAGGAAGAGCGCCGGCGCGGCGCGGCGGCGGCGGAACGTTTGTCGATCCCCGTGCTGACGCGAGCTTGGCAAATATTGATGAAGGGCGTCGACGAGCTGCGCGTTTCGCAGCGACCCTTGGCTGGCGCCGATATGGTGCTGGTGCGCCTCGCCCACGCCGCCGAACTGCCGACGCCGGACGAGGCTTTGCGCCGTTTGGGTTTCGGGCAAGCCGACTCCGCAACTGGAGCGCCGTCGGTTGGCGCCGCCGTCAACCGCGCCGCTTTGCAACCGAGCGGCGCCCAGGCGCCGACGGCGCCGCTCGCCTTGGCGCCTCGCGCCGCGCCGTCAACGATCGCTGCTGTGCGAGCGTCAGCGGCGCCGAAGGCGGACACGCCTCCGCAGCACGCCGCCGATCTCGCTCAGGCGCAGGGGCGCGTGGCGATCGCCGATTTTCCGGCGCTGGTGACGCTTGCCGCTGAAAAAGGCGACCGACAACTCGAGGTCGCGCTCCAAGCCGATGTGCGTCTCGTGCGTTTCGAGCAAGGCCGCATCGAATTCGCCCTGGCGAGCGGCGCCTCGCCGCGCATCGCGCCAACGCTGATGCAGAGATTGCAAGAATGGACCGGGGCGCGCTGGCTGGTCGCCATCGCCGCCAGCGGCGGCGCGCCGACCATCAAGGAGCAGCTCGAGGCGCGCGAGGCTCAGCGGCGCAACGGGCTGGAGGTCGATCCGCTCGTCGCCGCGGTGCTGGCGCGGTTTCCCGGCGCCGAAATCATCGCGGCGCGTGGACGGGAAAGCGAAACCATTCCTGGCGCCGACCCCGAAATCGTTTATGAAGACGGGCCGGCGCCGGACGACCAATGACGCCGGCGGCCCTCCCACATGAGCGCTGGCATGATGGAGAAGCGCGATGCTCGATTTCATGGGACTGATGAAACAGGCGCAAGCCATGCAGGCCAAGATGAGCGAGGCGCAAGCCGAACTCGAGGAGACGCTGGTCGAGGGCGAGGCGGGCGGCGGTCTCGTCAAGTTGACGCTCAACGCCAAGGGCGCATTGAAGAACCTGCGGCTCGATCCGAGCCTGTTGAAGCCGGATGAACACGACATTTTGGAAGACCTCATCGTCACCGCGCATGCGCAGGCGCGCCAGAAAGCCGAGGAAGCGACCGAGCAGATGATGAAATCTGTGACCGGCGGATTACAGTTGCCGCCCGGAATGAAGCTGCCGTTTTAGGGCGGGGCGGTCTCTTGCGGAAACGCGAGGTGGTTCTCAATTCTCCCTGCAAGGCGTCTTTCGCCCGGAAGCGGCCCCGCTCCGCTTGGAGACGCTCTGAATTCCCTCTATTTTCAGTGGCCTTGCAGAACGACTTGCCCATCGTCAAGGTCGGCTCTGCCCCAGCCAACGCTCACCACTCGTCATGGCCGGCCTTGTGCCGGCCATCCACGCCGGGACATTGCGAAGCGATGCAAGTGGAGCGACGACGTTGCGCGACATTTGCTTCGTCCCGCGGCGTCACGGCGTGGATGCCCGCGACATAGGCGAGCGAAGCGACGCCGTCTTCGACGGCTTTGCGCGGGCATGACGGTCAAAGGGATGGTTCACTGACATGGCCGAACGCGTCGCTGGCCCCGAGATCGAGCGTCTCCTGCAATTGCTGGCCCGTCTGCCGGGCTTGGGGCCACGTTCGGCGCGCCGCGCCGCGCTGCATCTCATCCGCAAGCGCGAAGAGTTGCTGGGGCCGCTGGCGGAGGCGATGCGCATCGCGCATGAGCGCATTCTCACCTGCTCGACCTGCGGCAACATCGACACCGTTGATCCCTGCTCGATCTGTCGCGATGCGCGGCGCGATCCCGGCATTCTGCTCATTGTCGAGACGGTGTCGGATCTGTGGGCGCTGGAGCGCGCCGGGCTGCTTGCCGCCCGCTATCATGTGCTAGGCGGCGTGCTCTCGCCGCTCGACGGGGTCGGTCCGAACGATCTCAACATCGCCAGTCTGATCGAGCGCGTCCGGGAGAATCCGGTGCGCGAAGCGATCCTCGCCGTCAACGCCACCGTCGATGGCCAGACGACGGCGCACTACATCGCCGATCTGTTGGCGCCGCTCGGCGTGAAGACGACGCGTCTGGCGCATGGCGTGCCGGTGGGCGGCGAACTCGACTATCTCGACGAAGGCACGCTCGCGGCGGCGCTCGAACGCCGCACCGCGTTTTGACGCGCCGCGGATCGTTGAAGTGCGGGCGGTGGGCCAGTTTGAATTTCAGCTAAGGGCCATGAGCAGTCCTCTGCAGAGCCGCGATTCTTGGACGGAAGTCAGCTGTTGCAGACCTCAATTGGGCGATCGGGTCCCTCTGCTTTTTCGGCCTGCAAAGGGATCGACGCCCATTTGAAGCAACATGGCGACGGTATCGGCCTCGCCCCAATGTTCGACGATGCGTCCATCCGCAACGCGATCGATATTAATGCCTTTGACCTCGACGACGGAGCCTGTCGGCTCGATTTGCATCCAAAGCCCAGTGTGTGTCCCTCTACCAGTTATCCTGGTGACGACCTTGTCTCCTTCCGCAATCGTATCCTCGATACTCACGCTGAAATCGGGAAAAGTCCGGCGCAGCGCCTCGAGGTGCAAACGAAAAACTTCGACCCCACGGCCTCCTTGCTCGTTATTGTGATCAACGTAGTTTGCGCCGATGAACTCCTCAGCCAGCGACAAATTTCGAAACATCTCAGAATAGAACCGACGGACGAGTTCCTTCGGCGCAGTCGCTGACATAAATACCTCCTCGGAGCGAGAATTCTCCATCAAGAGCAATGATAATACAGACAAGATCGGCTCGCGAGCTACAGCAACTTTCCAGTCGTTTCAGAAGTTTGGGGCGCAACCATTGGACTGGTGCTTCGGGTCACAAGCAGAAATTTCAAACCGACCCATTGCCGAATTTCCCCCACCTTGACATGTCCGGCCGGCAACGCCACTCACGACGCCGCGACAAGGATAACGGCGAGGCGGCGAGGCGGGCGCATGGCGAGGGCGTTGGTGTTTCCGGGACAAGGGTCGCAGGCGGTCGGCATGGGCAAGGCGCTCGCCGCGACCTTCGCGGAGGCGCGCGCCGTGTTCGAGCAGGTCGACGACGCCCTCGGCGCGCCTCTGTCGCGGCTGATGTTCGAAGGGCCGGAAACGGACCTCATCCTCACCGCCAACGCGCAACCGGCGCTGATGGCGGTTTCGCTCGCCGTCGTTGGCGTGCTGCAGGCCCACGCCGGGCTCGATCTGGCGCGCGACGTGAGCTTCGTCGCCGGCCACTCGCTCGGCGAATATTCGGCGCTCGCCGCCGCCGGCGCGCTGACGCTTTCTGACGCCGCCCGCTTGCTGCGCCTGCGCGGCCAGGCGATGCAGGCGGCGGTTCCGGTCGGGCAAGGCGCCATGGCGGCGCTCATCGGCGCGGAGTTCGAGGCGGCGCGCGAAATCGCTGCGCAGGCGGCCGCGGCGGCCGGCGCCGTCTGCCAGCTCGCCAATGACAATGGCGGCGGCCAGGTCGTCCTCTCCGGCGCCAAGGCGGCGGTGGAACAGGCCATCGACATCGCCAGGGCGCGCGGCGTCAAGCGCGCCGTGATCCTGCCCGTGTCGGCGCCCTTCCATTGCGCCTTGATGCAGCCCGCCGCCGAGGTCATGGCGCAGGCGCTGGCGACGACCAGCATCCATGCGCCGCGCGTCGCGATCGTCGCCAACGTCACCGCACGGCCGGCGACAGATGCGGCGGAAATCCGCCGTCTGCTGGTCGAGCAGGTGACCGGCACGGTGCGCTGGCGCGAGAGCGTGGCTTTCATCGCCGCCCAGGGCGTGACGCAATTCGTCGAATGCGGCGCGGGCAAGGTTCTGACCGGGCTGTTGAAGCGCATCGCGCCGCAGGCCGCTGGCGTCGCCGTGGGCGCGCCGGCCGATCTCGACCCGTATCGGGGCCTTGCCTGAACTCAAGGGCGCGGCCCTTCACCCGCTCGCCCAGCCGCGATAGATACTTCCTCCGCAAGCCCGTTGCGATTACAAGAGCCTCAGTTCTTGTGAGACAGCCGCGCCGGGCGCGGTGGAGGAACAGATGTCGGGACATTCGGCGGCCGCTCCGCGCACGCTCTATGACAAGATCTGGGACGACCATGTCGTCGACGAACAGCAGGACGGCGCCTGTCTTCTCTACATCGATCGCCATCTGGTCCATGAGGTGACGAGCCCGCAGGCCTTCGAGGGTCTGCGCATGTCCGGCCGCAAGGTGCGGGCGCCGTCGAAGACGCTCGCCGTCGTCGATCACAATGTGCCGACCACCGATCGCTCGCAGCCCATCGAAGACGAAGAGAGCCGCGCGCAGGTCGAGCAGCTCGCCATCAACGCGCGCGAGTTCGGCGTCGAATATTACAACGAGCACGACGCGCGGCAGGGCGTCGTCCATATCGTCGGACCCGAGCAGGGCTTCACGTTGCCGGGCGCGACGATCGTCTGTGGAGACAGCCACACGTCCACGCATGGCGCCTTCGGGGCGCTGGCGCAGGGCATCGGCACCTCCGAGGTCGAGCATGTGCTGGCGACGCAGACGCTCATCCAGAAGAAGGCCGCCAATATGCTGGTGCGCGTCGATGGGCGTCTCGCCGCCGGCGCCACGGCCAAGGATGTCATCCTGGCGATCATCGGCGAGATCGGCGCCGGCGGCGGCGCCGGCCATGTCATCGAATATGCGGGCGAGGCGATCCGCGATCTCTCGATGGAAGGCCGCATGACGGTCTGCAACATGTCGATCGAGGGCGGCGCGCGCGCCGGTCTCGTCGCCCCCGACGCGAAGACCTTTGAATACCTGAAGGGGCGGCCCAAGGCCCCGAAGGGCGCAACCTTCGAGGCCGCGCGGCGCTATTGGGAGACGTTACGCACCGACGAAGGCGCGCAGTTCGATCGCGAGATCGTCATCGACGCCGCCAAGCTGGCGCCGATCGTCACCTGGGGCACCTCGCCCGAGTACGTCGCGCCGATCACCGGGCTGGTGCCGCATCCAGACAGCGCCAAGACGCCCGCCAAACGCGCGGCGATTGCGCGCGCGCTGGCGTATATGGGGTTGCAGGGCGGCGAGAAGCTGAGCGACATCGCCATCGATCGCGTCTTTATCGGCTCCTGCACCAACGGGCGCATCGAGGATTTGCGCGCGGCGGCGGCGATCGTCGCCGGCAAGCGGGTGAACGAGCGCGTCAACGCCATGGTCGTGCCGGGGTCCGGCCTCGTCAAGGCGCAGGCCGAGGCCGAGGGTTTGGACAAGATATTCCTCGCCGCCGGCTTCGAATGGCGCGAGCCCGGCTGCTCCATGTGCCTCGCCATGAACCCGGACAGATTGGCGCCGGGCGAACGCTGCGCGTCGACCTCCAACCGCAATTTCGAGGGCCGGCAGGGCTTCAAGGGCCGCACCCATCTGGTGTCGCCGGCGATGGCGGCGGCGGCGGCGATCGCCGGCCATTTTGTCGATGTGCGCGGCTGGACCTGAAACGACCGGGGCGGTTCCCGGGGAATCGATAGAAGGGCGGGCTCCGATGACCAACATGATCGCCGATAACGCCATGGCCGCGCTCAAATCCCCCTCGCTCGAGGACATCGAGGCGCTGGCGGACGCCGCCTTCGCCGCATTGCCGTCGCGCTTCACGCGGCTGTGCGAGGGCCTCGTCATTCGCGTCGAGGATTTTCCCGAAGACGACGTTCTCGACGAAATGGAGTGCGAGAGCGAATACGATCTTTTGGGCCTGTTTCGCGGGCAAGGCCTCGCGCAGAAGGACGTGAGCGCGCAAACTGGCGAATCGCCCAATATGATCTGGCTCTATCGCCGGCCGATCCTCGATTATTGGGCCGACGGCGAGGACACCTTGCGGGCCATCGTCACCCATGTGCTCGTGCACGAGATCGGCCATCACTTCGGCCTGTCCGACGAGGACATCGAAGAGATCGAGCAACGAGCGGGATGAGAGCTCAGGCGCATTCCCTCTCCCCATTCACGCACGGCTGTCGGGGAAAGAGTTGGGTGAATCGATTTGGCGCGGGTGCATGCTCCGCAAAGCTTAGAGCATGTCCCGGAAAAGTTGCGAGACTTTTCCGATGAGGACATGCTCTAACTTATTGAGTTTGAGCGTATTCTCATCGATCAGGCGATTCTGCCTGATCGGAATACGCTCTAGCGTTCTCTGTTGTTTTCTGGGTTGCGAGACTACCTAACCCTCTCCCCGCAAAATGTGGGCAGAGGGAATGCTCACCTTGTGATCAGCGTTCCCGCGCCATGGTCGGTCAACAGTTCGATGAGCACCGCATGCGGCAGCTTGCCATCGAGAATGACGACGCCCTCGACGCCGCGTTCGATCGCGTTCATGCAGGTCTCGACTTTCGGAATCATGCCGCCGGTGATGACGCCGTCGGCGACCAGTCCGGGAATGTCGCAAACGCGCAGCTCCTTGATGAGCTGACCGTCCTGGTCAAGCACGCCGGCGACGTCGGTGAGAAAAACCAGACGCTTGGCGCCGAGCGCGCCGGCGATCGCGCCCGCGAACGTGTCCGCATTGACATTGTAAGTCTCGCCATCGGCCCCCAGCGCGACCGGCGCCAGAACCGGAATGAGTTCCTTTTCCAGCACGGAAGCGAGCACGGTCGTATCGACTTTCGCGACATCGCCAGCGAAGCCGTAGTCGATCGGATTGCCGGCGGCGTCGGAGCGCTTGATCTTCTGCGCCGCCACCATGCGGCCGTCCTTGCCGCACAGGCCGATGGCGCGACCGCCTTCGGCGTTGATGAAGCCGACGATCTGCTTGTTGATGGAGCCGGCAAGCACCATCTCGACGATTTCCATGGTCGCCTTGTCGGTGACGCGCAAGCCGCCCTCGAATTCCGATTTGATGCCGAGCTTGGCCAGCATGACGGCGATCTGCGGCCCGCCGCCGTGGACGACGACCGGGTTCACGCCCGCCTGCTCGAGCAGCACCATGTCGCGCGCGAAATCACGCGCCAGCTTGTCGTCGCCCATGGCGTGGCCGCCATATTTCACCACGACGATCGCATCGTCGTAACGCAGCATGTGCGGCAAGGCCTGCATCAGGATGCGCGCCTGTTGAAGCGCGTTGTCGGCTTGGTCGTCAGTCATCTGGGTGCCCGTTGCGATGGACGTTCGTCGCTTGTATCGATTCGGCGCGACGATCTCAATCTTCGCCGATTCCTGAACGTCATTGCGAGCCGCAGGCGAAGCAATCCAGGGCCGTCGGCGGGCTCTGGATTGCTTCGTCGGCTTCGCCTCCTCGCAATGACGGCGACCGCGCCGTCACGTCGGCGACTCAGCCGCTTCGTTCGGAGACAAGCCGCGCGATCGCCGCGCGCAGCTCCGCGACGCCTTCCCCTGTCTCGGCGGAGGTGAAAATGAGCTCTGGGAAGGCCGCCGGGCGCTTGGCCAGGGCGGCCAGCGTCGCGTCGATCAGCGCCCCGTGCGCCGCCGCTTTCACTGCATCGCCCTTCGTCAACACGATTTGGTAGGAAACGGCGGCGCGATCGAGAAGATCTAACATCTCCTCGTCCAAACTCGTTATCCCCCGACGGCTGTCGACCAGAACAAACACCCGCGCCAGGCTGACCCGCCCACGCAGAAAATCTTGGATGAGGACAGACCAATCGGCGATCTTGTCCTTGCCGGCGGCGGCGTAGCCATAGCCCGGCATATCGACAAGACGCAGCCGTTCTGCGCCGGGTTCGCCGCCAGCTGCGAAAAAATTGAGTTGCTGGGTGCGTCCCGGCGTATGCGAGACGCGGGCGAGCGTCTTGCGCCCGGTCAAGGCGTTGAGCAAAGACGATTTGCCGACGTTGGAGCGCCCCGCAAAGGCGATTTCGGGCGGCCCGACGGGCGGCAGATCGCCCAGCCGCGCGTTTGCGAAAACAAATTCGCACGGCCCCGCGAACAGCAAGCGGCCGCGTTCGATGAAGTCTTCGTCGGACCCCGCGTCCAATCGCTCGGCGCCTCGCCGGTTCAATCTAACTGAAACTGAAGGTCTTCTTGAGATTGTCCCACAATTCGAATTTCACCCCGGCGCGGCTCATGATGATCCCCTGCTGGGTGACCGAGAGAATATTGTTCCAGGTCCAGTAGATCACCAGGCCGGAAGCGAAGCTGCCCAGGGTGAACGTGAAGATCACCGGCATCCAGGCGAACGCCATTTTCTGGATGTCGTCGGTGGGTTCGGGATTCATTTTCATTTGCACCCACATCGAGACGCCCATGATCAGCGGCCAGGCGCCGAGCCCGAGATAGGGGCCAAAAACCGCAATTTGCGTCGGATCGAAAGCAAACAGGCCGAACAGGTTGAAGACGTTGGTGGGATCGGGCGCGGAGAGATCCTTGATCCAGCCATAGAACGGCGCTTGCCGCATCTCGATGGTGACCACCAGCACCTTATAAAGAGAGAAGAAAACAGGTATTTGCAGCAAGGCCGGGAGGCAACCGCCGGCCGGATTGACCTTTTCGCGCTTGAACAGCGCCATCTGCTCCGTATTGAGCTTGTGCTTGTCGTCGGCGTAGCGTTCCTTGAGCGCCTTGATCTCCGGCTGGATCGCCTTCATTTTGGCGACGGCTTGATAGCTCTTGTTGGCGAGCGGCAAGAAGACGATCTTGACGACGACGGTGACGGCGAGAATCGCCAATCCGAAATTGCCCAAAACCTTGAAGAGACCGTCGATGACGCGGAACATCGGCCGCGTAATGAAATAGAACCAGCCCCAGTCGATGAGCAGATCGAAACGCTTGACGCCTTCTTTGGCCTGGTAGGCGTCGAGGGTGTCGACTTCCTTGGCGCCGGCGAAAACGTGCGCCGTCGTCTCAACGGTCTGGCCCGGCTCGATGGTCACCGCTTCGTTGACCGTGTCGGCCTGATAGGCCTTGACGCCCGCGCCGGTGGACAAGAAGCGTGCTTCGAATGTCTTGTTCTGGTCAGGCGCGACGACCGCGCCCCAATATTTGTCGGTGAAGCCGACCCAGCCGCCGGTTCCCTTGAACGTTTGGGTCGCCTTCGGCTCCTTTTCGATCTTGTCGTACTTGGTTTCTTGGAGGCCGGCCTCGCCGATGACGCCGACAAATCCCTCGTGCAGGGCGGCGTAGCCGGCGCTTGGCGGCGCGCCGACGCGCGATACGCGCATGAACGGATAAAGGACGACCGGCTTGCCGCTCTTGTTCTCGACGCTGTCCGTCACCTTGAACATGTATTGATCGTCGACGGAAATCTTACGGCGGAACAGAAGACCTTGGCCGTTGTCATAGGTGAGGGTGACGGGACGCGACGCCGTCAGCCGCGAGGCGTCCGCCGTCCAAACGGTTTCGGTCGTCGGCAGCGCCGGGGCGCCGACGGTCGCAGCGGAAAGAAAGCCGGTTTCCGCGTAATAGGGGTGGGGCGCTTCGTCCGGCGACAACAAGACGATGATCGGGCTCTTGGGATCGACAGTCTCGCGGTAGAGCTTGAGCGAGACGTCGTCGAGGCGGGCGCCCTTCAGCGCAATGGAGCCCGCAAGAGATTTGGTGTCGATCGAGATGCGCGGGCTGGCGGCGAGCGCGGCTTCACGAGTCTTCTGGACCCTGGGCGCGGCTTCCACGGCCGCCGGCGCCGATGCGGCGGCCGGGGGGGTCTCCGGCGCGCCGAGCTTGGGCGTCTTGGCGGTCCGCTGCTGCTCCAACTCGGCTTCGCGCTGCTTGTCCATTTGCGGAAAAGCGTAAAAATAGTCCCATGCGGCGATGACGAGCAGCGACAGGCCGACGGCGATGAGTAAATTCTTGGTGTATTCCGTCATGACGCCGAGGGCCTGTTTTTCCGATTGCGCCGTTTGGAGGATTTGCCGAGAGCGTGGATGTTCGCCAGCCCGTCGGCCACTTGCAAGAGAAGTTCGCGGAAAGGCGCCGTCAACGCCGCGGGGCGGGCAATGAAGACATAGTCGTATCCGGGACGGGCTTGGAAGCTATTGACCCGCAACGCCTCCTTGAGACGGCGACGAATGCGGTTGCGCCCGACGGCCCCGGCGGTCTTCTTCGTCACCGTGAACCCGAACCGCGCCGGCGTCTCGCGATCGTTCTCGCGCTCAGCGGCTTGCAAACTGAAGACACGCATCGAATGGCGAACGCCGCTTGCGGCCGCGTGCAGGAAGTCGCGGCGACGGCGCAGCCGCTGCGGCGCCGTCTTCGCCGCGTGGGGTTGGGCGGGGGCGTTTGTCGTCATGCCTCCCGTCCGCCTTGGTCGAGAAGCCTGTGGCGGCTCAGGCCGACAGGCGCTTGCGTCCCCGCGCGCGGCGCGCGGCAATGACATTGCGGCCGCCGACGGTCGCCATGCGCGCGCGAAATCCGTGCCGCCGCTTGCGCACGATCCGGCTGGGTTGATACGTCCGTTTCACTGCTGCTCTCCGCTCGCATGGCTCGCCGTTTGCCTTTGCGCGAGGCATATAGGGGAAAGGTCTCGAACAAGTCAACGTCGTGACGGCGCCGCAGGGTCGCCGGCGCAACGCGGGCCGGCGCCGTGCAACGTTGCGTTGTGACTTCGGAATCGCCGCCCGGCTATATCCAGCGGGGCATCGACGTTGCCCTTGATGTATAAACCAGGATTTGGCCCTACCGAGAACGGTAGCTCCACTTCGGTCCCGGCTCGAGAGCATCTCGAAAATTCAAGTTACATGCCCCCAAAGCGTATACATTAACGCCGTGACCGATTCGTTTTGTTGCGATTTGTTCGGCGCGAGGTCGGACGGCCAGCGGCGTTTGTGCATCCTCTAGCGGCGCGGAATTTAAGATTTTGGACCGCAAATAGGGCAAAGGTCAGGGTTTGTTAACCATTTCCGCTTAGCGTTCGGGAGGTGTGGCGTTCGGCTTCAACCGCTGAACGCGCGGCCTTGGCGCCGCCAAACACCGTTATTCCGGAGATACGACGCAGCCGGGTGGGGACAAATATGCGCGTTTTATTGATCGAAGACGACAGCGCGACGGCTCATAGCATCGAGCTCATGCTCAAGTCCGAAAGTTTCAACGTCTACGCGACGGACCTCGGCGAAGAAGGCATCGACCTCGGCAAGCTCTATGATTACGATATTATCCTGTTGGACATCAACCTTCCGGATATGTCGGGCTATGAGGTGTTGCGCACGCTGCGCGTCGCCAAGGTGAAGACGCCGATTCTCATTCTTTCAGGCCTCGCCGGCATCGAAGACAAAGTGAAAGGCCTCGGCTTTGGCGCCGACGACTATTTGACGAAGCCGTTCCACAAGGACGAGCTCGTGGCTCGCATTCACGCCATCGTCCGCCGCTCGAAGGGTCATGCTCAGTCGGTCATCGCCACCGGCGACCTCATCGTCAATCTCGACCAGAAAACCGTCGAAGTCTCGGGTGCGCGAGTGCATCTGACGGGCAAGGAATACCAGATGCTCGAGCTGCTCTCATTGCGCAAGGGCACCACGCTCACCAAGGAGATGTTCCTCAACCATCTTTACGGGGGCATGGACGAACCCGAACTCAAGATCATCGACGTCTTTATTTGCAAGCTGCGCAAGAAGCTCGCCAGCGCCAGCGAGGGACGCAACTATATCGAGACCGTCTGGGGCCGCGGCTATGTATTGCGTGAGCCGAGCCAAGTCGACGAACGCATCACCGCTTGAAAAGCGAATAGCGAATAGCGAATAGGACTCCTATTCGCTATTCGCTACTCGCTATTCGCTGCACGGGGTTCAGACCAAGCCGAATTCCTCGAACTTGGAGCGGACGATCTGCTGATCGAACGGCTTCATGATGTATTCGTCGGCGCCGGCGTGTTTGGCGCGCAGGATGTGGCCGACATCATTCTCGCTCGTGCAGAAGACCACTTTCGGCCGGGCGCCATTCGGCATTTTCCGCAAGTTCCGCAGGAACTTGAACCCGTCCATCTCCGGCATGTTGCCGTCCAGCAGGATGACGTCGGGCATTGTCTTTCCACAGGCGACGAGCGCCGTATTGCCGTCTTCGGCTTCGGCCGTGCTGAAATGCAATCCCTCCAGAATTCTTCGCGCCACTTTACGAATGACCGCGGAATCGTCGACAACCAGCGCTTGTTTCATGCTCAGCTCCTCGCGTTTTTCGACACGCCAGTGATGAAGCATTTTGGTTAAGAGACCGGAAATTTCTCTGCCGTCGAACGCCCCGAGCGAGGCGACAGCAACAGTTCGGCCGAAAAATTCAGCCCGTCGGCGCTTAGCGCGCCTTTTTCGTCGCCGGGTTTGTGGGCGGCTTCGGCCGTATCAGGCCACGGCGCTGGTTTGCTCGTCATGAGCCCGCGATCTTTCGACGTCGGCGGGTTTCGCTTCGATCACCACCAGCTCCGGAGAGGCGGAGATCGAAACGCTGAGGCCGCAGGAACGCGCCACCAGGCCGGCGTAATAGATCTGGATCGAGCGCGCATCCACGACGCCGTCTTGGGGCCGTCCCTCGAGCAGCGCCGCAACGTTGGCGCCGACGCGCGCATTGGCGCCCCTAGCCTCGATACGAATGGCGATCGGCTCCTCCTCATCGGTCGAAGAGACCGCAATGACCCCGCCTCTGGCAATGGCGGCGTCGGCGATCAGACATAGATTTAGCAGAAGCTTGACCTTGTTCTTGGACATCAGGACGTGCGGCACGCTCCACAGCAGCTGGGTGCGGTCGTCAGCCAGAAGTTGGCGGGTCACGTGTTCGGCGTCGCCCGTATCGATGGCCGCGCCCTTCGAGCCGGCGGCGCCGAAGGCCAAGCGGCAGAACTGGAGCCGCGCCGACGCCTCGGACGCGCTCGACTTGATGAGCGCAAGCGCATGGCCGCGCATTTCGCCGTCCTTTTCCTCGTCAAGCACCTCCAGGCCGTTAATAATCGCGCCGACCGGCGAGATGGCGTCGTGGCAAACGCGCGAAGCGAGGAGAGCCGCCAGATCGAGGGATTCGAGCGCGAAGTGAGTCATGGGTTCATCCCAGCAGCTGCCGTCAAAGTGACGAATGAAGGACTTTAACGTTGGGAACTCGAGGTCCGACACGTCCGTCGCCGCCCGCGAGGTCGCCGGGCGGTCCTGTCGGGGACGCAAGCTCCGCTGGCGCAAAAGAGAGCGCCACGCATCCTCGATGAGGATCGGACCCGTCTCGCCGATGCCGCCGCCGTCAGACGGCAAGCGAAAGCTGACTCTAACCGACGGAGCAAGTCAAGATTTTTACAACTTACGCGTGCTGTTTGCGATCGACACCTGCGCAACGGCAGGCGCGAATCGCCTCAGCGGGTCTATCTTACACGCAAACGCCGCCAACCGGACTGAAAAAGGCGCGTTCCCATATCTCTTAGTCGCCGCAAAGGATACGCATGCTCCAACTTATCGAGTTGGAGCGTATTCTTATCGATCGGGTGATTCCACCCCATCGAAATACGCTCTAGGAAGCGCCGCGATGACCTCGCAAGGAAACCAACCGGCGGCCAGCCATTCGGCCCTTTGCCTCGGCGGTCTCGTCGATTTCGATAGCGCGGCGGAAGTTTTCGCCGCTCTCGCCGTCAAGGCCGGCGCCATCGTCATGGCGGTGTTCGCGGCCGATCAAATCGCCAGCCGTTTGAAGAGCGACAACAGCCCGGTCAGCGAAGCCGACGAGCGCGCCGAGGCCTTCCTGCTCGAGCGTCTGACGCGCTTGGCGCCCAAGCTTCCGGTCGTCGCGGAGGAAGCGGCGGCGCGCGGCGAATTGCCCGCACAGGGCGACGCTTACGTGCTCATCGATCCGCTCGACGGCACCAAGGAGTTCATTGCCCACGGCA
Organism: Methylocystis sp.; assembly: GCA_016178015.1. Taxonomy (GTDB): domain Bacteria; phylum Pseudomonadota; class Alphaproteobacteria; order Rhizobiales; family Beijerinckiaceae; genus Methylosinus. The sequence continues at coordinate 33,853 of JACOUB010000032.1, read as the reverse complement.
AAGAGTTCACGGTCAATATCGCACTGGTGGTCCACAAAATTGCGCGCGCCGGCGCCATTTTCGCGCCGGCGCTCGGGCGATTGTGGTTTGCCGGCGGAGAGGCCTTCGCTGTTGCAGTCCAGCCCGGAGCGACCCTGCCGCCCCGTGCAAATTGGCGCAAGCTCCACACTCGCCGACGCCCGGCGGAGGGACTGGTCGCGCTGGTCAGCCGTTCGCATCTGGACGACGCGACGCGCGCCTTTCTTGCGCGCAACGATATCAGAGAAAGCCGCGACGCTGCGTCTTCGCTCAAATTTTGCCGCCTCGCCGAAGGCGAAGCCGACGTCTATCCGCGTTTCGGACCGACGATGGAATGGGACATCGCGGCCGGCGACGCCATTCTGCGCGCGGCGGGCGGAATTGTTCTGACCCCGGGAAGCGAACCTTTTGTCTATGGCAAAGCCATAGCCCGCTACCGCAACGGTCCCTTCGTCGCCTGGGGCGAGCGTCCGGGCGCAACGCTTTGTTAATATTGGCGAGCGAACCTTCCGGACGACAGACGACGGACGACGGACGACGGATGACATATCCATCCTCTGTCGTCTGTCCTCCGTCCTCCGAACCGAGGACCGCCGTCATGAGCGTCAAAACTCGCAGAGAAATCTTGGCTCTCGCCGCCGCGGGCGCCTGCGCGTTGGCGGCGCCCGACAGGCTCGCCTACGCAGCTTACGGGGAAAGACCAGAAAGTTTCTCCGCGGACGAGGTCATCGGCAGCGGGCATCAATTTTTCGGCTCGGTCTCACGCGCCCTCGCGCAAGGCATCGAGTCCGCCACGCAGCGATGGGGCAAGCCCAACGCCTATGTGCTCGGACAAGAGGCGGGCGGCGCCTTCGTCGGCGGCCTCCGTTATGGCGAAGGCACGATGTATACGCGCAACGCCGGCCAGCGGGCCATTTATTGGCAAGGCCCATCGCTGGGCTTCGACGCCGGCGCCGACGGCGACCGCACCATGATGCTCGTCTATAATTTGCCGGCGGTGGAAGCCATCTACCGCCGCTTTGGCGGGCTCGACGGCTCGGCCTATCTGGTCGGCGGCTTTGGCTTCACGGCGCTCACCGCCGACGATGTCGTCGTTGTGCCAATTCGCTCAGGCGTCGGCGCCCGGCTCGGCCTCAATCTCGGCTACCTCAAGTTCACGCCGCAATCGACGTGGAACCCGTTCTGATTTAATAACAACGGCGATAAATGCCGACCGCCGTCATGCCCGCGACAAGCGCGGCCAGGGCGCAAGGTTTCGACGATTGGCTGCGCCGCGGTTCTTGTCTCGGCGTCCCGAATGCGCCAACCGAGACCGACGATCAGAGAGCCATGGGAGCTAGGCGGCTGCGCAACCTTCTGAACGCCTCGCCCCGCTCGGGGCGCGGCGGCCGGTCTGGTCGCGCCCGAACGCGCATCCTGCGGGTTGGCGAACGACGGATCCTCGCCGAGGGGCTGGAGACGAACTTCTGGCAAGATATTCATCACAACGCCATGACGGCGAGCTGGCCGTTATTTTTTGCGACTTTCGGGGGCGCTTTTGCCTTTGTGAACGTCGTGTTCGCGCTGCTCTACTGGCTCGGCCACGAATCGATCGCCAATGCGCGGCCCGGAAATATTCTCGACTTGTTCTTCTTCAGCGTGGAGACGATCGGCGCCGTCGGCTACGGAGAAATGCATCCGCAGACTGCCTACGGCCACGTCGTCGCAACGATCGAGATTTTTGTCGGAGTCTGTTCGTTGGCAGTCATGGCGGGCTTGATCTTCGCTCGTTTTTCGCGGCCGCGCGCTCGTCTCATCTTTGCCCAGAACCCGGTTATCGTCAGCCACGACGGCGCCAAGACCTTGATGATCCGCATCGCCAACGCGCGCCACAATTCGATTACCAACGCCAGAGCCAAGCTCTGGATCGTTAGGGATGAGCGGACCACGGAAGGTTCGGTCTTTCGCCGCTTCCGTCAATTGGACCTTGCCCGCGATGAAAATCCGGTGTTCGCGCTGAGCTGGACGATCATGCACGTCATCGATGAGGCCAGCCCGCTATATGGCTGGAGGGCGGAGGACATCGCCTCGAGCGACGCCACTTTCGTCATTACCCTGGACGGCCTTGACGAAACCTCGAGCCAGTTCGTGCATGCCCGCCAAGGCTATTTCGCGCAAGAAATCGTCATCGATCGCGATTATGCCGACATCATTCAAGTCGACGATAGCGGCATGATGAAGATCGACTACACCAAATTCCACGACACCAAACCGGCCGCCGGAAAACCATCTCCTTGAGCTCTGCCTGAACGAAATCGCACTTTCAACCGATCGGCGCATGGCCGACCGCGAAGCCGACGCCGGTTGGCTTTGATTTCGCGGCGCCGACGTGGCAATCTCTCCAATCTCGGGCCGCCGATAGCAATAAGTCGAGGCGGCGCCGTGGAACTGTGCGTTCTTGCGTTTTTCCCGAGCGAGCCTCCAGCTCTCTTGTCGGAAAACGCATTGAAGCAGCTTAAGGACCCGCGTCTTGATCGAACAGGCGATGTATTTCGCGCTCGGATTCTTGGTGGCCGGGCTCTTCATGCTGATGTTCCTGCCGGCGTTCTGGCGGCGGGCGATGCGTCTCTCCATGCGCCGTCTTCAGATGCTGGTCCCGCTGTCCATGGAAGAGGTGGCGGCGGAACGCGATCTGCTGCGCGCGGAATTTGCGACGGGCTACCGGCGGCTCGAACAGCAGATGGAGGCGGTCAAGGCGGCGAAAGCGCAAGACATGGTGACTATCGGCTTGTCCGCCGCCCGTATCGCCGATCTTTATTCGCAAGTGACGGAGGCGAAGGCTCGCATCAGCGAGCTCCAGGAAAAGCTGCGCGACACCCGCAACATCCTCAAGGAAAGGACGGACCTGCTTGGTTCGACCGAAGCTGCGTTGCACGAGATGACCGAGCGCGCCGAACGCGGCGTCGCCCGCCTGCGCAATTCGCGGTCTGGCAATGAAAAGATCGGCCGTATCAGCGATCGCGGACAGGCGCGAGACCGGCCCACGGGCGTTGCGAGCGAAGCCGAACGTGTCGGCGGCGGCGCCGCCGCTGGCGACGAGGCGGAGGGCGACCTTCTATCCGGCGATCCCGATGTTCTTGCCTTACGGCAGGCGATCGTGGAGATGGGCGCCCGCATGGCCGAAATCATCACGGCGTCCGAGGTGGACGCGAGTGAGGCGCCTCAATCGAAACGCGCGCTCTAGGCTGCTTCGTTTAGAGAGGGAAGCGAACGCCGTCCACGCGCGCAAACTCGTTCACATTACCCGTTGGTCTGCCCGACGAGCCATGCGCGCCATTGTTCCGGCGTGCCAAAGAAAGCGTCCTGATCGACGGCGCCGCGGATGCCCGGCACGGCGCCGTCGGAACGATATTGCCAGAAATGCCATTTGCGCGAGCCGTAGCGCACGCTCGGATGATATTTCGTCGACCGTACCCAGATCGGATATTCGGCCAGAGCCCCCGAATGCAAAATCGCCTGGTAGAAATCCACCGACGTGTAGATGATCGGCTTCTTGCCGTAATGGCGCTCCATTTCTGCAAGCATGCTGCGCATATCGGCGAGAACTTCGTCGCGATAGAGGGTGCGCTTGCAGGTCCTGGAGGTCGGCGTCGCCTCGACGTCGAGGACAGGCGGCAAGGCGTCGGCCTCGTTGGGCGCGACGCGCTCGAACAGGCCCACCTCCTCATGCCATGGGCGGCACCAGTAGACGAAATGATAGGCGCCGTGGGGAATGCCCACAGCTTTGGCGCCCGCCCAATTGCGGCTGAATTTGGCGTCGACGTCATCGCCGCCCTCGCTGGCCTTGATAAAGGCGAAGGCGACGCCGCTGTCCTTCACCGCCTGCCAGTCGATGTCGCCTTGATATTTGGAGACGTCGACGCCGTGAACGGAAAACTCCGCGCTGCGCGTGGCCGGATAGGCGCTAAGCTCTGAGTCCGGCACGGCGTAGGAGAGATAAGGCGGATCGGGACGGGTCTTGCCGAGCGGCGCCGCAGTCGAAAACCGCGGGCGCTGGCTATAGAAGGGATCGACGCCGCCGCCGCAAGCCGCAAGGGCGAGCGCCGCCGCGAGCGCGGCAATGGCCGGCAAGGCGTGAGCTCGGGACGGAAGACTGAGCCAATGCATTGCGTCAAATTATCCCGAAGGCCGGTAACGCGGCGTTAACGCCGCGCTTGCCCGCCATCCGTCAAGAGACCTTCGTCGGAGCCTTTTCGCGCCATTTTGGCCCATCTCGGATGAAACCACAAACTGGCGATTGCAAGGCGCCATTGCGGCCTCGTTTCCAAATATTTCACGGGGCGGCGCCGTTTTTTCGTCATTTGCGCCATATAGAGAGCTGTTCACGCCGCTTGTCTTTCCGAACAGCCCGACTTTAGGCCGAGGGCTGCGCAAAGCGTGCGTCAAACCGGCAAAACGCCATGAACGGCTTGTCGCAAACTTGGTTGCTGGCTGTCGCCGCCAACCTTTTGCCAGCGCCCTGCCTCGCCGCGCCAAGCCAAAAATGCGGGGTCGAGGCGCTCGGCGTTGCGCGCACGATAATGGTCGACGGCAGCGAGAAGCTGGCGCTCGGGCTGCAAAGCTATCCGCGCACGCTGGCGCTCGAGGACCATGAGGTCGTCTTAACCTTCGACGATGGGCCGTCGCCGCTAACCGCGCGCGTTCTCGACGCCCTCGCCGCACAATGCGTGCGCGCGACGTTCTTTGTCGTCGGCCGCGACGCCGAAAGCGCGCCGGCGCTGGTCCGGCGCGCGATCGCCGAAGGCCACAGCGTCGGCCATCATTCCTACAGCCACCCCGAGCGCACCCTGCGCCTGATGAGCGAAGCCGCGGCCAAGGCCGACATCGACAAAGGCATTGCCGCAGTCGAGCAGTCGGGTTACGGCGCGGCTTCGCACACGCCGCATACGCCGTTCTTCCGCTTCCCGGGCTTCGCCGACACGCCGGCGCTGGTCGCATGGCTCAGTGAGCGCAAAATCGCGGTGTTCGGCTCCGACCTGTGGGCCTCCGACTGGCTGGAGATGACGCCTCAGGCCGAACTGGAGCTGGTGCTGTCGCGCCTTGAGGCGGCGCGCAAGGGGATCGTGCTCTTCCACGATACGCGGCCGTCGACGGCGGCGATGCTGCCCGATTTCCTGCGCGCCCTGAAAGAGCGCGGCTACCGCGTGGCCCACATCGTCCCCGGCGCCGGCCTGACGCCGATCCAACCGGCCAAGCCGGATTGGAAATCCACCACCGAGCCGATCATCGAGAAAATTCTCGGCGCGCGCGCGCCTGGCGCGGCGCGTGCGGGAAAAAAGGGCATGTGAGGGTTGTCATGCGGTTTCCTTCGCGCGGGCGATCGAGTGAGGGACCAAAGTCCTCTCCCTCATGGCTTAAGGAGGCGGCGAAGCCGCCGTCTCGAAGCACGCGGGCGAGACTCGAGCGCCGGCTTTGTGGTTCCCTCGTCCTTCGAGACGCCCGCTACGCGGGCTCCTCAGGATGAGGAGAGATTCCGCCGGCCAGCGCGGTTTCGGCGAGGTTCAGATAACGGTTCGCTAGCGGCTCCCATTTTTCGGGGCGCCGCGGGGCCGGATCGAGAAGGTGCGCGATCGCCAGTCTGGCGCGCAACACCGCGCGGCAGGCGGCATAAAGAGCGATCAATCGATCGGGCGCGGCCTCGCCGAGCCGCGCCGCCGTTTTGGCGATGATTGCTTGCCCCACGCCAGGCGCGCCGAGCAGGGCGCACTCCACGCCAAGGAAGGCGAGTTCGTCGAAAGGATCGACTTGGCGCAACTCGCTGTTGAACTCCAGGCAGTCAAAAATCGCGATCGGATCGGTGAAGCAGACGTGCTCGGGCCGCAAATCGCCGTGTCCGTCGACGATGCGTCCGGCGCGAACGCGCTGTTCGAGGAGAGAGCGGTTCGCTGTCAAGCTCGCCTCGAGACGCTCGAGCAAGGTCGGTATGCGCCCATGATCGACAGCAAAATCGCGCCGCGTCAGAATGCTGCGGCTTTCCGCCTGCTCCCGGAAGAAGCGCGCCACATAGGCGCCGGGCGCGATGGCGGAGCGCTCGGCTCTTTCGTAGAAATTGGCGAGCGTCTGACAGAGAGCATCGATGTTCGCGCCGTCCAGCCGTCCGTCGATCAACATTTTGTCGAGCATGAGGTCCTGGGGCAGCCGGCGCATCTCCACCAGCCAATCGACGACGGCGCCTTCGCCGTTCAGCGACAAATCGCCGGATTTCGATATCGTCAGCGGAACTGCGCCAAGATACACGTTGGGGGCCAAGCGCGGGTTGAGACGCGCCTCTTCCCGGCAACTGGCCTCACGGGCGCGCAGCGTGGAAAAATCCAGGAAGGGAAAGCGAACCGGTTTTTTGAGCTTGTAGGCCCGCTCCCCCGCCAGAAACACGAACGACATATGGGTTTCGACGACGGCCACGTCGCGCGGCGCTTCGCGATAGGCCGAAGGTTGGCTCAGAAAGCGCAGCTTGTCGGCGGTGGCAATGGCGCGGGCGGGAACGGCGTCTTTGTTCGGGGTTGAAGCCGAGTTCATCGCCACGCTCCCATCCGCGGCCGCGAGAATCGTAAACCTAATCTTAAGGAGAGGAATGACAATGACGAGCGCAGCGACGCGGTTTCGCCCCGGCGACGCCCTGATCATCGTCGACCTGCAGCGCGACTTCTGCCCCGGCGGCGCGCTGCCGATCGCCGGCGGCGACGACATTGCGCCGGTGGTCAACCGGCTCGTCGAAGATGCGGTCGCGGCGCACGCGCTGGTCGTCGCCTCGCGCGATTGGCATCCTCCCGGCCACGCGAGTTTCCAGGCGCAAGGAGGCCCTTGGCCCGAGCACTGCGTGCAAGGCGGCGATGGCGCGAAATTTCATGCGCAATTGCGGTTGCCGCAGGACGCGGTCATCGTCAGCAAGGGCGAGCAAGCCGAGAAGGATCAGTATTCCGCCTTTGAGGGGACCGGCTTGACCGACGAGCTTCGCCGCCGCTTGGTCGATCGCGTCCTGATATGCGGGCTGGCTCAAGACGTTTGCGTGCGCGCGACGGCGCTCGACGCCGCCGGCGCCGGATTTAAGACGCATGTCTTGCTGTTTGCGACGCGGCCGGTCACGCCCGCCGGCGGGCAGGCTGCGATCGCGGACATGCGTCGCGCCGGCGTTGTGGTCGACGCATCTTAACAGATTTCCCGATTGGGCATGGACGTCGGTTGGGCGCCCAGTACTGGCGGTTGGCGCCGGCTCCAGATACAATGGGTCAGCGCAGGTTGCGGGCGCGAGGCGAGGGAGCCGGGACAAGTCTCGCACAACCGAGGACGCAAACGATGCCGGACATCAACACCCAAAAAGTATGTTTCGTAATCGTCAAGGCGCGTGAGCTCGAATCCGAGGACGAAGGAATGGAGGCGGATTCATCGAATCCGACCGACGACAAGTTCGTCTCCGTCTTAACGGAGGAAGCCTATTCCGGCATCCGCAAGGAAGCAGCCGAGTTCATCGAAGCCATGGACGAAGACGAACAATGCGAACTGGTGGCCCTCGCATGGGTCGGGCGCGGCGACTTTTCCGCCAATGAGTGGGACAGCGCCGTCGCGCAGGCGCGTGAACAGCGGACGACGCCGACCTCGCGGTATCTGCTCGGCATGCCGCTGCTTGCCGCCTATCTCGAGGCGGGCCTCGCCGAATTCGACGAGAGTTGCGAAGACTTCGAGTGAAATCGCCAATGACTGTTGCGCCATTGGCTTGCTAGCGGCCTGCGTCAGCGAAATTGATAGGATCGGACTCTCGTCGGAGGTTGCTCGAATGCGAGCCTGAAGGCTCGCGGTCCGGGTTCCGCGTCGCTTGGACCGCGAGCCTTCAGGCTCGCAAATCGAAACAATCTGATTGTTTCACGAACCCTTCATTTTGAACGACGCAGGCCACTAGGACGGCGCGCCGCCCGCATCCGCGCCCCGCGATGGGCGTGAGATTTACGCCCACGGCCGCGCCGCCGCCGCCTGCTTTTCGTATGCGTCGATCTTTTCCGCTTTTTCAAGGGTGAGGCCGATGTCGTCCAGTCCCTCGAGCAGGCAACGTTTGCGGAACGGGTCGATGTCGAACTTCACGACGCCGCCGTCGGGGCCGCGAATCTCCTGAGCCTCGAGATCGACGGAGAGCGTGGCGTTGGCGCCGCGCTTGGCGTCGTCCAACAGCCTGTCCAGGTCGGCCTGCGCAACCTTGATCGGCAATATGCCGTTCTTGAAACAGTTGTTATAGAAGATGTCGGCGAAGCTGGTCGCGATGACGCAGCGAATGCCGAAATCGAGCAGCGCCCAGGGCGCATGCTCGCGCGACGAACCGCACCCGAAATTGTCTCCCGCCAGCAGGATGTTGGCGTTGCGATAAGCAGGCTTGTTGAGCACGAAGTCCGCGTTCTCCGAACCGTCCTCCTGATAGCGCATCTCGGCGAACAGGCCCTTGCCAAGGCCGGTCCGCGCGATGGTCTTCAGATACTGCTTGGGGATGATCATGTCGGTGTCGACGTTCATGATCTCGAGCGGCGCGGCGACGCCGGTCAGCTTGACGAATTTTTCCATTTTTGCAGCGCCTCGGCGCGCGGAGAGTTTGCTGGGCAGGGCGCGCCCGCTCTTGTTTGAAGCTCTCTAGCAAAATCGATCGTGCGGGGCAAAATGGCCATTGTCGCACCCTCTTGTGTTGCCCCTCGTTTATGTTCTAAGGCTAACAAATCACGATTCGCTGCGAATAACTGATGGTTTAGACATGATAACTGCGGCTCAGCTTCGGGCGGCGCGGGCGCTCGCCGGCCTGGACCAGCGCAAGCTGGCGGACCTGTCGGGCCTGTCGCTGCCCACCATCCAACGAATGGAGACGAGCGAGGGGCTCATCCGCGGCAATGTCGATTCGCTGACCAAACTGATTGCCGCTCTCGAGGGGGTCGGCATCGAGCTCATCGGCGAAGGGACGATCAGTCGGGCCACGGGACGCGGCGTCCGCCTGAAGGCATCCGTCCCTGCCTCCCGCGGCGGCGCCGGAGACGACGCAGAGATGACGACCCCATCGTCGCTTCGCGAAGGCAGGTAGGCGGCGATGTCGATCATGGTCGTGCTGTGGAGCGTCGGCGCCTTGCTTGCGACAAGCGTTCTCGCGGTCGCGATGACCGGAAGGATCGCGGCGAGCCGCATCGTCTATGCTCTGTGTTGCGGCGTCTGTTTGCTCCTCCTCGGCGCTGGCGTCACGCATCTGGGCGCCGTCGCCGAAACGGCGGCGTTGCCGCTCGGCCTGCCATGGGTCGGGGCGCATTTCCGGCTGGACGCGCTGAGCGCCTTTTTCCTCACGGTTATCAATCTAACCGGCGCTGCGGCAAGCTTCTACGCGATCGGCTATGGCGCCCACGAGCAACATCCCTCCCGCGTCCTGCCGTTCTTTCCCGCCTTCCTCGCCGGCATGAACCTGGTGATCGTGGCCGACGACGCCTTCAGCTTTCTGGTCGCCTGGGAGTTCATGTCGCTCTCGTCATGGGCGCTGGTGCTCGCCCACCACCACGTCGCCGAGAACCGACGCGCGGGCTTCGTCTATCTGACGATGGCGAGCTTTGGAACGCTCGCCCTGTTGATGGCGTTCGGGTTGATTGCCGCGCCGAGCGGTTATGCCTTCGCGGCGATCCGCGCGGCGACGCACAGCCCCTGGAAGCCCGGGCTCGTGCTGGCGTTGACTCTGCTCGGCGCCGGATCGAAAGCGGGCCTCGTTCCCTTGCATATTTGGCTGCCGCTCGCGCATCCGGCCGCCCCGAGCCACGTCTCGGCGTTGATGAGCGGCGTGATGACGAAAGTCGCCGTCTACGGATTCGTGCGCATCGTGTTCGACCTGCTTGGACCGCCGGCTTGGTGGTGGAGCCTCGTGGTGCTCTCGTTGGGCGGCGTCACGGCGGTGATGGGCGTGCTCTACGCGTTGATGCAGCACGATCTGAAACGGCTGCTCGCTTATCACAGCGTCGAGAATATCGGCATCATCTTCATCGGACTGGGTCTGGCGCTGGCCTTTGAGGCCTACGCCATGCCCTCAGCGGCGGCGCTCTCGCTGACCGCCGGGCTTCTGCACGTCTTCAACCACTCTGTGTTCAAAAGCCTGTTGTTCTTTGGCGCGGGCGCCGTGCTGACCAGCACCGGCGAGCGCGACATGGAGCATCTCGGCGGCCTCATTCATCGCATGCCGCAGACGGCGTTCGCCTTCCTGGTGGGGTGCATCGCCATCTCGGCATTGCCGCCGTTCAACGGCTTCGTTTCGGAATGGCTGACCTTCCAGGCGATCCTGTTGAGCCCGCAACTGTCGTCGTGGGGACTGAAGTTCCTGGTGCCGGCGGTTGGCGGACTGCTGGCGCTCTCGGCCGCGCTCGCCGCCGCCTGTTTCGTGAAGGCCTTCGGCGTGACGTTCCTCGGCCGACCGCGCTCGGAGGCGGCCGAACGCGGGCGCGAGACCGATCGCTTTTCGCTGGCGGCGATGTTTGTGTTCGCGGCGCTGTGTCTTGTCGCCGGGATCGCGCCGGGCCTCTTCATCGACGCGCTGGCGCCGGTGGTAAAGAGTCTCGTCGGCGACCGCATGCCGGCGCAGCTCGGCATCGAGTGGCTCTCGATCGTGCCGATCGCCGAAAGCCGCAGCTCCTATAATGGGTTGCTGGTCTTTGTGTTCATCGTTTTCTCTGCTCTGGTCGCCGCCCAGATCATCCATCGTTTCGGCTCGCATGCCTTGCGACGCGGGCCGGCATGGGATTGCGGCTATCCTGACCCGAGTCCCGCCACCCAATACACCGCCAGCAGTTTCGCCCAGCCGATCCGTCGCATTCTCGGCGGCGTCGCCTTCGGCGCGCGCGAGCGTGTGGACATGCCGGCGCCGGGCGATGCGCGCGCCGCCCGCCTCGACATAACGATTCGCGATCGCGCCTGGGACGTTTTGTATACGCCGATCGCGAGAGGCGTCGAGTTCGGCGCCGACCAGCTCAACCAGCTGCATTTCCTGACCATACGAGGATATTTGAGCCTCGTCTTCGTCGCCCTCGTCGGTCTGCTTTTTGTGGTGGCGGCATGGCCCTGATCGTCGATCTCGCCGCCCAGGGCGCGCAAATGATTGTCGTGCTGGCTCTGGCCCCGCTCCTGCTCGGCTTCACGCGGAGCGTCAAAGCGCGGCTGTTACGGAGACGCGGCCCCTCGATCTTGCAGCCGTACCGTGATCTTCTCAGGCTCCTGCGCAAGGAAGTGGTGCTCGCCGACAACGCCTCCTGGCTGTTTCGGACAGCGCCCTATGCGATCTTCGCTGCGACCTGGGTGGCTGCAGCGCTCGTGCCGACTTTCGCCACCGGTCTGATGTTCAGCTGGTCCGCCGATCTCATCGCCATCACCGCCCTGCTCGGCAGCGCTCGCTTCTTTCTGGCGCTCGCCGGCATGGACGTCGGAACGAGCTTCGGCGGCATCGGCTCCTCGCGCGAGGCGATGTTCGCCTCGCTCGCCGAGCCGGCGATGATCATGATCGTGTTTATCGTCTCGCTCATCGCCGGTTCGACGCAGCTCTCGGTCGTCGCCGCACATATGCTGTCGCATCTTGAATTGCGCGTTTCGATCGGCCTCGCCTTGATCGGTCTCGTCATCGTCGCGATCGCCGAGAACGGCCGCATTCCGGTCGATAACCCGGCGACGCATCTCGAGCTCACAATGGTGCACGAAGCGATGGTTCTAGAATATTCCGGGCGCCATCTCGCGGTCATTGAGCTGGCCGCGGCATTGAAGCTTCTCATGTACCTCTCGTTGATCGCCTGCATCTTCTTTCCATGGGGACTGGCGCCTTATGGGGCCGGCCCGCGCGACATGGCGTTCGGCGCGGTTGCTTACGCGATCAAGCTGGCCGTCGGCGGCTTCTTCCTCGCATTGTTCGAAACCTCGACCGCGAAAATGCGGGTGTTCCGCGTGCCCGAGTTCCTCGGCGCGGCGCTGATGCTCGGCCTTCTCGGCACGTTGCTGCTTTTTGTGTCACGGAGCCTTTGAGATGGGGAACCTATCGTTCGACATTGCGCATCTGTTTGCCGGCGGTCTCGTGCTGGTCAGTTTCATGCTGCTTTACCAGGACCGCATGTCGGGGCTGATCAACATCTTCACCCTGCATGCCGTGGTTCTGTCGTTGTCGGTCGGTTGGCAGGCCTATACCCAGCGCGCCTGGCATCTCTTCGTGACGGCGGCGATCGCCCTGATCTTCAAGGCGCTGATCATTCCACTGAGCCTGCGGCGGATCATGGTGCGCCTGCGCATTCATCGCACCGTCGAAATCATCGGCGGGGTCGGCGTCACCATGCTCGTCGGCATTGGCCTCGTCGCTTTGTCCATGGTCGTGATGCTGCGGGCGACGGCCGCCGCCGACCCGCTGGCGCGCGAGGACCTCGCCTTCGCGCTCTCGGTCGTGCTGCTCGGGCTGCTCATGATGGTGACGCGCCGCAACGCCGTCAGCCAGGTCATCGGCTTCATGTCGCTCGAGAACGGGCTCATTCTCGCCGCCGCCGGCGCCAAGGGCATGCCGCTCGTGGTCGAGATCAGCGTCGCTTTCTCGGTGCTGATCGCCTTCATCGTGATCGGCGTCTTCCTGTTTCGCATTCGCGAGCGCTTCGACACCGTCGATGTGCACCAGCTCGACCAGTTTCGCGGGGAATATCGATGAACGACGTGGCGTCCGTTGCGATCGGGGCGCTGCTGGCTGTGCCGGCTCTATCCGCGTGCGGTCTCGCGCTTCTATCCAGCTACCGTCTGACGTCGCGCATCAACGTCGTCTCGGCCGGCGCGACCTTTGCGTGCGCGATCTGGCTTCTGTTCGATCGACCGGCGCCCGGCCAATATCTGTTCGTCGACGATTTGAACATCGTCTTCGTCGTGCTCTCGACGTTTGTCGGTTTCACGACCAGCGCCTTCAGCGCGAGCTACATCGGCCACGAAATCGAGACCGGAAAACTGACGCCTGCGTATATGCGTTTCTACCACGCCATGTACCAGTCGCTCATGTTCGCCATGAACCTGGGGCTGCTGGCCAACAACATCGGGCTGATGTGGGTGGCGATCGAACTCGCGACGCTCACCACCGTGCTGATGGTCGGCATCTATCGCACGCACGAGGCGTTGGAGGCCGCCTGGAAGTATTTCATCCTCGGCAGCGTCGGCATCGCGCTGGCGCTGTTTGGCACGATCCTCGTCTACATGTCGGCGGAGCCGGTGCTCGGGCAGGGCTACGACGCCATGGTGTGGACGTCCCTGATGCGGCAAGCGGCGGACTTCAGTCCGAGACTGCTCAACGTCGCGTTCGTCTTTCTGATGTTGGGCTATGGGACCAAGGTGGGGCTCGCGCCGATGCACGCCTGGCTGCCGGACGCGCATGCCGAGGGTCCGACGCCGATCTCGGCGGTCTTGTCGGGCCTCCTGCTCAACGTCGCGCTTTACGCGATCTTGCGCTTCAAGATGCTGCTCGCCGCCAACGCCGCGGCCATCGCGCCGGGGCCGCTCATGGTGACGCTCGGCCTCGTGTCGCTCATCTTCGCCGGCTTCATGCTCTACCGCCGCGACGACATCAAGCGCATGTTCGCCTATTCGTCGATCGAGCATATGGGCATCATTACTTTCGCCTTCGGCATGGGCGGGCCGCTCGCCAATTTCGCCGGCCTGCTGCACATGACGATGCACAGTTTGACCAAGTCGGCGATCTTCTTCGCCGTCGGACACATCGCCCAGGTCAAGGGCACGCAGAAAATCGCCGACATCCGCGGGTTGACCGAAAGCCATCCGATGCTCGGCTGGGGTCTCGTCGTCGGCGTCATGGCCATCGCCGGCCTGCCGCCGCTCGGCATTTTCATGAGCGAGTTCCTGGTGGTCAGTTCGACCTTCGCGCGCCAGCCGCTGCTGGCCATCCCGTTGGTGTTTGGCTTGCTGGTGGCGTTCGGCGCGCTGCTGACGCGCATCACCGGACTGGCGTTCGGAGAACCCGCGGGAGGCGCAGGCAAGGTGGAAGCCTCGTTCGTGCCGCTGTTTGCGCATCTGTCGTTGGTGCTGGCGGCGGGGCTTTATTTGCCCTCCCATCTGGTCGCGTGGTTCCAGAACGTCGCGCGGCTGTTAGGATAGGTTTCGAGGGAACAGGCGCATGAAATCGCTTCGCGACGCCATGAGCAATGGACGCCACGTCGAACAATCGCGGCCCTGGCCGCGCTGTGTCGTCGATCACACGAGCTGGTTGCGCGCCGTCCGCGAGATCAGCAAAGGCCATGGCGACATGCTGAGCCTGTGGAGCGACGGCGCCGATGTTCACATGGCGATCTTGGACCATGAATCCTTGCAGATCGGGATCATCACGATCGAATGTCCGGATGGCTGCTATCCGTCCGGCGCTCACATGCATCCGCCGGCCTTGCGGTTCGAGCGGGCGATCCGCGACATTTATGGGCTCGAGGCGGAAGGATCGTCCGATCGGCGGCGCTGGCTCGATCATGGCCGCTGGGGGGTGCGCCGCCCCGGCGCAGGACCGCGCCCGTGCGCCGCCGCCGGCGACCCGTACGACTTTCTGGCTGCGGAAAACGCGCCACTCCACCAGATTCCGGTCGGCCCCGTGCACGCCGGCGTCATCGAGCCCGGCCACTTCCGCTTTTCGGCGAATGGGGAGATCGTCGTCCGCCTCGAGGAGCGGCTCGGCTACGTCCACAAAGGCGTCGAGCGACTGATGGTCGCTGCGCCGCTCGAGCGCGCCGCGCGTCTCGCCGGGCGCGTGTCCGGAGACAGCACCGTCGCCTACGCCCTCGCTTTCGCCCACACTGTCGAAGCCGCCCTTGCGATCGATGTCCCGCGCCGCGCCATCTTGCTGCGCGCGCTGATGGCCGAACTCGAGCGCATCGCCAATCACGTCGGCGACATCGGCGCGATCTGCAACGATGCCTCCTTTTCCCTGATGCATACGCACTGCGGTATTCTGCGCGAACGCGTTCTGCGAACCGCGCGCACGTGTTTCGGCCACAGGCTGATGATGGATCGCATCGTACCCGGCGGCGTCGCCGCCGACTTGACGCCGGAGGGCGAGCGCACGCTGCGCGCCCTGCTGAGCGAGGCGGGAAAACTCATTCCCCTCTTCATGCGACTCTACGGCGACACGACGTCGCTGCAAGATCGCACGGTCGGCGCGGGCTTTCTGCGCCCGGAACTGGCGACTCAATACGGCTGCGGCGGCTTTATCGGACGCGCCTCGGGTCGCAGTTTCGATGCGCGCCGCGCGCCGGGCTATGCGCCATATGCGGAGTTCTCCTTCCCCATCGGGGCGGGCAGCGAAGGCGATGTCGACGCACGCGTCTGGGTGCGCTTCGACGAGGTCAGGGCGTCGCTCGTTTTGATCGAACAGATGCTCGAGCGCCTCCCCGCCGGGCCGCTGCTGACCGAGAATGCGCCGGCTTCAGGCGAAACGCTTGAAGGCGCAGCGCTCGTCGAAGGCTTTCGCGGCGACATTTTCGCCTGGGTGAGGATCGGCGCGACCGGCGCAGTCGAGCGATGCCATCTGCGCGATCCCTCTTGGCTCCAGTGGCCGCTGCTGGAAGCGGCGATCGAAGGCAACATCGTCGCCGATTTCCCGCTTCTCAACAAATCGTTCAATTGCTCTTATTCGGGGCACGACCTCTAATGCCGGCGCCTTGCATAATGACGCCCGTCATGGCCGGCCTTGTGCCGGCCATCCACGCCAGGACATTGCGAAGCGATGCGAGAGGAGCGACGACGTTATCCATCGTCCCGCGGCGTCACGGCGTGGATGCCCGCGACAAGCGCGGGCATGACGGTCAAGGTTCAAGGCCGTTAGTGTAAAGGTTGAGCAAGCATGCGCGAATTTCTCATCCAGGGTCTGCTTCATCAGCCGCTGACCGAGCCGGCGCCTTCGGCAGACGACGCGGCGATCGCGGAAGTCGCCCGCGCCCTCGCTGACGCGTCGCGCCGAAAGCTCGGCCGCAGCCTGTCGATTCGTGAAGTCGACGCCGGTTCCTGCAATGGCTGTGAACTCGAAATCCACGCGCTCAACAATGCGTTTTATGATCTCGAACGATTCGGGCTGCGCGTCGTCGCCTCGCCGCGACATGCCGACGTTCTCATGGTGACGGGGCCGGTGACCAAAAACATGCGCGAGGCGCTGGAGCGCACCTACGCTGCGACGCCGAACCCAAAATGGGTGGTCGCTATCGGCGATTGCGCCTTCGACGGCGGCGTATTTGCGGGAAGCTATGCCTGCCTCGGCGCGGTGTCGGAGGCCATCCCGGTCGACCTCCACATTCGCGGCTGTCCGCCCGACCCGATTGCGCTTTTGAAGGGCTTCATCGCCCTCGTCGACAGCCGAATATGAAATTCGCTCACCGCGATGGGCCAAGCTGCGGCAGGTTGGCGAAGAAGGCGAGCGACTCCGGATTCGCCAAAGCCTCGCTGTTCTTGACCGGGCGACCGTGGATGACGTCGCGCACCGCCAATTCGACCAGTTTGCCCGATCTCGTATGGGGAAGATCAGGGGCTTCGACAACGACTGCGGGCACGTGCCGGGGCGAAGCTTCGTCGTAAAGTTTGCGCTTGAGGCGGATCGTCAGAGCCTCGTCCAAGCGGCGCCCGGGCTGCATTTTCACAAACAGCACGATGCGCGTCCCCTCTCCCCATTCCTGATCGATGGCGAGCGCTTCCTGAATTTCCGGCATTCTTTCGACGACATTGTAAATGTCCGCCGTGCCGATGCGCACGCCTTGCGGATTGAGCGTCGCGTCGGAGCGTCCGTGAATCACGAAACCGCCGTTCGCCGTCGCGGTTGCGTAATCGCCGTGCCGCCAGACGCCGGGATACGTCGCGAAATAGGCGTCGAAATATTTTTTCCCTTGCGGATCGTTCCAGAAATAGATCGGCGCCGAAGGGAAAGGCTGGGTGCAGACCAGCTCGCCTTGCTCGCCGACGACGCGTCGGCCGTCGGCGTTCCATACCTCGACCGCCATGCCCAACCCGGCGCCTTGGATTTCGCCGCGATACACCGGGCGCCAGGGATTGCCGCAGACAAAGCAAGAGATGATGTCGGCGCCGCCGCTGATCGACGCCAACTGCACGTCCGGTTTGATGTCGCGATAGACGTAGTCGAAGCTGTCGGGCAACAGCGGCGAACCGGTCGAGGCGATCAGGCGCAATGCGCCAAGATCGTGGGTTTCCCTAAGGTTTAGACCCAGTTTCTCGATCGCCTTGACGTAACCGGCGGACGTGCCGAACAACGCAGCGCGTTCCTGCTCCGCCAAGTCGAACAGGATCTTGCCGTCGCCCGCCGTGACGAAACCATCGTAAAGCAAGATGGTCGCCTTGCTGGCGAGGGCGGAGGCCAGCCAGTTCCACATCATCCAACCGGTGGTGGTCGCGTAGAAAACACGGTCGCCCGGTTTTATGTCGCACTGCAGTTGATGCTCTTTGAGATGCTGCAACAAGGTTCCGCCGGCCCCATGCACAATGCATTTCGGCGCGCCGGTCGTGCCCGACGAAAACAGGATATAAAGCGGATGATCGAACGGCAGAGGTTCAAAACTCAGCGTCGCGCCTTGGTGCGCCGCCAAGGCGTCCGGCCACGTTTGCGCGTTCGCGAACGCACCGAGCGGCGGTTTGTCATGAATGTAGGGAACGACCAGGGTCTTTTTGACGCTTCCCAATTTGCTGGCCACCTCACGTGCATGGTCCAACCGATCTATCTTCTTGCCTTTGTAATAATAGCCGTCGGACGCGATCAGCAACTTCGGTTCGATCTGGCCGAAGCGATCCAGCACGCCCTCTACGCCGAAATCCGACGAGCATGACGACCACGCCGCCCCGAGGCAGGAGGCGGCGAGCATGCCGATCACGGCTTCCGGCGAATTGTGGATATAGGCGGCGATGCGGTCGCCCGCTTTAATGCCTTGCGCGAGGAAGTAGGCGGCAAGAGAAGCGACGCGGTGTTTCAGTTGCAGGAAAGTAAGCGTCTGCTTGATCGTGTCTTCGCCCCAGAAGACGATGGCAATCTCCTCCTCCGCTCTGTCGCGCAGCAAATTCTCGGCGAAATTCAGTTTGGCCTCGGGGAACCAGCGCGCCCCCGGCATCTTGTCGCCGTCGCTCAGAACGCGCCCGCCCTTCTCGCCGATAACGCCGCAAAAATCCCACACGCGCGACCAGAAATCCTCGGAGCGCTCGAGACTCCAGCGATGCAGCGCGGCGTAATCGAAAGCGGCGCCGTAGGTCTCGGTCGCCGCCGCTTGTCGCGCAAACGATGTCAGGTTGGAGTGTCGTCGACGCTCGAGACTTGGCTTCCAGAGCGGCATAATCCGACGTTCCTCTGATGGCTATCACAGCCATTTTGTCTCTGTTCGCCGCCCTGCGCAAGGCGGGGCGGCTTCAGCGAAGCTCACAGCTCCGGCCACGAATGGGAAGCAGTGGGGTCGATTCAGCATTGCTGTCAACTATAGCGACGACCTGTCTTTTCGTCTCGGGAACGCATCCCAATCTATGTGCAAGGCCAACGAGCGCTCGGCGTCGTGAAGGGAGAGGGGGCATGGCGGCGGCAAGCATCAACCAAAAGGAGCGGCCTCGCGTCGTTCTGTTAGGGGTTCCGGTCGGACATGGCGCCGGCGAGGCGGGCGCATGTCGCGGCCCTGCCGCTCTGCGTTCGATCGGCATCGCCCGCGCGCTCGAACAGTGCGGTTGCGAAATCGTTGACCATGGCGATTTGCGGCCACCGCGCGCCCTCGCCGAGAAGGACGACCCAAGTTTGCGAAAGCTGGCGCGCAACGCCCCCATCGTCGGCGCCTACACGCAGTTGCTCGCGGACGCCGCCTATCGCCTTATGAAGGGGAAGGCGACGCCCATGTTCCTGGGCGGGGATCATAGCCTCGCCATGGGGACGGTCGCCGGCGTGGCGCGCCATTGGGCCGAAGCCAAACGTGACCTCTTCCTGCTCTGGCTCGACGCGCATGCCGATTACAACACGCCTTCGATCTCCCCGACCGGCAACATGCACGGCATGGCGCTGGCGATGCTGACCGGCGAGCGAGGTTTTGAACCCTTGTTCGGCGATCCGCCCTGTAAGGCGGTCGTGCCAGAAAACGTCTACGTCCTCGGCTTACGCTCTGTAGACCCGGACGAAGACCGGCTCCTTCGCCGAAGCGGCGTGCACGTGATCGGCATGCGCCGGCTCAACGCGGTCGGCGTGCGGCTTGCGATGCAGCCCATGCTCGACGAGGTCTCGCGACGCGACGGCGTTCTGCACGTCAGCGTGGACGTCGATGTCCTCGATCCCGGCATAGCGCCCGGCGTCGGCACGCCGGCGCCCGGCGGCGCCACTTTAGAGCAGGCGCGTCTCATCATGCGGACCTTGCGCGATTGCGGCCGCGTCGCCTCTCTCGACGTCGCCGAACTCAATCCTTCGCTCGATATCGACGGCCGGAGCGCCCGCGCGGTCGTCGAACTTGTGACGAATCTGTTTGGTGAGAGTTCCGCAAGCCGCAGTTCGCGTCTCGGGGATCGCCATGGGCAAGACGCCGCTTGAGTTCATCGCGCGCGAAAGCCTGCTCGGCGCGCACAACTACATGCCTCTCGATGTCGTGCTCAGTCGGGGCGAAGGCGTGTGGGTCTGGGACGTGAACGGCGTCCGGTATCTCGACTGCCTGTCCGCCTATTCGGCGGTCAATCAAGGCCATTGTCACCCCAAGATCATGCAAGCGATGGCGGAGCAGGCAAGAAAGCTCACGATCGCGTCGCGGGCCTTCTATAGCGACCAGCTCGCTCTGTTTTACGAGGATGTGGCCGAGCTGTTCGGCGCGCGACAGGTTCTGCCCATGAACAGCGGCACGGAGGCGGTCGAGACCGCCATCAAATGCGTGCGCAAATGGGGTTACGAAACGCGCGCCATCCCCGAGGACAAGGCCGAAATCATCGTGTGCGCCGACAACTTCCACGGGCGCACCATCACTATTGTCGGTTTTTCGACCGACCCCGGCAAGCGGCGAGGCTTCGGCCCGTTCGCGCCGGGGTTCCGGATCGTCCCGTTCGGCGATTTTGCTGCCTTCGCGGCGGCGGTCACGCCCAACACCGTAGCTTTCCTCGTCGAACCGATCCAGGGCGAGGCCGGGGTCAACATCCCCCCGCCCGGCTATTTCGCCAAGGTCCGCGCGCTCTGCTCGGAAAAGAACATCGCCCTCGTTCTCGACGAGGTGCAAACCGGGCTCGGCCGGACGGGCAAGCTCCTGGCGCAAGAACACGAAGGGATAAAGGCCGACGTGACGATCCTCGGCAAGGCGCTGTCCGGCGGCTTCTATCCCGTATCCGCCGTGCTGGCTGACAACGACGTCCTGTCGGTCCTGAGGCCCGGCGAGCATGGCTCGACGTTCGGCGGCAATCCCCTCGCCTGCGCCACCGCTCGCGCGGCCCTTCGCGTGCTCGTCGAGGAAGGGATGATCGAGAACGCGCAAATACAGGGCGCCTATTTCAAGGCGGCGCTGGAGAGCATCGGCGCCGGCTGCATGAAAGAGGTGCGCGGCCGCGGTCTGATGCTCGCCGTCGAGCTGCATCCAGATGCCGGCGGCGCCAGAGCCTACTGCGAAGAGCTCGCCAGGCGGGGCGTGCTGGCCATCGACGCCCACCAACATGTCATCCGCCTATCCCCGCCCCTCGTCATCGAGCGGGAGCAAGCGGATTGGGCGGTCGAGCGGATCGCGGCTGTGCTGAGAAATCCCCTCTCCCCGCTTGCGGGGAGAGGGTTAGGGTGAGGGGCTTGGGCATTACGCCGAGCGCTTATGACGCCCAACGAATTCATTGGTCTTACCGAAATTGGTGAAGATACCCCCGGCCCCTCACCCTACCCTCTCCCCGTGAACGGGGAGAGGGGCGCCAAACGCAAACACCGAACCAATCCTTCACAAAACCGCATGACAGAGCCTTTCACGAATCCCCCGCCCGCCGGCAGCCCCGCGCCCTTCGCCGCGCCTTATGCGCCGCCGGACGAAGAGATCGCCAACGAGCTTTTGGCGGCGCGTCCCGACACGACGACGCAAGCGCGCATCGACGCCCTGGCGCGCCGTCTTATCCGCGCCGTTCGCGAGCGGCGCGGCGGCATCGGCGGCGTCGAGGACTTTTTGCACGAATATGCGCTGTCGACGCAAGAAGGGCTCGCCCTGATGGTGCTCGCCGAAGCGCTGTTGCGCGTGCCAGATCAGGCGACGGCCGACCGGCTGATCGCCGACAAGCTCGCCGCTGGCGATTTCATTCACCACGAGGCGTCATCCGACGCCCTGTTCGTGCAGGCTTGCGCCTTCGCGCTCGGCTTGTCGGCGCGTCTCGTCAGACCGGACGAGTCGTCGCATAGCCTCGTCGCCGCCCTGGCGCGGCGGCTCGGCGCGCCCGCCCTGCGCGGCGCGGCGCGGCAAGCGATGCGCCTCATGGGCGCCCATTTCGTGCTGGGCGAAACAATCGACGAAGCGCTCGCCCGCGCAACCTCGCCTAGCGGGCGGCGCTACCGCTACTCGTTCGACATACTCGGCGAAGCGGCGCGCACCGCGAGCGACGCCGAGCGCTATTTCCAATCCTACGCCGCCGCCATCGCCGCGATCGCCGCGCATGCCGGCGCCGAGGCCTTGCCGGAGGGGCCCGGGATTTCGGTCAAGCTTTCGGCTCTCCATCCGCGCTTCGAGGCGATTTCGCGCACGCGCGTCCTCGACGAGCTCGCGCCGCGGCTGCTCGAGCTGGCGCGGCTCGCCAAGGCGCATGATCTCGCCTTCACGATCGACGCGGAAGAAGCCGATCGCCTCGAACTCTCGCTCGACGTGATCGACCGCGTCGTCGCCGACCCGTCGCTGTCGGGATGGGACGGCTTCGGTCTGGCGGTTCAAGCCTATCAAAAGCGCGCCGGCGCGGTGATCGACCATGTCGCCGCGCTCAGCCAGGCGCATGGCCGCGGTTTCATGGTGCGCCTCGTCAAGGGCGCCTACTGGGATACCGAGGTCAAGCGCGCGCAAGAACGGGGCCTTGCCGATTATCCCGTGTTCACCCGCAAGGCGATGACGGACCTGAATTATCTCGCCTGCGCCGATCGTCTGCTTCAAGAGCCGCGCCTTTTTCCGCAGTTCGCGACCCACAATGCGTTGACGGTCGCGACGATCCTCGAGCGAGGAGGCGCCGCCTCGCGGTTCGAATTCCAGCGGCTGCACGGCATGGGCGAGGACCTGTATGACGCGCTGCTTGCCGAGAACGAAGGCGTCGCGTGCCGGGTCTATGCGCCGGTCGGCCCGCATCGTGATCTGCTCGCCTATCTGGTGCGCCGCCTCTTGGAGAACGGCGCCAACTCTTCTTTCGTATGGCGGGCCGCAGATCCGGCGGTCCCGGAGGCCGAGCTGCTCGAGACGCCGCACGTCATCATCGGCGCGCCGGAGCGCGCGCGCCATTCGCGCCTGCCGCTTCCCGCCGACATTTACCGTCCGCTGCGCGGCAATTCGAAAGGCGTCGAATTCGGCGATCGCGCGGCGCTCGCGGCGTTGCTCGCCGAGATCGAAGCGGGACGCTCGTCGAGGGTTGAGGCGAGGCCATCAATCGAAGCGGGCGCCGCAAAGAGGCCTAAGCGCGATATCATATCGCCCATCGACGGCTCGCCGGCCGGCGCCGTCGCGGAAGCCGACGTCGCGACCGCCCACGCCGCCATGGCCGCCGCGGCGCACGCCTTTCCGATGTGGGACGCAACGCCGGTTGAGACGCGCGCCGGCGTGCTGGAGCGCGCGGCGGAGCTCATCGAAACGCGGCGCGGCAGGCTTATCTCGCTGTTGCAGCACGAAGGCGGCAAGACTCTGGACGACGCGCTCGCCGAGGTTCGCGAAGCGGCGGACCTGTGCCGCTATTACGCCGCGCAAGCGCGCATCGTTTGCGCCGAGACGCCGTTGCCCGGCCCCACCGGCGAAGACAATCGCCTGCGGCGACACGGACGCGGCGCGTTCGTGTGCATCTCGCCGTGGAATTTTCCGCTCGCCATCTTCACCGGACAAATCGCCGCCGCGCTCGCGACAGGCAACGCGGCAGTCGCCAAGCCGGCGGAGCAGACCCCGCTTATCGCCTTCGAGACCATTGGCTTGCTCTATGAGGCCGGAATCCCCACTGGAGCGCTGCAATTTGCGCCGGGCGACGGCGCCATCGGCGCGGCGCTCGTGGCGGACTCTCGCGTCGCGGGCGTCGTCTTCACCGGCTCCACCGAGATCGCACGCGCCATCAACCGCACGCTCGCGGCGTCCGATGGGCCCATCGTTCCTTTGATTGCCGAAACCGGCGGCGTCAACGCCATGATCGTCGATTCGACGGCGCTGATCGAACAAGTCGTCGACGATGTGCTGACATCGGCCTTTCGCTCGGCGGGGCAGCGTTGCTCGGGCTTGCGCCTGCTTTGCCTGCAACAAGAGATCGCCGACGATTGCCTGACGATGATCATAGGCGCCGCGCGGGAATTGCGCGTCGGCGATCCGCGCGAGATCGACACGCATATCGGACCGATCATCGATGCTGACGCGAAGACGCGGCTCGAGGACTACCTGGCGCGGCGGCGCGCGGAAGGGCGCATCCTGTTTGCAGGAAGGGCGCCGGCGGCGGGAACCTTCCTCGCGCCGCATATCGTGCGGCTCGATCGCGCCAGCGATCTGCAAGAAGAAGTATTCGGTCCGATCCTGCATGTCGTCACCTGGCGCGCCGAAGATTTTTCGTCGCTTACCGCCGACATTGCGACGTCCGGCTACGGATTGACCATGGGGCTTCACACGCGCATCGAAGCGCGCATCCAGGAAATCGCCGCCCGCCCGCCGGCCGGCAATGTTTACGTCAACCGCAACATGATCGGCGCCGTTGTCGGCAGCCAGCCGTTCGGCGGCGTGGGATTGAGCGGCGCCGGCCCCAAGGCGGGCGGGCCTGACTATCTGCGGCCTTTCCTGCATGAAACGACGATCACGGTTAATACGGCCTCCTATGGCGGCGACGCCGGGCTGCTGGCCTTGGAGGAGTGAGCCGTTAGACGCCTTGAAAACCGCGGTAGCGCGGCAAATATAACCCTCTAGTCATCGCTAGTGGAGGTTTCGGCCCCATGCGCCACTGGATGCCGGTGTTGGATTTCGATCTCGGCGAGACCGCCGACATGCTTCGCGACCAAGTCGAGGATTTCGCCGCGCGCGAAATCGCTCCGCGCGCCGCCAAGATCGACGCCGAAAACGATTTTCCCGCAGATCTCTGGCGGAAAATGGGGGCGCTCGGCCTGCTCGGCGTCACCGTCGCCGAGCAATATGGCGGCTCTGGCCTCGGGTATCTCGAACATGTCGTGGCGATGGAGGAGATCAGCCGAGCCTCCGCTTCCGTCGGTCTCTCTTACGGCGCGCATTCCAATCTCTGCTTAAACCAGCTGCATCGCAACGGCACTGACGACCAGAAGCGCCGCTATTTGCCGAAGCTTGTTTCCGGCGAGCATGTCGGCGCCCTGGCCATGTCGGAGCCGGAGGCGGGTTCGGACGTCGTCAACATGCGCATGCGCGCCGAAAAACGCGGCGATCGCTATGTGTTGAATGGCGATAAGATGTGGGTCACCAACGGCCCCAATGCGGATGTGTTGATCGTCTACGCCAAGACGGCGCCGGCGGCCGGACCGCACGGCATCACCGCTTTCATCATCGAAAAGGGTTTTAAAGGATTTTCCACGGCGCAAAAGCTCGACAAGCTCGGCATGCGCGGGTCGAATACGAGCGAGCTCGTGTTCGAGAATTGCGAAACGCCGGAAGAGAATGTCTTGGGGCTGCCGGAACGCGGCGTCAACGTGCTGATGAGCGGGCTCGATTATGAGCGCGCCGTGCTGGCGGGAGGGCCGCTCGGCATCATGCAGGCCTGCATGGACGTGGTGGTGCCGTATGTTCACGATCGTAAACAGTTCGGCCACCCGATCGGCGAATTCGAGATCATGCAAGCGAAGCTCGCCGATATGTATACGGCGATGAACGCCGCCAAGGCGTACGTCTATGCGGTCGCCAAGGCGTGCGACCGCGGCCGCACCACCCGCAAGGACGCCGCCGGCGCGATCCTGTTCGCCGCCGAAAAGGCCACCTGGATGGCGCTGGAGGCGATCCAATGCCTGGGCGGCAACGGCTACATCAACGACTATCCGACCGGCCGGCTGTTGCGCGACGCGAAACTTTACGAGATCGGCGCCGGCACCAGCGAGATCCGGCGCATGCTGATCGGCCGCGAGCTTTTCACGGAAACCGCCTGAACGGGACCATCGGGCTTTGGCGCCTAAGGATGACCGGAGAACGAGAACATGCCCGTCATCGCAACCTCTATTGACGCACGCTCGCCCGAATATCTGACCAATTGCGAAGCCATGACCGCATTGGTCGCGGAGCTGCGTCGAACCGCCGCCCGCATCCGCGAGGGCGGCGGGGAAGCGGCGCGCGCGCGTCATCTGGCGCGTGGCAAGATGCTGGCGCGCGAACGCATCGACGCGTTGATCGATCCCTTCTCGCCGTTCTTGGAAATTGGACAGCTGGCGGCGCATGAAATGTATGGCGGCGGGGTTCCTTGCGCCGGCGTCGTCGCCGGGATCGGACGCGTGTGCGGACGCGAATGCATGATCGTCGCCAACGACGCGACAGTGAAGGGCGGCGTCTATTTTCCGATGACGGTGAAGAAACATCTGCGCGCCCAGGAAATTGCCGCGCAGAACCGTCTGCCTTGCATCTACCTGGTGGACTCTGGCGGCGCCAATCTGCCGAGCCAGGACGAGGTCTTTCCAGATCGCGACCATTTCGGACGCATTTTCTATAATCAAGCCAATATGTCGGCGCGCGGCGTCGCCCAGATCGCCGTCGTCATGGGCTCGTGCACGGCGGGCGGCGCCTATGTCCCGGCGATGGCGGACGAAACGATCATTGTCCGTGGTCAAGGGACGATCTTTCTCGCCGGACCGCCGTTGGTGCGCGCCGCGACCGGCGAAGTGGTGACCGCCGAAGAGCTCGGCGGCGCCGATGTGCATTGCCGCGCCTCCGGCGTCGCCGATCATTGCGCCGAAAATGACGCGCACGCGCTCGGCGTCGCCCGGACGATCGTCGCCAATCTGGATCGACCGAAGCAGTCTTCGATCGTGCTACGCAAGTCGCTGGCGCCGAGATACGATCCAACCGAACTATACGGCGTCATCCCGGCCGAGCCGCGTAAGCAATACGACGTTCGCGAAGTGATCGCGCGCATTGTCGACGACAGTGAATTCGACGAATTCAAGCGCCTCTACGGGCCGACGCTGGTTGCGGGCTTTGCGCATATTTGCGGCTATCCCGTCGGAGTCGTCGCCAACAATGGCGTCCTTTTTTCCGAGAGCGCGCAAAAAGGCGCTCATTTCATCGAGCTGTGCGCCCAGCGCCAAACTCCGCTTGTCTTTCTCCAGAACGTCGCGGGCTTCATGGTCGGGCGCAAATACGAAGCCGGCGGCATCGCCAAGGACGGGGCGAAGATGGTCACCGCCGTCGCAACCGTCGCCGTCCCGAAATTCACGGTGATCATCGGCGGCAGCTTCGGCGCCGGCAATTACGCGATGTGCGGGCGCGCCTATGCGCCGCGGTTCTTGTGGATGTGGCCGAATGCGCGGATTTCCGTGATGGGCGGCGAGCAGGCGGCGAGCGTCCTCGCCCGCGTGCGCCGCGACAATCTCAAGGCGCGCGGCGAAAGCTGGCCGCAGGAGGAGGAAGAGGCGTTCACGGCGCCGATTCGCGCGCAATACGAGCGGCAGG
This sequence comes from Methylocystis sp., assembly GCA_016178015.1. Classification (GTDB taxonomy): domain Bacteria; phylum Pseudomonadota; class Alphaproteobacteria; order Rhizobiales; family Beijerinckiaceae; genus Methylosinus. Next base: position 7,013 of record JACOUB010000032.1, on the reverse strand, counting down.
GGCGCCCCTATTACGCCAGCGCCCGGCTGTGGGACGACGGCGTCATCGATCCCGTCGACACGCGCCGCGTGCTGGGGCTTGCGCTCTCGGCCAGCTTGAACGCGCCGTCGGAAGAAACGCATTTCGGATTGTTCCGCATGTGAGGGCTGGATGGACGATCTCTTGCAAGAGGTCGACGCCCGCGGCGTCGCCACTCTGACCTTGAACCGGCCCGAACGGCGCAACGCCTTCGACGAAGCGCTGGTTGCGCACGCCACCGCCGCCTTGAAGCGCCTCGACGCTCGCTCCGACGTGCGCATCGTCGTGATCGCAGGCGCCGGCGAGAGCTTTTGCGCCGGCGGCGACATCGAGTGGATGAAGCGGATGGCGAACGACAGCTTCGAAGCGAACGAGGCCGACGCCCTCGCGCTCGCCGCGCTCATGCGCACGCTCGACCGGCTGACGAAGCCGACCATCGCCCTTGTGCATGGCGCCGCATATGGCGGCGGCGTCGGGCTCGCCGCGTGTTGCGACATCGTCGTCGCCTCCCGAGAGGCGAGCTTTTGCCTGAGCGAGGTAAAACTCGGCATCATTCCCGCCGTGATCGCCCCGTTCGTGATCAGAGCGATCGGCGCCCGCCAGGCGCGCCGCTATTTTCTCACCGCGGAGGCGATGTCCGCCGAACGCGCGCTCGAGATCGGCTTGGCGCACGAGGTCGTTTTGCAAGGAGAGTTGGCGCAGGCGCGCGACAGGCTGATCGATGCGCTGCTGCTTGGCGCGCCCGGAGCCCAGAGCGAAGCCAAGGCGATCGCCTTGTTGTGCGAGGGGCGTCCGATCGACGACGAGCTTGCCCGCGAGACCGCACGGCGCATCGCGGCGCGCCGGGCGTCCGTTGAAGGCCGCGAAGGATTGAGCGCATTTCTCGACAAACGTATTCCCGCCTGGCGCATGGATCGGAACGGCTGAAATGTTTCAGAAGATGCTGATCGCCAATCGCGGCGAGGTCGCCTGCCGGGTGATGGCCACGGCACAACGTCTCGGCGTCAGAACCGTCGCGGTCTATTCGGAAGCGGATGCAAACGCCCGCCATGTCGATCTCGCAGACGAGGCATGGCCGATCGGCCCGGCGCCGGCGCGCGAAAGCTATCTCGTGATCGACAAGATCATGGGCATCGCCCGCCGCTCGGGGGCGCAAGCGGTGCATCCGGGCTACGGCTTTCTTGCGGAGAACGCGGAATTTGCCGAAGCCTGCGCCGCTGCGGGAATCGCCTTCATCGGCCCGCCGCCGCAAGCCATGCGCATCATGGGCTCGAAGGCCGCGGCGAAAGCGCTGATGCAACGCGCCGGCGTTCCCGTCGTTCCGGGCCACCATGGCGATGCGCAGGATTTGGCGGGCTTGGCGAGCGCCGCCCGGGACGTTGGATTTCCGATACTGGTCAAGGCTTCCGCCGGCGGCGGCGGCAAGGGCATGCGGATCGTCGAACGCGCCGACGATTTACCGTCCGCCTGTGAGGCGGCCCGGCGCGAGGCGCTGGCCGCCTTCGGCGACGATCGTCTGTTGATCGAGAAATATTTGACGCGGCCTCGGCACATCGAGGTCCAGATTTTTGCGGATGCGCACGGAGGCTTGGTGTCCTTCCCTGAGCGCGATTGTTCGATCCAAAGGCGTTATCAGAAAATATTGGAAGAGACGCCGGCGCCGCGCCTCGAGCCGGCGCTGCAGCGCGCCATCAGCGAGGCGGCGATCGCCGCCGCTCGCATTGTCGCCTATGTCGGAGCGGGAACGGTCGAGTTCTTGACGCAGGGCGAGTCCTTCTATTTTCTGGAAATGAATACCCGTCTGCAGGTCGAGCACCCGATTACCGAGATGGTCGCCCGGCAGGACTTGGTGGAGTGGCAGTTGCGCGTCGCGTGCGGCGAGAAATTGCCGTTTGGGCAGGAAGAGCTGAACGTGCGGGGCCATGCGATCGAGGCCCGCGTCTATGCGGAAGACCCGGCGCGCGGCTTTGCGCCCTCCGTCGGCGTCCTGGAGCATCTGCGCGAACCGCGCGAGGGCGCCAACGTGCGCGTCGATACGGGCGTGCGCCGAGGCGACCTTATCACGCACTATTACGATCCCATGATCGCCAAGCTGATCGTCTGGGACGAAGATCGGCGCGGCGCCGTCTTAAGGCTCGCAGCCGCGCTCGCCGATTACGAAGTGGTCGGCGTCGCCACCAATCTCGACCTGCTGCGCGCCGTCGCGTCGCATCCCGATTTCATCGCCGGAGAGATCGATACGGGTTTCATCGATCGCCATCGCGACGAGTTGATCGCCGCAACGCCGCTGACGGAGACCGAGGAAATCGCCAGTCTTGCTGCGGGCGCGGCGGCATGGATTGCGGACCTGCGCGCGAGGCAGGCCACCGAGGCGGCGAATCCTTTCGATCCATGGTCGCCTTGGGGAATGGCGGACGCGTGGCGGATCAACGGCGACGGCCGCCAGGACATCGCGTTCGATCTGGAAGGGCGCAGGATATCGCTTCGTATCTCGCCTCGGCCAGACGGATCATATCGCCTCGACGCCAGGACGAAATCAGTCCTGATCGCCGCCGCGGAAGATGAAGACGGAATGCGTCTTTACGTCGACGGCGTGTTGCACAGGCTTCGCGTCGTCAGACAAGGCGACCGGCTGGTGGTCGTGCTACGCGGCAGAAACCACGTGCTGAATTATGTCGATCCGCTGGCGCCGCCGCCGGTCGAGCGCGCGGCCGTCGGCGAGTTGACCGCTCCCCTTCCGGCGCGCGTGACGCGCGTTTTGGTCGATACTGGGGACATCGTAAAAAAAGGGACGCCGCTCATCGTGCTCGAAGCGATGAAGATGGAGCTGACGCTGGCGGCGCCACGGGACGGCGCGGTCGTCGAGATTCGCTACGCCGCGGGCGACATGGCGCCGGAAGGCGCCGAGCTGATCGTCCTGCGTGAGGGGGAAGCCGCATGAGCTTTCCCCGCCGCGTTCGCATCGTCGAGGTCGGCCCCCGCGACGGACTGCAGAACGAAGCCGCGACTGTGTCCGTCGAGACCAAAGTTGCGCTGATCGAAATGCTGGCGAAGGCGGGCCTCGCCAACATCGAGGCGGGAAGTTTCGTCTCCGCCAAGTGCGTCCCGCAGATGGCTTCGACCGCCGAGGTTCTCGCGAAGTTGCCTTCGCTGCCGGGCGTGCGACTGTCCGTCCTCGTTCCGAATCTACACGGCCTCGAACTGGCGCTGGCGAGCGGCGTGACGGAAATCGCGGTATTCGCCGCGGCGTCGGAGACCTTTTCGCAAAACAACATCAATTGCTCGATTGCCGAAAGCCTCGAGCGCTTTGTCCCGGTCGTCGAAAAGGCCAAACAAGCCGGGATAACGGTTCGAGGCTATGTCTCGTGCGTCCTCGGCTGCCCATACGAAGGCGAGATCGCGCCGACCAAAGTTGCAGCCGTGGCGCGCGATTTGGCCGCTATCGGCTGTAACGAGATTTCGCTTGGCGACACCATCGGCGTCGGCACGCCGTTGCAGGCGAGGAAACTGATCGAAGCGGTCGCGCGCGAGGCGCCCATCGATCGCCTCGCTCTGCATTTCCATGACACCTACGGCCAGGCGCTGGCCAATATCTTCGCCTGTTTGGAATTGGGCGTCAGCTCAATCGACAGCTCTGTCGCCGGTCTCGGCGGGTGCCCTTATGCGCCTGGCGCAAGCGGCAATGTCGCGACCGAGGACGTCGTCTATATGCTGAACGGCATGGGCGTCGAAACCGGGGTTGACCTCGCCGTCTTGATCGACGCCGGCGATTTCATCTCGCGGCGTCTCGGTCGGACGCCTGACAGCCGCGTCTCGCGCGCCATGATGGCGCAACGCAAGAAAGCATGATCGTCCGTCTCGATGCGGACGTAAGACAGGGGAGCGCGAAACCGCATGAGCGAAGACGAGCTTCTCGTGTCGCGATCGACGCATACGGGGACAATCTGTCTCAACCGCCCCAAGGCGTTGAACAGCCTTACGCTGGACATGGTGCGCGCCTTCGCCGCAGCGTTGGATGATTTCGGCGCCGATCCGGAAATTTGCGCCGTCGTCGTAACTGGAGCCGGCGAGCGCGGACTTTGCGCCGGCGGCGACATCCGCGCCCTCTATCAAGCGCGCCAGGGAAATCGCGACCAATACAAGACATTCTGGCGCGAGGAATACGAACTCAATGCGCGCATAGCGTCGTTTCCGAAATACTACGTGGCGGTCATGGACGGCGTCGTCATGGGCGGCGGCGTCGGGATTTCAGCGCACGGCAATCGCCGCATCGTGACGGAACGCACGCGCTTGGCGATGCCCGAGACCGGCATCGGGTTTATTCCGGACGTGGGCGGAACCTGGCTGCTGACCCGCGACGGCGGCGCTGGGATATACATGGCGCTGTCGGGTTCCACGGTCGGCGCCGCAGATGCGATTCATGTCGGTCTCGCGGATATCCTCGTGGACTCCGCGCGCCTTCCCGACTTGCTGAAGCAGCTCGCGAATATCGGCGGGCGCGACGATGTCGATCCTGTGCTGTCGAGTTTTGCATGCCTCCCCGACGTCGGCGTCCTTGAAAACGAGAAAGCGTTGCTCGACACGGCGATGATGCGCGAGAGCGTCGAGGAGATCATTGCGGCGCTCGTCGATGACGGCTCCGACTTTGCGCGGCAAGCGGCCAGCGACATCTACAAGCGCTCTCCGACCAGCTTGAAGCTCACCCACGAATTGTTAAAAAGAGCAATGGCGGCGGACGCATTGGGGACATGCCTCACAAACGAATATCGAGCCGCGTGCAGCCTCCTGGAGACGCACGATCTATACGAAGGCATCCGCGCCGCAGTCATCGACAAGGACCATGATCCACGCTGGTTTCCGGCGAGCGTCGAGCATGTTCCTCCATCGCTCATCGCAACCCTCTTGGAAGGAACCGGCGACCCGGAACCGATCTTTCGGCCGTGGAAACGGAAGTAACGCCAACGGCGAGAAAACATTCACCCGTCATGCCCGCGCAAAACCGTCGAAGACGGCGTCGCTTCGCTCGCCTATGTCGCGGGCATCCACGCCGACAAGCTGCGACGCGTTTTGAAGGAGAGGCGGGACATTTTCGCTTCCCTTGGAAGAATTGCTGTCGCGTCCCGGCGTGGATGGCCGGGACAAGCCCGGCCATGACGCGCTGACGGATCAACTTGAAACAATCCAGTCGCGCTCTTTTATTATATCCTGTATGCCCGCCAAAATGGAGCCTCTATGAAAGCTCACGACCCCATTGTCATCGTCGGCGCCGCGCGCACGCCGATCGGCGGGTTTCTCGGCGACCTGAAGGACGTCAGGGCGCCGGAGCTCGGCGCGGCCGCGATCGCGGCGGCCATCTCGCGATCCGGAACGCCGAAAGATCAGATCGACGAAGTCGTCATGGGCTGCGTGTTATCTGCCGGCCTCGGACAGGCGCCGGCCCGGCAAGCCTCGTTCGGCGCAGGTCTGTCGGAGGCGATCGGCTGCACGACCATCAACAAGATGTGCGGCTCGGGGATGAAGGCGATCATGGCGGCGCATGATCAACTGCTGGCGGGCGGCGCAGAAATCGTCGTGGCGGGCGGCATGGAGAGCATGAGCAACGCGCCCTATCTGCTCGATCGCGCGCGATCCGGATATCGCATGGGCCATGGCAAGATCGTCGACCACATGTTTCTCGACGGCCTCGAGGACGCCTATGACAAGGGGCGCGCGATGGGCTCGTTCGCCGAAGATTGCGCCACCGCCTATCAGTTCACGCGAGCAAGGCAGGACGATTACGCAATCAGCTCCTTGACGCGCGCCCAAAGAGCGATCGCCGACTTGAGTTTCGACGACGAAATCGCGCCGGTCGTCGCCAAGAGCCGCAAGAGCGAAAAGCTGATCAAGCAAGACGAACTGCCAACGAAGGCGAAGCTGGAGGACATCCCCAAGCTGAAGCCGGCGTTTCGCGACGGCGGCACGGTGACGGCGGCCAATTCAAGTTCGATCTCCGACGGCGCCGCAGCCGTCGTGTTGATGCGCCGCGCGCGCGCCGAACGACTGGGGCTCACGCCCCTTGCCGCGATTTCCGGCCATGCCACGCACGCCGGCGCGCCGCATCTCTTTCCGACCGCGCCGATCGGCGCCATCCGCAAGCTGATGGACCAACTCGCCTGGTCGCTCGCCGACGTCGATCTGTTCGAGATCAACGAAGCCTTCGCGGTCGTCGTGTTGGCGGCGATGCAGGAACTCGATCTTGCGCACGCCAAGGTGAACATCCACGGCGGCGCCTGCGCGCTCGGCCACCCGATCGGCGCCTCGGGCGCGCGCATCGTGGTCGCGTTGCTGGCGGCCTTGCGACAACACCGGCTGCGACGGGGAGTTGCGGCGCTCTGCATCGGCGGCGGCGAGGCCACTGCGCTCGCCATCGAGCCGATCTACTGACGCCAACGGCGAAACGCCATCAGCTTGCGCAGCCGCTCTTTGACGATCTCGCTCGCCGCGTCGCGCGCGGATACATGTTTGTCGCGCGCGCGCTCCAATATTTCGCGCGTGTTGCGGCCGATTTTTTCCTTTATCGCCGTGAACGCTTCCGCCTCGGCGCCGCCGCCGAACTCCACGGCCCCGCAAATGACGCCGCCGGCGTTGGCGATGAAATCCGGCAAGCTCATGATGCCGCGTTCGAACATGCGCTTCTCGGCGTCCGGGGTCGCGGGGATATTGGCGCCTTGCACCACCAGCTTGCAGTCGAGCCGATCGACATTATCGGCGCGCAGCACGTCCGGCCGCGCCGCGGGAATCCAAATGTCGCAGGGCAGTGCGACGAGAGCCTCGGCGTCTATGATCGCCGCAGGCTGATAATTCACAACGCTGCGCCCCCGCCTCTTCAAGCGGATCAGCGCTTCGATGTCGAGACCCGCCGCGTCGGCGATGGCGCCTTGGCGATCCGCAACGCCGACCAGCCGCGCGCCTTTGCGAGCCAGAAATCTTGCCGCATGCCGGCCGACCGCGCCGAA
>JACOUB010000031.1 GCA_016178015.1 Methylocystis sp. | reverse complement strand
CCGACGAGGTTGCGCCGACTCTCTCGCAACACAAGCTCAAATCAGCACGGCTCGCGCGATGGCGTTGAAAAAGAAACAAAATGCGGGACCGGTGACACCGCAGCGAAATCGACAAGGCAAAAAAACAATGTGCAGACAAAACCTTACAGGCAAACGCCAGTTTGCTTTAATCTTGCCCTCCTAATCAACATCGCCGAACCCGCGTAAGCGTACGATCTTTGCACGTTCTCTTTGGAGTGCAATTTCGCGGCATATGGGGTTCCTTCGCACATGGGAGGATCTCCGGTGGCTTCGAAATATTTCCAGAACAAGGCGCGTCGTTCCTACTGGTTGGTTCACATCCAGGCATGGCGTCAAAGCGGTGTGACCCGCACCGAATACTGCCGCGAACACCGACTGACGAAGGGCACGTTCGACCGCTGGCTGACAGTGCTGAACGAGCGGGAAAGCCTGCAAATCAAAGTGCGGCGGAAGCGCCGTCGAGGCGCGTCTCCGCTGAGCACATCGAAGCGGACGATCGCCATTCAGGCGTTCTGGGCGATGCACGTCGAAGCGATGACCTGGAGCGGATCGACCGCCACGCATTACGCCGCCGCGCACGACATCTCGGTGATCAGCCTGCGACGCTGGCGCGATCTCCTGGACAGCGGCGAAGTGGAAGTCGACTGGCGGGCGTATCTTCATCCGAGCGCCCGCACGAAAATAAGCAGCGGCATTAGCAGCGCTGCTGAGAAAGAACCGGCCGAAACGATCTTGACAGACGCTCCGAAGAGCGATCCGCCGCGTGATCGGCGCTCGAACCGGCGCAGCTTCACCGACGGAGAAAAGCTCGCCATCGTGATGGAAACGGAACAGCCCGAGGTGAGTGTGGCGGCGGTTTGCCGTCGCCACGACATCGCGACCAGCATGGTGTTCCGCTGGCGCATCCAGTTCGGCTTTGGCGAGAAAGAGCGCGCGAAACTGGCGGCGGTGAAGCTGGCCGACGGACAATCGGGCGCGTCTTCGACGCCCGTCGTGCTGCACGATCTGTTGCAGCCGCCCGACGGCATGACGGCGGTCGAACTGGCCGACGGGCGACGGGTATTCGCGCCCGCCGGCAGCGATCCGGACGCGGTTCGGCGACATGTTCTCGAACAGGAGGCGGCGCAATGATGATCGTTCCGGCCGGCGTGAAAGTCCATCTGGCGCTGGGCTACACCGATATGAGAAAGGGCATGGATGGGTTGGCGATGCTGGTGCAGAGCACGCTGAAGAAAGACCCGTTCTGCGGCCATCTGTTCGCCTTCCGCGGCAGACGAGCGCAAATCGTCAAGATTCTTTTCTGGGACGGGAACGGGCTGTGCCTGTTCACCAAGAGGCTCGATCAAGGGGGCTTCGTCTGGCCTCGATTGATCGAACCGGGCGGAACGATCACGCTGTCGCCGGCGCAACTCGCCATGCTGATCGAAGGCATCGACTGGCGCGTTCCCGAGCGCGTCTGGAAGCCGGCGATCGCTGGTTGAAAATACGCTGAACATCAAGCAAAACATGGAGAAAATGCTGGGCTCGAAGGGGCGTTTGAAGTAGCATTGAACATGCGAATCGATCTCGACAATCTGCCTGTCGATACGTCTCTTCTGCACCATCTGGTGCGCGACATGGCGGCCGTCGTCGAAAGCCGCAACGGCGAGATCGAACACCTTCAGTTCATCATCAAGAAGCTCCAGCGGGCGCAGTTTGGACGCCGCTCCGAACGCCTCGATCCCGACCAGATGGCGCTCGCTCTGGAAGACCTCGACAGCGATATCGCGTGCGTTCGGGAGCGCCGTCCGACTATCGAAACCAGAGCGGAAGAACCGACGTGCGAGACGCCGTCGCGGCGCAAACCACTGCCCGATCATCTGCCCCGCGAGGATGTCCGGCTCGATATCGATAGCCAGACATGCGCGTGCTGCGGCGGCGCCCTCCACTCTATCGGCGAGAGCGTGAGCGAGAAGCTGGACTGGGTTCCGGCGCAGCTTCGGGTCATGCGCATTGCTCGCCCAAAATACGCCTGTCGCGCCTCGCGCAGGTGCTGATCGCCAAATATTGCGATCACACGCCGCTCCGGCCCAATAAGCACTTCGCCGTTCGACATGTTTGCCCGCTAATTTGCCAATTAGAGCATGATGACGATTCAACGAATCGCCATCATGCTCTAAAAAGCGAGTGGCGGGAGTTTGCGACGATGCGCGGGTTCGCCATGCGGTTTCGAGGTATTCTTCGAAGCAAGAATGTTGCGGAGCTCGGTGTCTGGCTGACAGATGCACATCAATCCGGCCTCTACGCGATGCAGCGGTTCACCCGCACTTTGCGCAGGGATATTGACGCCGTGAGAAGCGCCGTCACCGAGAGTTGGAGCAACGGTCAAACCGAAGGACAAATCAACCGGCTGAAAACCCTCAAGCGAGCGATGTACGGTCGAGCAGGTCCAGAACTCTTGCGTGCGCGGATGTTGCCGCTCCAGCCGCCGTCACCCACAGAGATTGAGGCTGACCCCATTTGATGGCTTTTTTGGCGCGAAGTTCGATATTCTCGAGCCAAGATGGCTCCCGACAAGGGGTCTTCGTCACTTTCCGTGCTCGGACTTGTCGTCGTCGGCCAACAGGGCCGCCATGGCGTCCGCCATCGGCTGACCTGTCGCCTCTTCGTAATAGGTGAAGGCCGGCGCCGGATTGACTTCGAAACACACCCACTCGCCTGCAGGTGTCAACCGAAGGTCAATGCCGGCGGCCGCGAGGTGAAAAGACGCCGCGAGCGACCGGCATCGCTCTGCGAGCGCGTCCGGCAGAACGCTGGCGGTTAGATCGACGGCCTCGCCCTCTCGACCTGCATATCGATAATCGTCCGCTTCGCAAATGATCTCCGACGCGAACACCGAGTCGCCGATCACATGCACGCGATAATCCCCGCCCGGCACATATTGCTGGAATTGCGTCGGGCACCAGGCGATGTCGGCCAGCCGCTCAAGATGGGCGGGGCCGAGCCGCGCGACGATGCTGCGAACGCCGCTCAGCGATTTGTAGATCAACTGGCCGTGGCTGGCGAGAAATTCCCTGACCGCGGCGGGATCGGTCGTGGCGAGCGTGTCGGGCGTGCAAAAGCCTTGGGCGCGAATCAAGGCCAGTTGATAAGGCTTTGAGCCGTTGCTGGCCATTGCTTCCAACGAATTGACGACGCGCGCTGGCGTCGCGTCGAGAAAGGACGCGACGGTCGCATCGAGCGCGCGGGCGTGGCGGCCCAGCGCCGCATCCTTATCTGCGCCCGGCGTGAGCGCGCTCGATTCGCCGCCGCGGACGTAGACGCCGGTGACGCGGCTAAGATCGCAGCGTTCCGCGCCGAGGCGGATTTCGCCTTGCGCGTCCGCGCGCAGTTCTATTCGCGTCTCGGCCGCGCGCCGCTGATCAAGAAAGAAAACGGCGGCGCCGCGTCGCTCAAGCGCAGCCCATGTCTCCTTGAGAGGACTGTCCTCGGCGACGCCCCAGAGCAGGATCATGAGGACAGCCCCATCGCAGTCTCGAACAGCGCCAGCGCCGCCGCGGCTATGTCCTCAGCGCCCAGATTGACAAGCGGGCTCGCCCGCAACAAGCCCTCGCCGTTGAACTCGGCCTGCAACATGTCGGCACCCGATGCGTGCGCCAGGACCCGTGTCGCTTCACCGAAACGCGCTTCGCCAAAAATGGCGTCGCCGACGATGGTTGTGACCGCATCCGCCGGGATGGGCGGGGGCGGCTCTTCGCCCAAAGCCGCAAGGCGCGGCTCCCCCTCCCGCACGGGGAGACCCAGTTCGCGCGCCAGCCGGCGCCACCGCTCCGGCGACCACAGCGGGCCGCAAAGGCATTGCGGGGTCGGGCGGTTGCTGATCGGGCAGCGAAGTTCGCCGAGGAAGGCCAACAGAAATGCGGTCATCTCGCCGGCGACGTAGGCTCGATCCTCGGGGCCGATGTGCGGGATGTCCGCCTCCGCGACACAGGGAAGACGCGTGAGGACGCCGCCAATCTCGCCAGCGTCGAGGCGCCGCGCACCGCAGACCGCCACAAGGGAGGAAGGGTCGCCAAGACGGAGCCGCCAGCCTTCGCGGGAAAGGTCGCGTGGCGTCAGCAACAGTGCGCGAGCCTCGGCATGCACCGCCGCGAAGGCGCGCGCCTCCGCGTCGAACGGGCCCGCGAGGATGAGCAGAGCATCGGCGCGCGTCACCGGCGCGCCTCCCAAAAACTCTCGCCTCCACCAGCGATTCGCGCGTCAACGGGGGAGGAGCTTTCGATCCGTCCAAGGGCGTCTCGTCTCAAGGCGTGGCCCGAGGTGTAAGGTCGGGACGCTCGCTGGGCCGGATGAACGCGCGGCCCGGCGCGCTTTCGTCGCCCTTCTCGAAGCCCATTGCGACAGCCGGCGAAGCGCCCGGGGTGACAAAAGCGAACGAGACGACCTCTGTCGCTTTCGCCTCGTGCAAGCGGACCTTTGTCTCGCCGCTCTCCTTGGCGAAGTTCTTTTCTCTCGTCAATTTTTCGGGTGCTTCCTTACCGTCCTTGCCATCCTTGCCTTCCTTTCCTGTCTTGGTGTGCACAGTGACGGTCGCGGCCACCGTCTTGGCCGGATTGGCGGCGGACGTGGCAATAACGTGGAAGACGCCCGTGGTCGCCGGCGCGAAATAGAGGCCGCTGGCGGTGACGTTGCCGCCATTTGGCTCCTGCACGCTCCAGGTCACGCCAGTTTCGCCCGCGCCAGCGACAGTGGCCGAGAACTGTTGGCTCTGGCTGGGGAAGAGGGTCACGGCGGCCGGCGAGATCGCCACCGAGACCACCTGCACGGTCACAGGCGCGTTTTTCGCGACGTTTTTCGCCGTGGCGATGATCGAGTCCTGGACGGTGTTCGAAGCGTTTGCGGCCGTCGTGACGTTGAAGGGCGCCTGAGTGTCGTTCTTGGGAACGACGACATTGTTTGGAACCGGTGTGGCAACGCCCTGAGAGGATTTCAACGCCACCGCCAAGCCACCATCGGGCGCTGGAAAATCCAGAAACACCGTCCCTTGCGCGTTTCCGCCGGCGTTCACGATTGCCGGCTCGACCGTAACGCCGACGAGATTGGCCTGCGGCGGCTGCAAGCGAAGATAGAACCAACTCTCGAAGTCGCTGGCCCGGCGCCCTTCGCCCGAAGGAAACTGCAGATCGACGCGGGGCGTCGTCCCGTCATGGCGAAAACCGTCCGCTCCTACCGCGCGCCCATCGATATAGACGCGCTGGCTGGCGCTCTCCTGCCAAAAGCCGCCGCCGCGCAGGCGCACGCGAACCCGCACACGCAGAACCGCCTGGCCCGGCTGTTGGACGAGATAGGTCGATAGGTTCGAAAGCTCGCTCCCCGGAGCCTTGGGCTTCCATTCGATCACACTGGGCGCGGGAAAGTCGATATCGCCACTGAGCGTGATCGCCTGCAGCGCCAGCGGGGTGAGCCCGCTGGGATTTGGACCCGGCAGAAGAATCGGCGCTTCCATCGTCACAGTGAGGACAGCGTTCAGAACTTCGGCGCCGGCCGTGGTCGATGGGGGAGTGAGAGGACCATCTATAAAAATTTGCAATCCATTCGTCAGAAGCAGCGCCTGGTCGAGATCGTCGTCATTGACCCAGCTAGTCCTGGTGACATGTAAAGCCGGCGGAATCTCCGCCAACGGGGAGAATAAGGGCCGGCAGTCCTGCAGGCCTTGGATCGTTCCGCTGGCGAAGGAGGCCACTGCGAGCCGAGAATAGTGGCGCTGTTCGCCGCGCGGTGGCTGCGGCGCCGTAAAGGGCCAGTCCAGCCCGCCTGTCACCGTGCGCGCGGGAATCAGCCAGTAGTCGCCCGTGCGGTAGTCGCCAGCTTCGAACTTGACCTCCACGCCGTCTTCGAGAGCTACGAAGCCGGAACCAACGGTCGGCACGGCGAGCGGAACGTCGCCGGCGCTGTCCCAGCGTCGCAGCCGCGGCCGCAGCGCCAGATCAATTGCGGCGGGCGCGGTTCTGAGCACGATACGCCGCGTCGCCTCGTCCACATGGTCGATTTGCAGCAATGGCCCCGGCTGGCCAAAGAGTTCGGTCGCGTCGTCGAGCAGTTCCACCGTCTGTCCATTGGAGAAGCCGAGCGTCTCGTCGCGCCCGAGATCATGGACCGTCAGCTCCTGCCCGTTGAACTTCTCGACCGCCGTGACGACGGCGCCATTGTCGCGCGACCATTTGAAGGTCGCCGTCGCGAGCGGCCCCGCCTTATGGACTTCGACCCGATAAAGCTGGTTCTCAAGTCTGCGGTATCCGGCGCTGGGCGGCAGCAGGCAAGGACTGTCCGTTGGTTGAACGGGTTGCGCGCGCGCGCTCATCAGGCCTGTGCCGGGCGCGACCAGCGCGTCCCATTCGGGAAAGCCGTCCCCGCACGCCGGGGCGGAGGCGGTGTTCACGAGCCTGACTGGTAGCGCTTTGACTTGCCACACGGTCTTGACGCGCAGGGCGGTGTCCGGCCCGCCGAGCGCCGCCTCGCGAATGGAGGGATCCTCCAATGCGGTGATGGCCCGCCGCCAGACGCAAAGATAGAGAATCATCGCAGTCGCGCCCGTCGCATTCATCAAGTCGGCGATCACGGGCGGCTTCGGAAAGTCCGGCTGGTTGAGGTAGTCGACTTTGGCTTCATTTTCGCACAGTAGGCCGTGGACGTAGTAGCGGCCTTTGCCGATCGTCAGCGTCCTGCCGTCGGTCGTTAGCTGGAAACCGGCGTCATGCTGCGGCGCCCCCGAGGCGCCTATGACATCCTTCGCCTGGGTCTCCGCCCGATGACGATGGATGCTCTGCTGCTCGTTCCAGTCGGCGTCGAGCTGCACGCGACCCTGCTGCATCACGACGCCGCTGTAATGCTTCGTCGCGTCGAAGGTGTCGCGGCTGATATCCCCCTTCATGGCGAAACTCCCTTTGGCGGCTCAGGTCACAAAAACAATGCCCGCTTCGAGCCCAAAACGCAGATATTCACCAAGCCGCACGCGCAAATTGGTTATCCGCTGCGGTTGGAACAATTGCCGGAACACGCCCATCTCGGACCCGTCCGCGGCGCCCTCACGGATCGCGCGCGGCGTGCGCAAGCTGAGCTGGCCATAGCCGGGATCGCCATAGCGCAACGAAACGAACACCGGCTGGACGAGCGAGGGATCGGTCCCCGGCGCCGGCTGGCAGCGGTAGGGACGCGGCGCGCGCGCGTCCGGCGGCAGATGGGAAAAACGCACGCAACCAGCCTGGCGCTTGTCGGCGATGACCGGCGCGAGCCAGCCGTCGCCAGCTTCATGACGCGCGAAAAAGATCACATTCGACGCCTCGCGCAGCTCGCTCGCATGGACCTTGCCGATCACCGTGCTGTCGGAAATACTGAGCACGCCGCCCGCCGAGACGCCGTCGAGACCCGCAAAGGCGACGCCATTCGGCGCCGTCGCGTCGATGATGCTGTTGGTCACCCTCACTTGTGCTCCAGGCGCGACGCGCAGGCCGCCGAGGATGCAGCTGTCGATCTCCAGCACCACGCCGGTCTCGACGACGAGGCTCGGCGCGAGCGGCTGCGCCGGCGCGCCGGCGGCGGTGAGCGTCAGGCCCGGGACCAGCGTGCAATGGCGCAGGCTCAAGGCCGCGAGCAGGTTGCTGGCCGTCGCCGGCACATGCAGCCGCCCACCGGCGACGAGCAGGCCGTTGAGGCTCGCGCGCGTCCCGCCGGCACCGGTGATCGCGAATTCGCCGCCCAGCGAAAGCATAGGCCGCAGCTTGTCCGCCGCGCGCAACTCGATCCTCGCGCCTGTGGCCGTGACCTTCAGCGACGGCGTCTCGGAATAGCGGCCGTTGTCGGCGATTTCCGCGACGCCGCCGCCCGCCACGGCGTCCAGCGCGGCCTGGATCGTCGGCTTTTGCGTCGGCGCGACCACGATGGGGGTAAGCGGCTCGAAACCCTTGAGCCGGTCATAGGAGCCGCCGCCAAGGTCCGCCGCCGCGCCGTAATGGAAGCTTACCTGGGGCGCCGCTGCGGGCGCCGTCCCAAAGGCGATGCGTCCAAGCACGGGATCGACCGCAACCTTGCCCGTTGGCGGGGTATGCGCCCAGCCGGTGCCGGCGTCCGAAAGGTCGCAGATCATGAGCTGGTCCAGCGTCACGCCCGCGATGAAAAAGCTTTTATCCTCGCCGTAGAAGAGTTCCTTGGCCGCCGCGAGGCCTCGGCGGGCGAGCGGCTGCGAGACATTGCGCGCGTCGAGGGTCAGCGCCTTGTCGTCCTTCGAAACGGCGGCGCTGAACAGCGGGAGAGGCGCGCCCAGCGGGTTGAACAGAAAGCGAGCGCCGTCCACTTGCGCAGCGGGCGAGGAGGCGAGGGAGTAGGCGCGCAGCCGCCACAGATAGAAGGTGATGTTGGGGATATTGGCCGGCCCGCCACGGCAGGCGGGGCCGCGCAGCTCCGCGAGCCGAAGCTGCGGCTCGAACGGCCCGCCAAGCCGTTCCAGCAGCTCGGCGCGGCGCAGATCGACGAAGGCGGGCGCGTTCACGTTCGGTTGGTTGAGATACTGCGTCGTCGAGAGGCGCTGGAACTGCTCCACGACATAGGCCTCCCAGCCGGTCACGTCGCGCGCCAGACGCGCCAGCGTCGCGGCCGCGCCCTTGCTCCGACGCAAGGCCAGCGTGTCCGCCACCTCGGCACGGGGGCTGCCGACCCCCGGCGCGACGCCGTGGAGCTGGCGATAGCCCACGAGGTCGCCGATATAGGGCACGACCCAGTCGGCGCAGGTCTCGATGAATTGATCGTCGTAGAGCTGCGCGAGGTCTTCCTCCATGAGCGCAAGCTGTTCGGCGATGACGGTAAGCAGCGCTTCGAGCGCGCCGCCTTGTTCGGCGTCGCGTACGCGATACACAGCCGGCAGCATGTCGAGTAAGGTGCGGGCGTCGTAACTCATGCGCGGGCTCCGACGAGTATCAATGGCCTTGGATCGAGCGTCAGCAGCTCCGCGGCGAGTGGCGCACCTTCTTCGCCAGGAATCGGCGCGGCGGCGGCGAGCAAGGGGGAAAGCCCGCCGCTATTGGGATCGTCAGTGCGGAAAAACTGGTCGATGTCCACTGCCGTGACCCCCTGAACGGCCTGGATCGCCGCCATGACTTCGCTCAGCGCCACGTCCTGCCCAAAGCTGCGCGTTTCGAAAGAGAAGGCGGCGCGCAGCGCGAACTCCACCGCCGCCAGCACGCTCGGCTGATCGGCATCAGGCGCGACGATCACCGTCGCCGCGAGCCGAAAGAACGCCTGCCGGTAGGATTTGACGCGCAGCGGGACGTGCGGATCGCCAGCCTTGCGCATGGCCGAGAGCAGGTTGAGATAGACCTGTCCGCTCTCGGGCGTGTCGGCGCCACCCGCGCCGGCGATGGTGACGAAGATCCCGCGCGTCTTGCCGCTCCAGCTCCAACTCGCCAACGCCTTGCCGACGCCGGGGAAGGCACGCGCGAAATCCTCATAGTCTTGCAACGACACAATGCGGTCCAGAGTGAGCACGGTCAGCGCCGCATTGCGGCGGATGTCGGCGAGCGTTTCGGGATCGGTCGCGCCGGATGCCGCCAGCAGGTTGTTCACCGCGCGAACGCCGACCGGGCGCGCAGGCAGCAAAGTGAGGCGTCCGGCCTCGACATTGCCGGCGGCGCCTCCGCCCTTGCGATAGACCGCCTTAATATTTTCGATCCCCGTGGGAGGCCTGGCGCCGACAACGCCGTCGCCAAATTCGACCATGGTCTGTCCGTCGTCGGTCCTGCGCGTAACATAGACGCGGTCTTTCGGCGCCGCTCCGAAAAAGCTCGGCGCCTCGCGCCACAGCAGACCGTCGACGCGCAGCTCCAGCGTCGATTGCGCGCCGCTCGGCGCGTCGCTGCTGATGTAGGTCAGCGGCGATTGGCGCAAGGCGAGGCGCTGGAACGGGCGGCTGGCGTCGCCGGAGCCCAAGATCTCAAGCACGGTTTCGCCATGGGTCGCGAGCGCGACGTTGGCATTGAGAGTCACGCTGTCGCGCACATAGCTATGCTCCAGCGCGCGTTGGAACTGGAGCGTCGTGTAACCGCCGGCGAAGGTCGCGTCGGCGATGGTCAGAACCTCGCTGTCTACGACGCCTTCGAGCTCGGCGCGCGTGCCGGTCAGCGCCACCTTCTGTCCGATCTTGAGCCCAAAATAGGTCTGGTCGAGCGTCACGCTCGCGCCTTCCACCGGATTGGGGATGGGCAGATCGGCGAGCTCCAGCTTCTCGCTGTCCACATAGGCCGTGGTTTCGCGCAGGGCGAAGTCGGAGAAGCCGTCGGCGCTGTCGAGCCGCAGCCGTGTAGTCTTGCCGCTCAGGGCAAAATCGGCGCGCGAAGTCTCGCTCGTCTCCTCGACGCGGTAAATTTTGTGCTGCGTGTCGCTCTCGAGGACCGCCCAGCTTCCGGCGATCACTTCGGGATAGGTCCGGTCGAGATAAATGTCACGGTTCGCGGATTCATCGGCCAGCTTGCGCGGGGTAGAGTCCCAACCCGGCGGAGGGTAGGCGCCTGTCGCGGTGCGTTGCGTGTCGGGAAGGGACAGATATTTGGGCGCGTTGTGGCCGAAGATCGCCGCGCGTTGGCGAAAGGCAAAGACTCCCGTTTCGGGGGCCACCGGGCGATGCGCGGCCTGACGCCGAAGATTTATCGACAGCGCCGGCAGCGACCATCTGTGGACGAGCGCCAGCGCGTTGAGATCGTGCTGGCGCCAGCCGAAGCTAAGAATATGCGTCGCCACCACATGATTGGTGAGCTTCGGCCGGTCCGCGAGGAAGATATTGATGGGCCAGGGCGGAAAAATTGGAAAAAAGAACGGCGGCGGGTCCGGCGGGTCCTCGACGAAATCGACGCGGGTTTCGCCGCGCTCCGCGTTGTGCGTCACTTTGACAACGCGCTTGGCGTCATTGCTGTCCGCCGCAACGAGGATCAAGTCGCCAGCTTTTATGTTCAAATTGGCGCCGCGCAGGATTGCGCTCTGCATCGCGGCGAAAATCGGTTGCGCCTGCGTGCGCAATGGACGCATGGCGTTCCATTCGGGCCGCGCCTCGATCGCTTCGATCGTTTCGAAAGTCTGCGGCGTTTCTCCGGGCCCCGGCAGGCTTTGCACCTTGAGCCGCGCGCCGATCGCGAGTGGCGGAGCGGCCTGGTCCGGCGCGCCGGGCGCGTCTTCGAGCGTGAAGGCGAGATAGGCGCTGGCGGCGACGCCGGGCCGCGGGCGATAGTCGATCAGTCGCGAAAGTTCGAGCGCGGAGCGCCGCTCCGTTGCCGTGCGCAAATAGGACTCATTGGCGATGCGCTCCTGATAAAAGGTCAAAACGTCAGCCATCACCGCGAAGGCGTCGACGAGCGCGACGGAAAAATCCGCGGCCTCGCCCCTGTGCAGACCAGTGCGCGCCGAAAGGCTGGCGAGCATCGTCTCTTTGAAGGACGCATGAACGCCGAAGCGGTAGGAGATCGCCGCGAGGCCGGGGCGATTGTAGGTTTCGACGGGGGTGCGCGGCGGCTCGTCGCAACCGCCGCCGGACGACGCGCTAAGGGGCGAGAAGTCGCCAATCATTTGCCGCCCTCCATGAGCACACGGAACACGCCGCGCTCGGGAAAGTCGGGATCATTGTCGAGCCGCGCGATTTCGAGCCGCCCCATCTCCAGCTTGCCCTCGGCCAGCGCCTGCGGGTCGGGGCGGCCTTTGCGCTGAAAGGTCGTGACCTGCGCCACGGCTACACCGTCCACCGCCTGCGCGGCGGCGTAGAGCGGGCTGAGATAGACCGGCTGGCCGAAGGTGAAATTATCGGGATGGAACACGCCGCGCGCGCCGTCGGGTGTGAAGCCTGTGCTGAAGATGCGCAGCAGCGCCTCTTTGACGTCGGCGCGGAAATGATCCTGCTGCGCGGTGACGCGCATCACAATTTCCAGCGGCGCGTAATTCGGGCCGTTCACCTGCAGATCGTGACCAGCGAGGCGATAGGGCTCAAGAAAGAGGCGCAATTCCTCGGCGAAGGCGTCGTCCACCGCCGCGCCGCCGAGCCGGTCGATCGTGACGAGCACTGTCGGCCAGCTTCCCGTCCAACGAAACGCGGCGGCGGCGCGCTGCACTTGCGGATGCGTTTGCGCGGCGATTTCATAATCCTCGGCGGTGACGGCGCGACGCTGGACGCGGAAGGCGATCGGCGCGTTGCGGCGCGCGTGTTCGAGACTTTCAGGCACCGTCCCGCCTCGCGCCTTCAAGGGATTGCGCACGCTGCGGATGGCGGGATCGGCGCTGACGATATGGCTGATGGAGTCCGCGGCGACATTGCCGCGCGTCGCGTCTCCTACGCGATATCGCGCCTCGAAACTCACGCCGGGGGCGGGCCGCTGGCCATGCGCGTCGTCGCCAAAGCGCAAATACGCGAAGCCGTCCGATTCGGTCTCGACCACGAAATGGGTCGCCTCCGCCTTGCTGGCGAGGAGGTCGCGCTTCGCGGTCCATGTCGTGGGCTGCTGGCCCTGGCGTAGCGCCGTCAGGCGGATGATGCGCGGCAAAGCCTGGTCTGGCGACGTGCGCAGAATCGCCGTCGCAGAAGCTGGTGCCGTCTTCGGATCGTAAGGGACGGCGTAAACAAGCGGTCGTCCGCGCAGCCTCGGCCTATACCGGGGCGGAATGGGCGTTGGATCGGTTAGTGCGCAAGGATCGGAGTTCACCGGCGGGCGAAACAGCGTCGGCGCCGGAACCTGTCCCAGTTTTTCGTCGATGACGCTCGCGCCATGATCGGCGAGAACGATATTGCCGCGCGCCACCGTCACATTCTGGACCTGCCTCGCGACGCCGCCCGATATGACCTCAGTGGAAAGATGGAAGGCGAAGGGCGTCGCGTCTTCGTTAGGCCATTCGATCCTTGTGATCGGCGTTGGCCCCGCGATTGGCGGCGTCTCAAAACTCCCACCAATGGGGTCCTGGTCGAGCGTCACCTTGGCGAGCCTCACGGCCCAGCGCCGCGCGGGGTCGGCATCCTCCGGCTTGCCGGTGCGTGGGCCTATGACTTCTTCGAAGACGAGTATGTCGCCCGAATTCAGCTTGTCGAACTTGCCTTTCAGCACAGCGCTGGTCGCGCCCTTCTGCAGGCGGCAACGCCCGTCGCCGAAGGTGTAAAAGGCCATCGCATTGTGCGCGGAAAAAAGCGATACGTCCTGCATCGTCTCGAAGATCTGCGGCCCCATCGACAGCGCGATCGCCAGCGCGTCGGAGCCGGGCGCGAGCCTCGCCGCCTGGCCCGGCAAGGCGGTGAAAGCCTGCACGCCCTGTTTCAGCGTCACATCGGCGCCGACCCCGACATGGAGAAAAGCGCGGGCGTTCACGCCTTCATGCACGTAATAATCGACGAGCCGCGCGTGCCTTCGCACCGAGACGCGTCGCCGCGCCGTACCGAGATAGGCCTCGGTCGCCACCGCGTCCTGACGGTAGCTCAAGAGATCGCCGACATGGGGGAAGAGTTCGACGAGCGCGACGCCGAGATCAGCGGCGTTGCGCTCGCTCCATTGCGGCGCCAGCGTCGCGAGGCGGTCGAGCATCGCCTGCCGGAAGCTGAGATAATCCTTCGCGAGATAATCTATATGAGGGGCCAGCGGCGGCGGGCAGGCGGGAGCGGGCTGGCTCGCGCAATCGAAATCGCTCGGACATTCCGCCTTGAAGGAAAAATCCACAAAGGAGAGCTGCGAATCAAGGCTCCCAGGGTCGAAAGTCGAACCTTTTGCGCCTACGAATTGCAGACGATAGATGGAGTAATCGCCATATACGTCGAGATGCACGATGACGACGCCAGCGTCATAATGGACTTCATCCGCGTTAATCAGGGTGATACGGTCGCCGCCGCTGATGACGATGTTCGAAGGCGTCAGCCCCGGCGGCGGAGGTTTTAGGAAATGCACGCGCAAGATGCGCTGGCGATCCGCCGGCGTCGGCGCGTCCGCGTCCACTACTTCGAGATAATCGACGCCATTCAGCGCCGACGCGAGAACCGCCGCGCGCCGTTTTTCATCGCAACAGGCGTAGGCGTTCATGGCCCGCCTCCGCTCACGAAGGTCGCGGTTGTCGTTTGCTGCGTGCGCCGCGAAACATATTGCACGAGAACAGTGAGCGTCGCATCCTCGGCGGCGACGCTCACTTGCTGGATCACGATGAGCTCGCCGAGCCATTGCTGCAGCGCGCCCTGCACCAGGAACTGTGTCGCGGTGGCGAGCTCTTGACTGTTGGGCGCGAAGGTCAGCTGGCGCAGCGCCGCGCCGAAGTTCGGGCGGTTGACGCGCTCGCCCTGCGAGGTGAACAGCGTCTGTTCGATGAGGTCGCGAATATGCTGTTCGTCATCGGCTTCAGCCGTGCGCCCGCCGCCGTCGAACCGATAGGGAAAGGCGATATTGCTCATATTCCCTTCACCCAAATTTGCGTGAGCGTGACGGTGAGCGGCGTTCCCGTCGGCACACAGTTGGATTGACTGTCCGCGAGGAGCACGAACTGGCCGAAGCTTTTCACACGCGTCGCCGCGCTCACCCATTGCGCCGTGGCGCAGGGAGCGGAGGGAGTGCCGGTGAGGCCGCAGGCGGTGACGGCGTGAACCGTCGCTTGCGTCACGATCGACTGTCCGCCGATCTTCACGCGCGGAGCCGGCGCCGTCGGCTTCGCCTGTCCACCATGGGCGCACAGCAGCGCCGAACTTGCGTCGAGGAGATAGCCCGGGCTCATATGACCTCCAGGGCTTGGCCGTTGATCGAGACCTTCGGCCCTTCGAGTTTGACGCTCGCAACGCCGTTGCTGATTTCTATCGATGTCGCGTCGAAGGAGATTTTCATCTTTGCGGCTTCTATTTTGACGCCGCCGACGCCGGGAAGATCGTTGATCGTGACGGTGGCGGTGTCGGTCTTGAGCACCTTCATCATCGGAAGCGCCATGGCGGCGGGAAATTCGCCAAGACCCCAAAAGCAACCGCTCCAAATCGGCGACTCGGGATTGCCGGCTTCAAACTCCACCCACACATTGGCGCCGACCGGCGGCATGGCGAAAAAGCCGACCCCCGGCCCGGCGAAAGGCGCGCAGGGCAAGGCCCAGACCCTCGCGGTTCCGAGCGCCGCCGGCGCCGTCACCTGCAGCCGGCCGGACAACATCGGATCCTTGTTGTCGGACACCTTGCCGCGATATTTACCGTACAGCAGCGTCATGGGATCACCACCGGCGTAAGCGCACCCACGCCTTCGCGCGCGAGGCTGAAGCGCTGTTTATGTTGTCCCTTGCTGATCGAATGGCTGACGCTCTTGACGTAATACAGCCCGTCATGGGTGAAGCCGGCGCCGCGCAGGCCGACAACGCCCCGCGGCTTCAGCACGCCGCCATAGCGCAGCGCGTCGAGCTCGCCCTGCGCCGTCGCAACATTGTCCACGGATTTGTCGGTAATCCCTTGCGCGCGCCCATAGGCCTGCGCCACGTCGAGCCCCGAACTCTTGTCGAGCAGCGTGGTGCGCACATTCGGCAGTTGCGTCGGCAGCGCGGGGAGCAACGCCAGCGGCGGCAGGCGTAGGCTCGCGAAAGTCATAACCGGAATGCTGATGTTGAGACGCTTGTCTACCACCAAGTCGTCGACGATCGTGGGCGCGAGGCCGTTGTACGAGAAATTGATCGACTCCACATTGCTCTCGGGCCCCATGCCGACGGTGAGCGCTCTCTGCGGCAGCCCGACGCGCTTCGGCGGCCCCCAATAGCCGGTGTTGACGCCAGGGACCGGGCCCGGCTCCACGAAGAACACATGGCCGAAGCGCTCAGCGATATTCTTCAGATGTTCGAGATCAGTGCCCTGCTGCATCGGCGTGCGCTCGATCGGCAGCGGCTGGTCGAGCGCCGCGGGCGGAATGACCATGGGGATGAGGCCATATTGCGCATAGCTGGTAATGATCTTCGTCGCGATCAGCGATTCGCTCAGAGCATCGTGGGGGATGTGCTTCTTCTTCATGTCCATCATCACGCTCACATCCTCGCCGGTCAGGGTGAGCGTCGCGCCGCCCGGCTGATTTCCCGGCGAAAACTGCTGCGTCGTAATGATCCCGTCCATGATCACCTGCGGCAGCGCGTTGAACCGCACGATGACGATGACCCGGTTGAACGGGCGCAGCAGCGGATTGAGCAGAAGGCGATAGTCCAGCATGTCGGCGACGCCGACGCGGCCGACTTGCAGCACGATTTGGAATCCCGAGCGTCCTTCGTCGCTCTGCGTCACCGCGACGCTCTGCACGGCCTCCGCAATGTCGGGCGTCGCCGGCAGCGGCAGCGTTGGCCCGATCAGCAGCAAAAGATCGACGCCGAGCAGCATGTAAGCTCCTTGGCTCGCAGGGTGCGAACGGGCTCTATGCCTGCGGCGTCGGCGCGCGCAGGCGGCGGGTGGGATCGCCGGCGGCGTCCCGCAGCATCTCCAGCGGATCCATGGCGTCATTGGCGTCGCAAATACGCCAGAAGGCGAGCGGGTCGCCATAAATGCGGTTGGCGACGAGATCGATGCGCTCCTCCGGCGCAACCGCGATTTCGGCCAGCAGCGGCGCGTCGTCGCCCCTTGGCAGAAACCTGCGGCGAACATAGGAAACCTCATGTCCATCAGGCAAAATGAAACTGGCGACGGCGAGCGCGTAATAACGGCTTGAATGATCGAACATCACGGACTCCGAATCTCATGAACGGGCCGGCGCATATCTGCAAACAAACGCCATGCTAACCCGTAAGCGCCAACAGGAAAAGCATTTTATGTCAGGCGCACGTTGCCTCCGATCACGGAAGAGAGATCGCTCGCAAGATTGACCCGGCTCATGGTCTCCTTCACGATCTGATGCGCGAGGAAGATGTAATAGCCGGGATTGGTGATCGAGAGATCGTTATAGCTGAGCACGCGCAAGCCGAGCGCGGCCTTGGCGCGGATCGGATTGAGCGCGGGATCGTAGGCTTCTTCCGTGATTGCGCAATCGGTGACGCGCACCGGCAGGATGCGCTGCGCGCCCCAGATGAACAGCGTCAGCGGCCCGTCGGCGGGAACGATTTCGATCACCCCGGTCGCCAGGAGGATGGTGTTGGCGATCACCACCGCGCTCTTCGGATAGGTGAGCATCTCCAGCGCCGAGATCTGCGGATAGACGCCGACGCCGCCGGCTACGCCGTCGCCGGCCTCGAGCTGATCGGCGGCGTCGATCTCGATATCGACCTTGATCGTCTCCTCCGGCGGGCCGGTGAGCCGCTGCGCCTCGGAGCGCGCGCCGTCGCCGCCCGGCGCCCGCGGCTTCAGCGTGCGCGTGAGCGTGTCGGGATTATATTGGAACACGATCACGCTCGGGACTGGATTCAACGGATCGATCGAGACCAGCGCGCCCTTGAGCACGCGCGGAGAGCCGGGGAAGGTGGTCATTGCGCGCTGGCCTCAGTTGGAGGGATGCGCCGGCGATAGCCGGCAAAAAGTCGGATAGCGCGATCGCGGTCGTCTTGAGCGCGCTTGAGAACCCCTCTCGGCGAGGGCGAGAGACGCGCCGCATATGGAAGCTCGGGCGCAAAAAAACGGCGCTGCTCCACGTTGCCGATTTCTCCGGGGACGTAATTGAGTAACACCGAGCACACACGTCTCCTCGGCTATCGTTGCGACCACATTTTTGAGCGTCAGGCCCATGGACTTCTTTTTCCATGCTGCTTCCACTCGTTATCCCATTCGTGTGTGTTAAAGGGAACGTCGTCGTTGTAGCGTTCCTCGAACTCCTCGATCGCTTCGCTCAGCAGCCCTGCGTCGTTCTTCTTGGGCGGGATTAAGTCCGGATGATCCAGAATCTTGCGGTAATATGTCTTACCCTGCGCCACCACCCAATTGGCCAGCTCGGCTAGGCCGTCCTCGGAAAGGTCCGGATGTACGTAAGGCGAGTAGCGTTCGTTTCTCAGATGGTTGGCAAGCTCCTCGTATGTCCAGTAAAAATAAATGATCTGTTCCCGATCCATCTTTTTCAGCATCTCGCGAAACTGTTTTGGGCTTTGTCCCGCCTCTTCGATGATCGTCCAGAATTCCTCGGGGACGATGTCGGCAATGTTGTTTTGTGACATCGTGGCTCACCTCACTTGAAAGCCTTGGGCACGAGGCCCAATGACTTTGCCCACAGGCGGACGGTTTGCCTGTGCACCCGAAGCTCCTCACCGACTTTGCGCAAGTCGCCTTTATGCGCCTTAAGCAGTTCCGCCATTTCGCCCTTCGTGACCGGGGGAGCGCGAACTCCCTCCCCGGGCGTGCCAAAACCGGGACGCCCGAGCCTTTGGCCCGTGTTATCCCACGGCAGAGCGTGCCCCTGATTTTCCATTTTCGCCCGCAGGGCCTGCTCGTAATACTCTGCGATGCGATCGCTGGGCTTCAATGGATGAACCTCGAGCTGCAGGTCTTTGCCTGTCAGTTTCCCAGCTTGCTTGTATATTCTGAAGCGGTTTTTCGCGCCGCTGGCGGAGGTCTTGCCGACCTTCAACACATTGCCTTCGGCGTCCCGCAGAATATAGAGCGCGTCCTGATCAGGCTTCAGTTTGACTTTGGAGAAATTATCCGCGTCGAGGATTTGCGGGGCCTCTGCGTCCGCGCCGATTTGCTTGATATCGAATGGTTCGGCCTTGGCTGGCGGCGCAGCCTCTTTAGCCTTGGCTGGTGATGGAGCCTCTTCGGCTTTGGCTGGCGGCGGAGCCTCTTCGGCCTTCGCAGACGTCTTTGCTTTGGCCGGCGCCGCTTCGGCGGTTGGCTCGATCGGCTTTTTGGCGGGCGCAGTTTCGACGGCTTCCACCGGTTTCGCCGGTGCCGGCTCCGCGATCCCAGGCTCGGCGCCTGGCACCTTGCCGCCGCTAGCCGGCTCCGCTGCGGCGCGTGGCTCGAGACTCGAGCGGCCCCCGGCGCGGATGGGCTCATGACCGCCCGCTCCGCCCGCGCGGGGGGCTGACGGCTCGTGAAGAATGGCACGCGGGCGGGGCGGCGCGGCTACATCGACCGGCGCCTTGCTGGGTGCTCTGGGCGCGGGCGCTGGCTCGGGAGGCGGCGCTATCGGTTCACGCTCGCCAAAACCGATCGCGCGCCTCGGCTGGCCTGGCGCGGGCTCGGGCTTTGGTGCGATGGGTTCGCGCTCTCCAAAACCGATCGCGCGTCTTAGTTGGCCCGGCGCGGGCTCGGGTGTCGGCGCAATGGGCTCACGTTCGCCGAAGCCGATCGCGCGTCTTGGTTGGCCGGGCGCGGGCTCGGGCGTTGGCGCGATGGGCTCACGCTCGCCGAATCCGATCGCGCGTCTTGGTTGGCCTGGCGCGGGCTCGGGCGTTGGCGCGATGGGTTCACGCTCGCCGAAGCCGATTGCGCGTCGTGGCTGCGGAGCGGCGGGCTCCGGCGTCGCCGTGGCGCTCGGGGCCGGCTCCGGCGTTGCGACAGAGGCCCGTGGGCCCGCCTCTCCGCCGCCGGCGCCTGCGCCCGCGCCGACATTCACTTCCGGCACGGGCGCGCCCGGGCGCGGCGCAAGGACTTTGGTCTGTTCCAGGAAGGAGCGCAGCTTGCCCGCCGGCGCGGGCGGCGGCGGCTCGATGGTGGGATGCGGGGCGGGGGGCCCCGCCGATCTCGCCGACGGCGAGGCTGCCCACGACCTCGCCGGCGACGCCGCCGACGATGTTGATCCCCGCCTCCAGTCCGATTTTCAGCGCGATCGAACCAACGCCCTTGAGCAGCACGCCGCCGGCGCCGCCAACTGCGCCGCCGATGGCGCCGACGATCATAGCCTTGACCACGCCCTCGGACCAGGGTTTGCCGTCGATCAGATTGTCGGCGATGGTCTGCACCGCGCCCGCCGCCGCGCCCAGCGCTGCGCCCAGCAAGATAATTCCGACAGGTCCCAGGGCGCCTGCGCTCGCCACGGTGATGGCGATCACCGCGACGATCACGACGATCGTCACCACCCATTTCAACACCCGCTTCCAGCGCGGCTGCACATGACTGGCGGCCTCTTCGGCGTATTTGTCCATGTCGGCGTCGAGCTTGCCCTGGGTCTCCTTGCTCCAGAGGCTCGCGAGCATCTGCTCGCGCCCCACGCGGAAATTGTCTTCGACCAGATCGCCGAAGTCCTTGAATGACGCGCCGGCGTTTTTGGCCGCTTCGAGGAAGCCGGCCTCGGCCTGCGCGCCGATGCCGTCGGCCGCCTTGCGATTGGATTTGTTAAGCGCCCTGAAACCCTGGGCCGCCTGTTGGTTCACCCCTGCCGCGCTCGTCGCGAAGCTGGTCGCAACGCCCTCGAAGCCCTGCCGCGCGGCGGCCGCCGTCGCCGTGAGCGCGCCTGCGCCCTGCTCGCTCACGGCGGCGTTCGTTTGCGCCAGCGACGGCGCGACTGAAGCGATTTGCGTCGCCATCGCCCCGACCGGCCCCTCGACATTGCCGGCGGCCTCGTCCAGCGCCCCGGCCAGCTCCTCACGCTCGGGAACCGGCGTTTCGGCTGCTGAATCGACGAAGCTGCGAATCGAGCCGATCAGTTCCGCGCTCGCCTGGGAGACGCCATCCGCGAGGCCGGAGATGCCGGCCGCCGTCGATTCGTCGAGCGAATCTTGCACTCCAGCGCCTTGCGCCGCGAGCGTCGAACTGTGCTGTTTCTCGGCGGCGTCGAGCGCGGCGAGATTTTGCGCAGCGCTCGAACCCAGCGCGCCCTTCATTTTCAGCGCCGACTGCTTCGATTGCGCCTTGGCGCCCTTCTCCTGTGCGCTCGCGCCCTGGTCGATCTGTTCGAGCTGGGTCGTGAGGCCTGCGCCCGCCTGCCGCGTGATGTCGTCGACCTTGGCCAGCACCTCGGGCTTGCTCGCGGGAAGCTTGGCGGCCTGGTCCCTGGCGCTCTCACGGAAGCTCTTGCCATATTCGGCGGCAACCTTGTCGACCGCCTCCTTCTTGGCGTCGATCCTGTCGTTCTCGACGGGGCCGTCCAAAATGCTCCAGTCCGTTTCATAAGGCGGGAGCTTTGTTTTCCACGCGGCGGCGGCGGATACGGCCTTGCCCGCTGCGTCATCGCCCACGGCGGCCATGGGCGCCTCTGCGTCGGCGTAGCCCTTGGAAATGCGCCCTTTTTCCTTCTCGGAGCGCTTGCCGATGTCGGCGCTCGCTGTATCGCGGGCGGTGCGGGCGCGGTCCCGCGCCGCCTTCACGTCGGCGGCAGCGGCGCTGTCGGCTCCTGCCTGTTTCGCGTCGATGGCGGAGCGCACGCGCGCGGCCTGGCCATTCACGCTCTTGCGAGATTTGTCCGCGTCGCCATGGATCGCCGCCCCCTGCGCGGCGAGCTGGCCAGCGATCGCCGCTCGCGCCGCGTCGAGACCGCTCAGGGCCGCGGCGGGCGTCGCCAGCGCGGCGGCAAGCAGCGTCTCTATCTTTGCGGCGGCGCGTTCGATAAAGCCGGCCGCGAGCCCCGTGCTCTCGCGTTGACGCGCGAAGGCAACAGGATCGCCCGGCGGCCCGCCGCTGTCCTCCTGAAAACGGATTGGCAGACTCTTCGCCTCTTCAAGCTCGGCGACCCGCCCGCTGAGCGCGGCGATCGCGCCCTGCGCCGCCGCGGCGGCAGCGCCGCCTCGCGACGCGGGCACCCCACCTCCATCCCCGCCTGCCGGCGCATCGGGCGCGACACTCAATTGCGCCTCGGCGCTTCCAGTTTCCGCTTCGCCCGAAACGGTTCGGATGGCTTCTTGCATTTTCGCGGCGGCGTCGGCGCTGGCGCGTTCGTGAGCCGGCGTCGGCGTCTTCGTCGGAGCCGCGGCCACATTCTCAACCGGCGCCGGCGCGGCAGGCTCGGCGCGGGTCTCCACGCCTCGACGCCGCTCGCCGGGCGTCGCCTTTTTCTCGTCCCTGCTCCCCGCCGCGGGGGCGGGGAGGGAAGGCGCCGACTGCGTTTCAGGCTTTTCGGCCTCCTTGCGCGCGAGCGCCGTCGCCTTGTCCGTCTCTCCCGCCGGAAGCCGCGCGCGCATTCGCGCCATCGCCTCGGTCCGCGCCATGGGATCGAGCTGGTCCAGACGCTCGCGGGTGACTTCTTCGCCGCCCTCGAGCGTTTCGGCAAAGTCGCTCGCCGCCGCTTCGGCGCCGCGCCGAGCGGGTCCCGCATCCGTAGACGCGTCGGCGAGGTCTGGCGCCGACCGCAGCGCCCGGCGGGCGATTACATTCGGGCGCTCTTGCAGTGTGTGCGCCAACTCATGCGCCAGAAGGCGTCGGCCTGACGCGCCGTCCGGTCGATATTCGCCGGCGCCAAAATAAATGTCGCGGCCAAGGGTGAAGGCTTGCGCCCCGGCTGTCCACGCCGCCTTTGCGGCGGATGGGCCGGTGTGGACGCGCACGGAGGCGAAGTCATGGTTGAAGCGCGGCTCGAAAAACTCGCGTTGCTCCCTGGGAAGGGCGCGGCCCTCGCTGGCGGCCGCGGCGATCTGGCGGTCCAGTCCGGGCGGCGCTGTGGCCACCCCTCCAGGAGGCGCTTTGGCTCGCAAAACCCCTGGCGTCGCCATCCCTGCCGCGAGAGCTGACGACGCGCTCGTCGCCTGGCGAGAGAGCGCGCGTTCGGCGGCGGCGTCCGCCTCCGCCTCGCAGGGGTCGTTCGCGCGGCCGACGCGAAGGC
Source organism: Methylocystis sp. (assembly GCA_016178015.1). Classification (GTDB taxonomy): domain Bacteria; phylum Pseudomonadota; class Alphaproteobacteria; order Rhizobiales; family Beijerinckiaceae; genus Methylosinus. The sequence continues at coordinate 39,491 of JACOUB010000031.1, read as the reverse complement.
GCGGAGGGTCGTCGGCGGGCGGCGACCAGCCGCGCGAGACTGGAAATGTGGTGCGCTCGCGCGCCGGCTCCCCCGATCGCCGCACCGCCACAGCCGGCTCTGGCGCCACCTGGGTTCTGGCCGGGGACGCGCCGCTCATGGCGACCTCCCTCTCGCGCCCGCCGGGCCGCGCTCGCCCTGGGCGCCGGAACCCTTGCCTGCACTGAGGCCGCCTCTCGACAAAGCCCCCAGGCTGCGCCCCACCGCGCGCGCCGCAGCGACGCCGACCGCCGCGGGCGAGGCCCCCGCGGCGATGCTGAAAGCCCCCGCGTTGAGCGAGTCGACCGAAAAGCCGCGCGCGCCGACGGCGGTGAAGGGCGCATCGGGGCCGGACAGAAGCCGCGTCAATTCGCTCTCCATGGCGGCGGCGACGGCGCGGCGGTCGCCGGGTGCGAACCCCTCCAGCACGAGCTCGTCAATGCGCAGTTCGTAGCGAGGGGGGCCTTGCTCGCGCGCGCTCATGCCCAGCCCCTGATTTCGCCGTCGGTCAGCGGACGTTCAAGCTTGGCGCATTCCGCCCGCGCGGTGCGCAGGAGGTGAGCCATGCGCACCGGAGAACGTTCGTCCGCCGCCAGAAACGCCGCGCCGAGCGCAATGTTGCGGATATTGCCGCCGGCGACGTTGAGCCGTGCGAGCTGCGCCACGTCGACGCCGTCGAGCGGCGTCTCGCGCGGGAACACGCGCCGCCAGATTTCGGCGCGCTCGGCCTCGTCGGGGAAGGGAAAATGGACAATGAAGCGCAGGCGGCGTTTGAATGCGGGGTCTAGCGCCTGCTGCATGTTGGTCGTGAGGATCGCGAGGCCGCGATATGACTCCATGCGCTGCAGCAGATAGCTCACCTCCATATTGGCGTAACGGTCGTGGCTGTCCTTGACCTCGGAGCGCTTGCCGAACAGCGCGTCGGCCTCGTCGAACAGAAGCACGGCGCCGGCGGTCTCCGCCGCCTCAAACACGCGGCGAAGATTCTTCTCGGTCTCGCCGATATATTTGCTGACGACCTGGCTGAGATCGATGCGGTAGAGGTCAAGCCGCAGCTCATGCGCCATGATCTCGGCGGCGAGCGTCTTGCCGGTGCCGGAGACTCCGGCGAACAACGCGCTTACGCCGAGGCCGCGCGCGCTCTTTGCGGCGAAACCCCATTGGTCGTAAACCCTGGCGCGCTGGCGCACTTGCGCGACGATCTCACGCAACGCGGCTTTTTGCGCCGCGGGGAGCACCAGATCGTCCCAGGCCGCGGTCGTCTCGAGGCGCTGGGCGAGATCATCCAGCCGCGCGCGCGACTGGGCGCGGCAGGCGTTCCACAGAAGTTCGCCGGTGGCGGCGGCGTCCGTCTCGGTCAAATCTCCGGACACGAGCGCCGCGGTCGCGTCAATGGCGGCTGGCGAGAGATCGAATTGATTCACGAGCCGCTCGATCGACTCGTCGAGCACGCCGTTTTCTTGCTCTTGCAGGCGCTCGGCGAGTGGCGCAAGCGCGTGGCGCCAGAGCGCGGCCTGCTCCGCGCGTGGCGGCTTTTCGAGATCGAGGCGCGTCAACGGCCTGCCTGCGGCGCGCAAGGGCTCGCGGCAGGCGAGGATCACGGCGGAGCGCGTATGTTCGGCAAAGGCCGCCGCCGTGCGCAGAGTCTCGGGGCCGTCGGCGTCCTCCACGCAAATTAGCAGTCCGCTTTCGCCGAGTGCTGCCTCGCGCTCCCACAGCCGTTGAAAGGCCGCTCGATCGCTCGCCGCGACCGGCAGGTCCGCCCCGCGCATGACGCAAAGGCCAAGTTCTCGCGCCGCGCAGGCGGCGGAGGCCACAGCCACGGCGCCCGCGTCCTCAGGCCCGACAAGCTGCGCGGCGGGCCAGGGTTCGCCGCGCGCGCCGGCGTCGGCCCACAGCGCGGCGAGACGCTGCGCGGTCTCGCTCTGAGCCGCCGAGAGCGGCTCCGCGTCGTGATAGGGACGAACCAGTCCGTGCAAGCGTTCGTCGAGATGTGGCACGCCGGCGAGATAATGGAGAATGCGCTCGTCAATGCGCAACGGCGCGCTGGTCAGCGTATCGCTAGGACGGACTTCGATCAGCCGCCAGAAGCGTAGCGGTCCCGTCGGCGCGAGAGCGCTCCAATGCGCCTCGGGGAGGGCCGCCAAGGCTAATCCGAAATTCGTAATCTTGGCGCCCGTTGCAGCGCGGAGCAGTTCCGCGAATTCACCGTCTAGCTCGGCGCCCGCGCAGAGTAGCAGCACATCGCGTTCGAAATCGGAGAGCGCGAATTTCTTTGTGAGCAGGTCAAGCGCGGAAGTCGGCCCGCGCGGATCAGGCGTAGGCGGCAGTGCGCGCCGCTCCAGGACCGCACGCAGTCGGGCGAGCTCCGCCGCGAGACTGGCACGATTGGCCGCAGGCCAGCCGTTTTCGTCCTGCGCGCTCATGGGATCGTCGCCTTGGGCGCAACAGGGGCGCGATTGGCGTTCAGCTCCAGCGGGCTCGCTGCGCCGTCGATCCGCGTCTGCACAAAATAGTCGCCGGCGACGACGCCCGTGATGTTGAACACGAGTTGCGCTGTAGCCGCTGCGCGCGGCGCCGCCATAAACGTGAAAGCGATGCCCTGCGGACCCAGCAACTCCAAGGTCGCGATCTGGTCGGCGCCGATCTGCGGCGCGACTTTGATCGTGATGGTCGCAGAGCGCGGCGCCATGCCCGTCCCCTGCACATTGATGATCGCAACATCGAAATTGCCCGCGGTCTTCGTAACGACCGGCTGCAGGACGAAGGCGGCGAGATTGGAGGCGAAGGCGGGCCGGACATCGCCGCCCGGGCTGAGCTTGAGCCCCCGCCGCGCCAGAAGCGCGTGCGTTCCCGCGGCGAGGCCCGCCGGGAGCGTGAGCGTGAGGCGCAAATTATCAATGCTCGCAAGCGGCACCGGCGCGCCGTCAATGTCGACAAAGGCGCCGTCGCCGAGAAAATCGACTCCCTCGACCGCGATTCCGGCGCCGGGCGTAATCGGCTCGCCCTCGCCGGCTTGCGCCGTAATGCGCGAAATATAGGGCCGCCGCAACGGGATCGCGGAGAGCCGCAATTCGCGCGCCGGGAGCGGCGTTTGCGTCGAAATCTGCTGCTCGACCAGTACCGTCGAGGCGCGGAAGGTCGTCGACAGCACATAATGCGTCTGCAGGAATACCGACCAGAGCCGCGAGAGCTCGTCGAGCGACAGGCTCGTCGACGCAAGGCGCACAAGATCCGGTTGGTCGGCGAGATCTGAACCTGCAAGAAACGGCTTTGAGGCGTCCGCCGACGCCGCTTGAATCTGCGCGCGGGTGAGCTGCGGCTGCCCGTGCAGGAAGGCCATGGCGCTGCCGAGCAGCCGCTGCGGCTCGAGCTTGAGATCGTCGCCGAAAAAACTCATGAGATAATGGAGCTCCAGCGCCGCCGTCGGGCGTTGAAGCGCCTCGCCGCCGCTTCGCCGCGTCGGCAGGTCGTCATTGGCGCGGTGGGAGTTCGCGCTGACCTGATAGAGGAAGAGATTGACGCCGGTCGTCGGCAGATTGGCGGAAGAGCCTTCGCCGGGCCGCACGGTTGTGACTGTCGCACCGGCGACATCGGCCTGGATAGCCGATTGCAGCACCCGTTGCAATGTTGCGGTCACTGTGGCGACGCCGCGAAAATTGCTCATGCGCGTCCTCTCAGCCTTTCTCGCGTTTCGCGAGATAATCGTCGAGCGACATCGCCGGCGCGGACCGGGGCGGCGGCGTCCTCGCAGGCGCCTGGGCTTGCGCGGCGCGGATCTCGATCCGCCCGATCGTCACCTGCACGCGTGGTTGCGCTGGCGGCGATTCCGCTTGAACTCGCGGAAAAGGCAGCGGCGCGGCGAGGTGCGGCGTCTCGCCGCGCTGCACTGTCGAGGGTGCGCGCGGCGTGAGGCCGCCGCGCGAGGGAACACTGGGCTCCGCAGGAGCCTGAGCCCGTTCAAAAGTGGTGCGCAAGGTCTCCGCCGTCCGCGGTGGCGGCGTCGCGCCCAAAACTGGAGGCAGCGGCTCGCTTGACGCAGCCAATCCAGCATCGGCCTCGCGCAGCGCTGGCGGCGTGTTTTCGGCGCGCCGCCGGCGCGGCGCTGGCGCAGGAGGCGGAACCGGCGCCACTTCGCGCTTGGGCGGCGTATCGTCCTCGGCGTGCGGCGCTGGCGAACGCATTTCGGCGCGGCGCGGCGGTTGCACTTTGGGCGAGGGAGGAGGCGCGTCCGCCTCGCGCGGCGATGACGGCTCTCGCGCGGTTGCGGCGCCAGCTGGCGATGGGATAGGCGCTGCGAAGGCCTGAGACGAGCTGGCCTCGATGCGAGGCTCCTGCGGCGATGAGAAGGTCCGCGCAACCGCCGGATTTGCTGCGGCCCGCTCCTCCTTCGGGTCGATCTCCACTTCGAGCGGGAAAGCTGCAAGCTCCCGCGGTTCTGGCGGTGTTTCATAAAGATTCGGCAGGCGGGGCCTCACCGGCGCCTGTTTCTCGGCGATCGGGTCGCGCAGGCTGCGCGCGGCCAGATAGCTCATGGCGCCGCTCATATGCCGACCAGCTCCAGATAGCGCCGCCGCCGGAAGGGGCTGAGCGTGAGAATGTCGCGCTCGCTCCAGCCGTAATGGCTGGCGATGATATGCACTTCGCGCAGCAGCGTGGAAACTGTGCTCTCCAGCCGGCGCCAGAGAAATTCAACAATGTCGAAGGGCGCCGTCCAATGAAAGCCGCAGCCGGGGCACTCGAGCTCCAGCATGACCTCCGCCTGAGGATCTGCCGCCGTAACGGCGTTGGCGATCGCCTCGGTCAACGCCGCCTCGGCTTCGTCCGAAAGAGATTCGCTGTCTTCGAGCGCAAGGAGGCAGCGTCGCGCGAGCGCCCGCGTCGCCGCCGTTCCGTCAGAAAGCTCGGAGTTGGCCCCCAGCGCGGCGAGATCGCCGGCGTTCGGCAGCCGATAGCCGATCTCCCGCGCCCCGATTGTCAAAGTGAAACGGGCGGGCGCATCGACAGGCGTCGGCGCGCGGATGGCGGCGAGCAGCACGTCGGTCTCAAGCTTCTCGCTACACCGCGGGCAATCCGCCAGCGCCTCCGCCCGCCCGCCGAACAGCCGCTCGTGCAGATCAAGCAGCAGCGCGTCCCGCCGCCCGACCGGCAAGGCCGCGCGCGCTGGTACGGTCAATTCCGGAGCCGCGACTGCCAGCAGGATCAAACCCCGCTCGCCCGGCGAGGCGGCGCGGCCCTCCTCATAAGCCAGAACCATCGCCGTCGTGGGATCGCTCGCCATCGCCACCATCCCTGGATCGAGTACCCGCAACGCGCCCCAGCGCCGAGGGGCGGGCCCTATCCGCCCTTCAAATTCTTATTGTGGCTCGACGAAACTTGGCTCGGTGGGTTCAGGCACGGTCGTGTCGCGCTCCCACCCCTCGTTTTCAAGCTTAACGTTCTGGATCAGAACCGCGTTGGCGTTGGCGTCGAGATCGGCCTGCGCCTGGAACTCGGACACCCAGCAGCGAAACACCTTATAGGCGAGCGCGAGCTGGCCGGCCTCATTGTAAATTTCGAGGATGATGTCCTTGCGGAAATCCTTCAGCGAGACTTCCTTGCCGAGCCCGGAGCCAAAATTCCAAACTTTGTTGGCCCATTGCTCGAACTCCTTGTCGTGCGTGACGCCGCGTTCGAGGGTGATCGCCTCATATTCCGAGCGCCCCGGCGATTTGCGAGAGCTCGAAGGGTCGCCGCCTTCGCGATGCTTGACGACCTCCGTCGTGCGCTTGAGCGCGCCGATCTTGGAAACGCCGGCGACATATTTGCCGTCCCATTTCACACGGAACTTGAAATTTTTATAGGGGTCGAAACGCTGCGCATTGACGCTGAACGAGGCCATGGCTCTCTCCCTGAAAAGTTAGACGGCGATCTGGCCAGCGATCTGCTGAATGCTGATGACGACGAATTCTGCCGGCTTGAGAGGCGCAAAGCCGACAATGACGTTCACCACGCCGAGATTGATGTCGTTTTGCGTTGTGGTCTCCCTGTCGCATTTGACGAAATAAGCTTCGCGCGGCGTCGAACCCTGGAACGCGCCCCGTCGAAACAGGTTCTGCATGAAGGCGCCGACGTTGAGCCGGATTTGCGCCCACAGCGGCTCGTCATTGGGCTCGAACACGGCCCATTGCAGTCCGCGCAGCAAACTTTCCTCGATGAACAGCGCGGTGCGCCGCACGGGAATATACTTGTTCTCGTCTGCGAGCTGATCGGCGCCGCGCAGCGTGCGCGCGCCCCACACCACCTTGCCGGCGACCGGGAAGGCGCGCAGGCAGTTGATTCCGAGCTGGTTCAGTTCGCCGTTCTCAGCGTCGGTCAGGCCGACGGAAAGTTCGGGCGCGCCGACGATCGACGCCTGTACGCCTGCCGGCGCTTTCCACACGCCGCGATTGGCGTCGGTGCTGGCGATGACGCCGGCGAGCGCGCCGCAGGGAGCGAAGTTCTCCTTCTGATTGTCACGCAGCGGATTGGGCTGGCGCAGCCGCGGGAAGAACAGCGCCGCATTCTTGCTGCGCGTGCCGACGAAATCCTGCGGATCCAAAAATTTGCTCTTTGCAGTCGTTTTGTCGGTCCAGTCGCTCGGCGGATCGACCAGCAGAAAGGCGCGGCGCTTCTCGCAATAAGCGGCGGCCTCGGAGACAAGCGCTGTCTCCACGTCGCCGGTCACCGTGTAAGGCGGAATGCACAGCAGGTTGAAGAGATCGGTGCGCTCCAGCGCGTAAAGCCCCTTCTTATTGGCTTGGCCGTTCGTCGGCGTAAAATTGTCGCTTTTCGTCAGCGCCACGCCATTGGAGGCGGCGGCGGCTGAATGCGCCGCGTCCAAAGTGGTTTGCGCTGCGGCGATGTCGGCCGGAACCTGCGGAGTGGCCGCCTTGGCGGCGGCCAGCGCCGCTTCCGCCTTGGTCACGTCGTCGACATTGGCGGCGATGTTCGGCAAGACGGCGGGCGGGAAGGCGCCGTCCCAGCGCAGCAGATTGGATTGGGCCGCCAGCACCTTGTCGATGCGTCGCGGGCTGTCCTTTACCGAGAGATTGCGGAAAGTTTCTTGCGACACGGCAACGCTCTTGGCGTCCACCTCGCGGATCGTGAGATTGAACAAGTCCGCTTTGGCGAGGCCGAAACCTTGGGCGACGTCCACCGAAACGTCGAGGTCGATCGAGGCGCGCAGATTTGCGCCCCAGGCACCCTTATAAGCCGCCTCGAATTTGAAATCGCCGACCTTGATCTTGCTCTTCGCAAGCTTGGCGTTCTGGCTCGTGTCGGCGTTAAAGAGCCGCACGACAATCGCTTGGCCGCCGCCGTTGAGAAAGAAATCGCGCACCGCGTAGCCCAGACTGCTCTCGACCCACAACCCGCCGAAGATGCGCTCGAAGTCACCAAAACTGTTGACCGCCGTTGGATCGTCGTCTGGACCGCGCGGCGCACGCCCGAGAAAAGCCGTGACGGAAGTCGCGACGCCGGCTATCGTATGCACGCCACTTGGGATTTCCTGAACGTAAACACCGGGATAACTGAGGGCAACAGGCATAACGAAACTCCTCCGTCGGGTCTGGGGCGTTCTCGCCCGCGTCTGCGCCTTTGGAGCGCGGCAGCGGCGGAGGCCAGCTTGGAAGAAGCAAATTCCTTTGCATCGCAGATCGATCCGGCGAGCGTCGGCCAAACGCCGCAACATCTATTGCCGACAGCCCGCGACGATTCTAATATCTTTAGTCGCAATGAAGTTATTGCAATACTCCGGCGTGCGCAACACCCAATCGCCACCGCCTTAAATTGTACGCGGCGGCGCAATAATCGGCCACCAAGCGTCAGCATAGTGCAGTTGCGCGCGGCGGCGTAAAACCCTGCCACTTTCGCTCTGGTGTAAATTCCATGAGCGCGGGAACTGAGAACAGGCGTCACCCTTGGATCAAGCAGTGAGCCGCGCAGCCCAAATCTCTGGTGCGGGTTTACTCCTCACTTGAAGCTGATTTAATGCGAACTGGCCTTTCCTTATCCGGTGCATGAGTTTGATGCCGGCGATAGTAATTGCGGCGTGCCGAAATCTCTGAATTCCGAACCTCGGGCCCAAACGAAGCTTGCTGGATAGATGGTCCTGTTCGATCAGATTATTGAGGTATTTCGACGATCGCAGTTTAGTCCGATCGCCGGCGCCAAGCAGTAAATCCAAAACGTCCTGATCGCCGCTCCGCGTTACAACAAACCCGCGGGCTTTACCGAAGAGATAAACTTCAAATCCGGCTTGCGCTTGTTCCGCCGATGCATCGCTTATCCGCCGTCTGGGAGGTTTGGTTTGGCGAAACCCCGCTTCCCCATGCAAATTGAAGTCTGGTAAGACTCCGGAACTCGACATGTTGTTCACGCAACGATCAGACGCATAAAGGTTACAGCCGTAGCGAACCCTGCTTTGCAACGAGATATGTCGCATGACTCGCGCCAAGCAACGTTGTGAATACGGCGCCTGGATCCGGCAGCTCAGGAAATATCGCGACATTGTCGCGCAATGTGCGTGCTATGGTTTCTGGAGGCAAGTCACGAAAATAATCGAAGAGCAGCGTGCCGTAGCCGCAGAGCAGGATGAAGGTGATGATGACGTTTTGCAGGCGCGACACATCGACGATGTCGCGGTTCTTGCTGGTCTCGCCAAAGAACAGATCGGCCAACGAAGCCTTTTCAGGCGAAGCCTTCACATCAAGCTGAACCCCGGCGGAATCGTCGAAACGCCCGATGCCGCTCTTATCCTGTTTTTGCGCCTCGTCCTGCAGGTTCACGGCGGCGACCGCGCCCGCGGATTTGCTTTTAATCAACGCCGAAATCATTGGAGACATGACGGCGATTCCAAGCGCGGCGAGAATCGGGGACGGGATGGTCGGGAAAGTCGTCAGCCTGTCACTGGACGACAGCGCTTCAACGGCTTGCGGATTGAGCGGGTTTGCCGCCGCGATCTTGAGCGCGCGCATCGAGCCCGACAGCATGCTAATATTGAACAGCGCCATCGCCGTGTAAGCGCCGAAGATAACGATAGTCCATAGCGACACCTGCATGCGCGCCAGTGAAATTCTGTACTGCGGGCCGATCCAGACCCCGAAAAGACTGCGCTGGGCGCCAAGGCCGAGGGCCATGCCGAGCAAGGCGATGGAAAGCTGCAGCAGCATGAAAGGCATCGCAATCGAGATTAGTCCCGCCTGTGGTGACGCCTTCGCCGCCCAGCCCGAAAGAAAGCGAATCGCTTTCGCGACGGGCTCTGGAAAATCGCTCATCTCGGCGCTGTTGGCCTTCGCCGCCGCAACGCGCCACGCAACGCGACAAAACGGCGACGTGCGCAAAAACTGCGGCGCTTCCCCGCATGACTTGATCGCTTCGAGCACGCCGTCGAGCGTTTTGTCGACCGGGGAGTTCGGCCCCGAACACGCGTCGACCCACACCCGCGCTATCGGTGCTCCAGCAGGAGTGCTTGCGCGCGCCGCCGCAGCTTTCCCGACGGTCGTGCAGGCAGCAAAGGTCTCGTCCGCGATCGCGCCCGAATATTCCGTTTCGACTCCGCTCAGAAGTTTATAGGCCTGCGAGGTAACGCGACCGACATAAGCGAGGGTGAGCGCCATCCAGAAAAACATTGCCGCTGCGCCAAGGCCAACCAACCACGGCCAGACATTCGATCGCGTCTTGGTAGCACGCGGCGGCTCGACAACACGCTGAGACGCCGCTTTGGTCAAGGACGAAACAAAAACAGCGTCATCGGCGCCGGGATCGTCGTCGCTTTCGAAGAGGCGAAAGCGACGACCCGTGCTATCATACTCGAGCCGGTAGTCGGAGATTCGCGTAGCGCCGCTCTTGACCCAGGTCGGCGCCGGCTGCTCCGACTGCTTCGGCTCGCCGGTCGTGTTCACTTCCCAAAGCACAGCGCGTCGGGGAAGATCGACGCCATTATACTGCCCCGTGGCCAAAGCGGTTTCCACAGTCTGTCGCATCGCCTCGACGCGACGGTCGCCGTTTTCGACGGTTGTCGCGGGCAAAGGGGCGGGGGCCAAAAAAGCCGCCTCCATCCCGCGCGAGCGTGCACGATTGAAGAGATAGGCTACGACCGCCTGAAGGCGAGCCTTACCCGTCGCCAAACCGTCCGCGGCCGCTAAAGAAGCGGTCTCGGCCCAAACGACACCAAGAATTTTTTCGTCGACGGCCATCGAAAGGCCTCCATAAATTTTCGCCGCAAGAAGGATCAAGGAGCAGCAACTGCTCCCTAGTTTTTGAAAAAGGGCACTACTTTTTCAGTTTGTCAATGACAACCCATCCTGTCAATTACGCAATGCACGCGTGGCGAGGCCGGCTTCGCATGCCCGTTAGTGACACGAGAAGCCGTTTTTTGCAGCGGGCAAAGCGCGCCGCAGTTTACAGGGTGCACGCATTCATTTCGCACCCTATGGGTCGTTCCATGCCTCAAACGCTTTGTCGGTCTCGTCGCCAATTTCTTTGTCCAGACCCAGCACCCCATCGAGCTCGCGTTCATAGGACGGCCGCTCCAACAATCCGGCGTCTTCGAGCTTTTCGATTTCGGGCAGATCGCGAAGACTCGCCAATCCGAACACCTCCGGGAATCTCTTTGTCGTCGCATAGGCGTAGGGTGCGCCCGCTGTTGGCGCGCGCGGTCCGGCCGCGATGAGGTCGAGCGCTTTCAATCGCCCGATGACGTCGCGGCTTATTTCCCGGCCGGCGAGGTGCGACAGTTCCGCGCGCCTCGCCGGCTGCAGATAGGCGATCGCCGTGACGGTGAGCAGTTCGGTCGGCGTCAGCGGCGGCGGTCCGGCGTCGCGCGCGCCGTTGTTCAAAAAACGAATGGCGTCGGCGTAGCGCGGCTTGGTGCGCAGTTGATAGCCGCCGGCGACGTGAACGAGTTCATAGGGCCTCGTGCGCAAATCGTCGCGAACGTCCGAAATCAGTTCATCAAAATTGCAATCGCGCCCGACCAGTTTGGTCAGCGCCTCGCGTGTCGCCGGGGATGGCGAGGCGAAGATCGCCGCCTCGACGCGTCCCCTCCACTCGCGCCAGCGCATCGCCTGCGGGAGGTCGGACAGATCAGCGTCGAACAGCAGTTCGCCATCGTGCCGCGCCTTACGACGGTTCGTCGGCGCGCGCGTCTCATGTGGCGCCGCATCGTCACGATGAAACGCTTTCATTGACCGCATGGCGGCGTCCCTCTCATCACAGTCAGTAGAGGCGAAAATTGGCGCGCCCGGAGAGTTCGCGCACGGCGCCGAGCGCGACCAGCCGATCGAACAGGCGCCGCGCCGCGCGATCGGAAAGATTCGCCGAGTGCGCTGCCCGCGCCGCCGAAATGCAATCGTCAGACAGTAACAGATCGATGACACGCGCCGCCCTTTTGGCGCGCAGTTTTGACGCAATGCTCAGCAGCATGTGCGAACGACGCGACAGCTCGCCGGCCAGCGTAAAGGCGTCTCGCGCAGCGCGCGCAGTGGCGCGCGCGACGCCGTGACTGGTCTTCACGCCTTTCTGGCCGATCACGACCGCCGAGCATCCGTCGAAAGTTGGGGGTCCATTGCGCGGCCGAGACGTGATCGCGCCGCACCGCGCCGGGGATAAAACGCGGATCGGCCGAGAAATCCTCATCCGTGCGCACGTCGATGAGCGCGAGGCCTTCGGGAACGCCGATCAGGCGAGCGAGACTATCGGGAGAAATCGAGGCGTATACAGACATGCGGCGTCCTCGGCTCGAGAAGCTGGACGCGATGCTTGGGCATGTCGCCTCGTGGGGAGATCGCAATCCCCTTGCGTGAAATAGATAGAAGCATGTTTTCGGTGTCAACCCCCACTCGTGCCCGGCCAAATTTCCGGCGCCTGCGGGGAGCGCGAAAGAATGTGCTGAGTTTCTGGCATGTTCACGTTCGGCCGTCCTCACCTTTGGTTCGGCGCTCCGATGGCGCTCGCGTCAGCGATCCTATTTGGGGCGTCGAAGCCCTTTTTCGAAGCTGTTGCGTGGCGGCGGTGGGCAGCGAACGCTGTCGGCAATCAGCCATGACGGCCGCTTGTGGCGCATTCCAGCGGCGCTGGACGATCCCGGGGATGCCGACACATGATCGCAGTCAGATGTAAAGCGGACGCCCTGTTTTCGGCATCTCCAAATTCACAGCGATATTTCAATCACGTACGTGTTCGCATCTTTGTCCTGACCGGCGCGCCAATTGTCCGCAACGGCAAAGGACTTCGCGCCGAACGCCCGCCCATAGGCGAAACTGCCGCCCGTGGCCGCGAACATGCTTTTGTCCAGCTTGTCGACCTGTTGCAAAGGCACGGCGCCGGCCGAGGCGAAGTCGCCCTCGTGGCCGAAATACGGCCCCTTGCGCGTGACGACGGACGAAAGAAGCTCCGGCATCGGAAAATTGGCGTCGGCGTAGCCCTGACCGCGCCCATGGATGCGCAAATTGAGCGGCATTCCGCCGCGCGTCAGGGCGAGATCGGCCGCCGTGATCGAGCTGGAAGCCGCGCCGCGGGCATTGATTGGCCTTGCCCTCGCGGCTGTGCTGGGTGAGGATGAGGCTGGGAGTTATTTCCAGCGCCCCGCCCGGACGCGAGAACGGACGCGCGTTGACGCCCTCGCCGGTAAAGACCTTTTCGCTCGAGGACGCGACCGGCGCTTCGGGCTTTGGAGCTGGGGCGCGGGCCGGTTGCGGCGCCGGCGCGGGTCGAACGGGCGGTCGAAGACGCAAGGTTTCGCCACACGCGGCCGATCCGCCCCGCCAGCCGGCTCAAATAAGATAAAATGTGATAAAAATCATATCGCCGCCGCGCCGCGCGAGACCAACCCCAAGGATGAGTGGTCATGGAATACACGTCTCTATCTCCCCTAACCATGTTCTTGAACGCCGGCGTCGTCGGTAAAATGGTGATGGCCATTCTTCTTCTCGCGTCAATCTGGACGTGGGTTCTCATCGTCGAAGGCGTCGTCGCCGTCGTGCGCATCACGAAAGCCGCGCGCATTGCGCGAAGCGGCGGACCGGCGGGGCTCCTCGCTCTCATCGAGGCCGCCGGCGAACAGGCCGCCTGGCTTGATGTGCCGGGCGAATCCATTGGCGAAAAACGCGAGCGCATCGCCGAGATCATGAGCCGCGTCGGGCGCGAGCTCTTGACGCGCGCCGAAGGCGGCTTGCCCAATCTCGCGGTCATTTCCTCGGTCGCGCCCTTTGTTGGTCTCTTCGGCACGGTCTGGGGCATCATGACGAGCTTTGCCAGCATCGCGCAATCCCAAGACACGAGTCTTGCCGTGGTCGCCCCCGGCATCGCCGAAGCGCTCGCCGCCACCGCTTACGGCCTGGCCGCCGCCATCCCCGCTTCGGTCGGCTACAACCGCATCGGCGCGGCCTTTGCGCGCACCGGCCAGCAAGTGGCGCATTACATCGAGGACAAGGCGCTGTCCATCACCACCGGCCATGCCGCGGCGCCGGCAAGACCGAGGGAGGCTGCCTAATGGCCCTCCCGACCCGCTTCAAGAACGGCAACGATCTTTATCAGCCGCTCGCCGACATCAATGTGACGCCGCTCGTCGACGTGATGCTGGTGCTGCTCATCATCTTCATGGTGACCGCGCCGCTGCTCGCCAAGGGCATGAAGGTCAACCTGCCGCAAGCCAATGCGGCGCGGGCGCTCGATCCAAAGGAGCCGATCGTGGTGGCGGTCGGCAAGGACGGCAAGATCGCGCTCGGCGCCACGGAAGTCGCCGCCGACGCGCTGGTCGATGGGGTGCGCGCCATGATGGGCAGTGACACGACCAGAGTCGTCCACGTGCGTGGCGACAGGGAAGCCAACTACGGCGACGTCGTCGCCGTGATGGACCGCTTGGCGACGCATGGCGTCACCCACATCGCGATCTTGACCAATTCGCAGAGCAGGAGCGCGCCGTCGGCGGCTGTAGGCGGCGCGGCGGCGACGGCGGGGGCAAAATGACCGACATGGCGCTTTTGCCTCTCGAATGCGAGGCTCCGGCGCCAGGCGCAGCTCCGGTGAGGCCGGCTTGGCTGCGTCCCGCTGCGATCGCCGCCGTCATCGCGGCCCATGCTGGGGCGGCATGGCTGATGACGGCGGTGGCGCTCCAGCCGCTATCGCCGCTCGATTCGATCACCATGGACTTGGTGGCCGAGGGCGATTTCTTCGAGCAGCAGGAGGTCACGGCTGCGAAACAAGAGGCGCCGCCGCAAGAGGCCGCGCAACCCGACCTCGCCATGCCGTCTCCGGCGGCGACGTCGCCGGAATCGCCGCCTTTGCCCGCAAAGAAGGAAGTCGTCGAGCCGAAACAGCGGGTCGTCGAGAAGAAGCCGGACGCAGATTACGCCAAGCAGCGGCGAGAGGCGCAGGCCAGGCGGCGGATGGGCGCGCCGGAAGGCCGCGCGCAAGGCGCGGGAATGTCGCAAAGCGCGTACGGGGCGCTGCTTGCCGCCGCAATCAGGCGGCATGCGCCTGGCGGGTCGTTCGGCGAGGGCACGGCATTCTGCACCTTCCATGTGACCGCGGACGGCCACATTTCCGGCATTTCGGCGTCGGGGTCCGCTCCGGCCTACGCCGCGCTGGCGCGCCGAATCCTTGCTTCCGTGCATGCTCCGCCGCCGCCGGGCGGAGGTCTCTTCGCAAGTCAGCGTTTCACCTTCCATTGATCGGCGTCTTCAAATTTATAGCGCCGCCTGGCGCTCGCACCTGCCGCATCAAGCCGCCGAAACGCTTCTTTCGCCGGTCGGAAACCGCCAGCAGCTGCATGATGATTGCAGGGTTTCAAAATCGCCCCAACATGGAACGCGCAGCGACGAGCCTGCGATCGCCTTCCCGATCCCTTACAACAGCGAGCGGATGAGCGTAACGCATTCAGGAGCAGACCGCCCGGCGGTGTCGATCACGACGTGCTCGCGATTCCATCGATGATAGTCTCGGCCAATCGTCTCTTCCCAGTCTGGCAAGGTCAGCCCGGGAACGTCGCTCGAGCGCGTTTCGACTCGTCGACGATGTTCTTGCGCGTCTGAGCAAATAATTTCGATTTCCATGACCCGAGCGCCCGCACGGAGCCCCGCATCTCGCCACGCGTTTCGCGTCATCATCCAAGGATTCACCGAATCGCCAATGACGGTCAGCCCAAGTCGAAGATTGTCTTCCGCTATAGCGTAGGCGGCGCGATAACCCGCATCGTCGAGGGAACCAAGGACGACGCGGGATTCGCGAATCCCCTGTTCAATCGAATCGACTCTTAGCCAAAGGGCGCCTACTTCGCGTGCGAGCGTTCGCGCAATTGTTGATTTTCCGGTACCCGGAAGGCCTCCAAGGACGATGAACATCGTGTGACCATTCCCGCAATTTGGACGCAGATCAAGTGTTCGAAAAATCCCCACAACGCCCAAATCTGCGCTATCGCCTTCGATCGTGCGCGTAAGGCGCAATGAGCCAAGCTAACGACAGATGTTTTTGCGCGAGGCGAGGCTCCCAAAGCAAAGCGGACGTGAGGGTCATGGTTTGGCCATCCCCGCAGCAAGACGCATCGGCAGGACGAGCCGGAGCGAGTCGGTTAAGTGGACAAATCCATGCGTGGCATAGAACTGGGCTGCGCTTTCGTCGAGCGCGTCGACCATGACCATGGAAGAACCGACCGTGCTGGCGCTCTCGATCGCGCGCCACAACGCATCGGCCAGGAGGATTGCCCCCAACCCTCGGCCCTGCTGGCCCTTCGACACCGCCAGACGCCCGATCAGAGTGGCGCTGACCAGCGGATAGCGTGGAACGTGCTTGCGGGCTGCCTCGGGAACGTCTCCCTGGGAGAGCGCCATCGCACAGAGTGTGTAATAACCTAAGATGCGGGACGGCTCGCGTCGTTCCGTCAGCACGAACACGCCGTTTGCCTTGCGTCGGACGTCCTGGCCCGCTTGCGTTTTGAGGTAGCGGTCGAGACTTTCCACACCGCAGTTGAAACCAGCGCGATCATGCCTCTCGTCGAGCAGGGCAATTTCAAGGTCCTTGGATGGGTGCTTCGCCATTCACGGCGCGATCCGCCGCTTGTGCGCCGCAAACGCTCGGCGCAGCCGCTCGCTGGGCTGAGGCGGACTGACGAGAGCATCAAAGAAGACGGCCCGGTCACGGTCGGACAGGACGATCGTCTCATGCCCTGCGATCGTCCGCCGGGCGGCCTCGCTAAGCGCCGTCATACAAAAGTCCGTCAATTTACGCCGTTCGAGTTGAGCCGCGCGTTCGATTAGAACCTTGGTGGGTTCATCGACGCGAAATCCCAGCCGTTCGCTTCTGATCCGCCCGCGCTTTGCCGTCGTCGTCATTGCTTGTCTCCGACTGGGAATGTGCGTCAATTGGACTAACTTTTCAACCCCTCGTTTGTTCATAATTTTCGCGCCCGTGAAGACAGGCGCCTTTAGCCGCCTGCAGCGGCTGAGATGCAGGAAGGGACTTATCCGCCCCCGCGTCTTCGCGCTCCCCCGTCGCGACGATCCGCAACGCATCGTTCGGCGTCGGCGCAGGCAAGGCACTGGTCGCGAAACGCCGCGATCAGCGGGCCGTCCATTCTCAACTGCCGTTTCTAGGTTCATCGAAGGCGTTCAGCTAACGTTCCCCGCACACGCGGGGATGAACCGGTTTACCCGAGCGTGTGGGCGCTCATTACGGCGCGTTCCCTGCTTTCCTCATTCCACCGGGCAACGGCAACACGGTTCCACCGCCTGTCGTTGGCCATCAAAATGGTGTTGGCGGAGTCGCTGATAATAGTCCCCTAACCAGACGTCTGTAATGTTCCACTCGTCGATCCGGCACGGTTTGTGAACCTCACGGAAATCGGGCTCACAAACCTCGATGCTGCCGTTCCAGAGCACAAAGAGACGGCGCCATAGTTCGGAGCAAGGTGTTTCTATCCCGGTTTCCGGTTGCGCATAGATGTCTTCCAACGGGCAATAATCCACGAAGGCCACTTGATCGACAGCATCCTGCCAGTATCGGCAGATATGTTCCACGTCCTGGGCATCCGAAAAACGGACGCCAGAAATCCGGGTGATCAGTGGAACATCCGGGTAATGCTTCCGGCGAATTTCAGCGAACCGCCGGATATTGCGTTCAACGACTTCCAGTGTTCCACCCACTCTGAGCGAGCTGTAAAGCGGTTCAACTGCGGCATCCACCGAAAAGACCAGGGTGCTGATGCCGGATTGCAGGATTGCATGCGCTCGCCGCTCGTCAAGGAACGAAGCGTTGGTGTTCATTTTGGCCGCCAGGAACTTCCCGGGAAGATAGGCCAGCATCTCGCAAATGTCGGAGGAGGATAAGGGTTCTCCTCGCGACGCCATAGTGACGGCTTCGACGTGGCCCTCCAGTTGATCGACGACCCGCTTAAACATTTCGGGCTTCATGAAGCCCATAAAGCCGTTGGACCGGCGCTTGAAGTCGGGATTTTTTTGATAACAAAAGACGCAGCGGAAATTACAGAACGATGTGACCTCGATCTGAACGCAGGGCGGGAACCCATCAAGCCGATACTCGACGGGAAAAACGTCGTAGCGATACCGATAAGACAGGTAGCGAGGCAGCATGGCGTCGCTGAGCAAGGCCATTTCGGCGGCGACGAAGGGACGCAGACGAAAAGCCCGCCGCTCCTGCGCCGGCGCCAGCAGATCGTCGCACGCCCGTTTCAGGATGGCTCGGCGATGGGCGCCCGGTTCGCTGACCAAGGTGGCGGCTAGACGGGCAACCCGGTCTATCGCCGCCCTCATCAAGGAAGGCTCGGCGCCGTTCAAGACCACAAAGCTGTCGGCCTTCCGGTAGACGAGTTTCGAAGGCTTGTGTTGTTCGCTCATGGACGATTGCTCATGCCCGAACTTCCGGAACGATCAATATGGTGTTCGCGGCAAGTGTGATGGCGGCGCCGATGTCCGGCCGGAACAGCGTCGGAACTGAAGCGGTCCGGCTTCACTGGCGGTCGCCTCTGCGCGGACGGCGGGCGGCAAGATCATATTCGGCGTCGGGCGCTGGCGAAGACAGTGGCCGGCCCTGGGCAAAACGCACGACTTCTTCCGCGGCCTCCACCTCCATGCGCAAGCGGCAATCGCGGGTCATCGAGCCCATGTGACAGGTCAATATAGCGTTCTCGCACTGCGTTAGCGGGCCCGTGTAGGGCTCTTCTTCGAAAACGTCGATCGCAGCGGCTGCAATGCGTCCGCCAGTCAAGGCTTCCGCCAAAGCCATCTCGTCGACGATTCCGCCCCTCGCGGTGTTGATCAGCACCGATGTCGTTTTCATCGCGGCCAACTCCGCCCGGCCGATCAGGCGGCAGGTCGCATCATAAAAGGGAACATGCAGCGTAATGATATCCGCTTCACGCAACAGCGTCGGCAGATCGACCCAACTGACCTTGTCGCTTCCGGGAAACGTCAGGCCGGACCGGATATCATGGGCCAGAATGCGAACCCCGGGAAACCCCCCAAGAAGGTGGCCGATCACGCGGCTGCCGATACGACCACAGCCCACCACGCCAACAACCGACTCGCGAAGACCGCGTCCGGTGTGGCGTTGCCAGAGCCCTTGCCGCAACTTGCGGTCGGCGGCTCCAACGCCACGGTTCGCATCGATAGCCAATCCGACAGTCAGTTCCGCCACGGCGGCCGAAGGACCATCTGGAGTGTAGCTGACTGCGATGCCGCGACGCCGTGCTTCCAGCAGGTTTATGCCATCCAGACCGACTCCAACCCGGCAAATGGCTTTCAACCGGGGCGAGGCCAGCGCCGCGGCCCCAATAACTTCGGTGCCGGCAATCACAACATCAAAGCCATCAATGATCCCCGCCACTTCCTCCGGCCGCAACGTGCGGCCAAGGGGATTGATAACGGTTTCGATCCCAGCCTTCGCCAGCAGCTGGACTGGTTTGGCGTCGATGTCTGCAAACGGCGCTGTGGTCACGATAGCGCGCATGGGGAAAATTCTCAGAGCCCGGAAACGGCCTGGCGGGGAACGCACCCCTCCAGAGCCGCACGGCGCAACCGGATCATAGCCTTGCCATCCCGAAATGGATCGAAACGGTTCAGCGTCTGTGCGGGCGCTGCCGTTCTGTCGCGCATCGCTTGGTAAAGCTCCTCGGCGTCGTGCACGACAAATGATGGCAATGGCTCAAAAGCCGGATGCAGTTGCTCGATAGCAGTAAAATAATAAGCCGGCTTACCAAACAAAATGGCGTCCATTCCGGGGGTGGTAAAACCTATGGCGACGACGATATGGGCCGTGGCGACTGCATCGGCAACCTCATGGCGTTCGGCGGAGAGACACGCCATGGGCACGCCTTCGCGCAATGCGGCGGCGTTCAGGGCCTGGTGGCTGGTGAAAACCGCGATGTCCTCACGGTCTTTTGCCTTGATCGACACCCGATAGCGCTTACCCGTTTCCCGATGCAGACGCCCGGCCGCCGTTAAAACGGCGTCCATCATGGAAAGGCAATATTCGCAGATATAGTATTCAACTGGAACCCATACGACAAACGGAAAGACGACGATATTTATGGCGTCTACAGTAACGTCGTGATATTTTGTTTCATTTATATTATCGTACTCTGCCAGGTTAACATCGCCAATAATGCAGGTGTTCGCTAAGAACCCATATTTACGTGCAATTTCAGCCCATATCTCGCCCCAAGCGCACCAGATATCGTAACTTTCGAAAAGCTCTTCGTGCGATTTAAGGCTGACGCAGCGGGTCTGGTAACCCAACGAGAGCACGCCCTGCGCGCGGGCGGCGGCTGTGACGACGCCACTGTCTTTCGCCCATTCGCAACGGCCGTTGCCGAACGGCGTATGCAGCGAGACCCGCGGCTTTAAGGCGCCGAAAAAAGCTTCCAAGGCGAGAAAGTTGCGGAGAGCCATCGCCTCTTCGTTCGCCCTCCCGACCGAGATGCGCCCGCGCAAGCAGCCCCATGCCAGGCGAGCGACGCCGACGCTATAGCGAAGACGGAACCGATGCGCCATCGCCAGCATATCTTCCAGAAAAAATACATGATCAGCTGCGGCCGCCCAGCGCTCTCGCGGCAGGCGAAGACGTTTTTCCTGACGTTCCGTAACATAGTAGGCGAAGGTTCGAGAATCAGCGCCCTTTTCCAAAAAGGCCACCGAACTTGGCGTACCTTGCCATACTTCCGGATCAAGCAACTCGTGGACGAAGTCGATTTTCCCCGCTAGCCCGGGCCAGCGGTTTGCAAGGTGAGGAAGAGGGCGTTTGAACACAATAGACAGGCGTGATCTCCAGACAATTCGCGCCATGGCCGGAATTCGGGGCCAGCGGACAGTCCAGTGAACAGGGACGCCAAAAAAATCCGAAATAATCGCCGCTAATCTTGGCGGAATGTCCGGCTCATTCAGGACCATCGCCGCCAGCGGAACCTTCATTGTCCGTAAAGCGTAGATGGCCGCGATGGTGGTGCGCAACTGCTCCCCGAACAGATGACACTCCAGAGAGCGCGCCCCGTCGTCATCAAGTTCGGGGCCGACGCCCGGCAATCCGGCCGTGACGCCTTTGCGGTAGCGATCCAGAATATCGGTCAGCAAGCTCCGGCCGGCGATGTTGTTGGCGTTCGGAAAATCGAGGATGGAGTCTTCGCCGTCGGGAAATGGCTGGACTGCCGGCGCCTGGATCGCCCCTCTGCTCAATCGAACCAGCGTGGCCAGTGCGGCCGACAGGAGGGAGCAGCCCAGCAGTGCGCCGCCAGATCGACGCAGATGCAGCAGCGTTACCGGTTTGCTATTGCCGAAGCGGCAATAGCGAAGCAACTGAATCGGTTTTAGAACGATTGCGAGAACATATTGGCGTTCCATGAGAAGCCTCATCTCTCCCGAACCAGGCTCATCGGAAAGTGTCGTGATTTGTGAGACCACGGGGATGGCGGGTCAAGCGAAAGCCCCGCTTGCCTGCTGGCCATCTCGCCATCGTCCGAATCCTGACCCGGCAGAATTTGAAATCGCGCATTTTGCTATGGTTCCCGAACCAGCCCATCACGCGTACAGTGGCTATATCCCCGGCACAAACCTCTCCGTACGTCACACGACACAGAGAACTCCATGGAACCCGCGTCTGCTGAATTATCCCTGACCTTTACCGCCAAGCCGCGCTCAACTTCCGAGATGGTAAGACGCGTTGCAGCGTATTTCCGGCCATACAAGTGGATCGTGGTCGGAAATATCTTGTGTATCCTGCTGGCGTTGGCGTCTTCGTTGGTTTTTCCGCAAATCATTCAATACATCATCGATGATGTCATCAGGCGCGGCGCCCCTTCTCTGTTGCTTCCGGCAATTCTGGCGCTGCTCGCTGCTTTCCTGCTGCGCGATCTTTTCACCTCGCTGCGTATCATAATCAACAGCTCATTGAAGTTGGACGTACTGCGCGACATACGCTGCGATATTTACGCGCGGCTCCAGCGCCTGCCTGTGGACTACTTCGACCGGCGCGCGTCAGGCGACCTGATGACGAGGCTTATTGACGACGCCAATGTGCTCGAGAGCGTGCTCGTCGACGGCGCGGAGCAGGGCGCCGTCGCCGTACTGAGCATCGTCGTCGTATGTGTTATACTCTTCACCAAGAATCCCTATCTGGCGCTGCTCGCCTTTATCCCGATTCCCTTGCTGGTGACCGGAATCTTCTGGTACAGCAGCGCCGCGGTGCGGCGCTATCGCCTGCTCCGCCTGGCGTTCAGCGCATTGAATACGCCGCTCGCCGACAACATTCAGGGTATACGCCAAATAAAGGCGTTCAACGGCGAATCCTACGAAAGCGAACGCTTTGCCAAGAGCGCCAATGCGCTGCGACAGCGCGCCCTCGACGTATTCAAAGCCTGGGCCGTCTATTCCCCGGCCATGGCGTTTGCCGGGTCGCTGGGCATGGCGCTGGTGCTCTGGGGCGGAGGCAAGATGGTTGTCGACGGCAGGATCACGATTGGTGAACTGGTTGGGTTTCTCTTCTACCTCACTTTGTTCTATCAACCGCTCGGCGGCCTGCACAACTTAAACCAGAACCTGCAAGCTGCGCGCTCTGCGGGCGAACGCATATTCGATATCCTGGATGCGGCGCCGGAGCGCAGGGATGCGCGCGGCAATGCGGCTTTCGCGACGCCGGTTCGCGGCGACGTGCGCTACGAGGATGTGAGTTTCGGCTATGAGTCGGGCCGCGACGCGATCGAGAACGTTTCCTTGCACGCGCTGCCGGGGCAAATGATTGCATTGGTCGGGCAAACAGGTTCGGGTAAGTCAACGCTCGTTAGCTTGCTGACCAGATTCTACGAGGCGTCTTCCGGCCGTATCACCATCGACTCCGTGGACATCGCAAACGTTTCGCTGGAGGAGTTGCGGACACAAGTGGCCCTGGTGACGCAAGAGACGTTTCTCTTCAACAGCACCGTGCGCGACAACCTACTTTACGGAAAACGCGACGCCAGCGAAGAGGAGCTGTTGGCGGCGTCAGTGGCCGCGAACTGCCATGAGTTCATCGAGCGCATGCCTCAAGGCTACGAGACTTTGGTCGGCGAGCGCGGCGTGAAACTGAGCGTCGGCGAAAAACAGCGGATCAGCATTGCACGGGCGCTGCTGAAGAACGCCCCCATCCTCATTCTGGACGAGGCAACCGCGAGCGTGGACGCATTGACGGAGACGTTGATTCAGGAAGCGCTGCGCCGGTTGATGAAGCATCGCACAAGTTTCGTCATCGCGCACCGCCTGAGCACGATCCGCAACGCCGACCAGATCCTCGTCTTCTGGGGCGGCGCAATCGCGGAACGCGGCCCGCACGAACAATTGCTCGCCTTGGATGGAATTTATGCCAAGCTTTGGCGGTCCCGAACAATCGATACGGCGGATTAGAAACCGGACGCCGGCGACGCCGCGCCTCTGGCGATGCGGCCCAGAGCGCACTCCGGTTCAGCATGAACCGGTCATGCTTTAGTTCTGGCCGCGATCGGCGAGTTCCCAGAACATATCCGCGAGAATCGCCTTGCTCAAATCGCAGGTTATTCGGCGGCTATACTCGACGACTTTCGGGTTGTTGGCGGCGCCGTTTTGGCGCGCCAGATACAATACCGGGCACCCCCCGCCGCAGGCGTAACGCCACGCGCAAGTGCGGCAATCTTCCCGGTTATCCACGTGCAGCGCCGTCCGCATATCGTCTAACGGCCGCAAATCCAGGGAACCGGCGCCAACATTGCCGGTGCGGTAGCTTTCTTGCCCGACAAGATAGATGCACGGATAAACGTCGCCATTCACGCGCACCACGAAAGTCGCGCCGTATGGCGCTCCGCAAGCCAATATTTGTCTTTCGCCCGGATGGATCTCCGCCACGAAATCATTGAACGGGAACAGATTGCGCTTCCTTCCCTTCCCGGAGCGGCGCAACTTTAATGCTGCAGCGATGACGTTGTCAGGATTCGGCAGGATCTCATCTGGAAAAAACTCCTCGTCAGAATTGATAGGACGGACCGGGACGAAAAGGGACGATGCGGCGCCCAGCTCGGTATGATGTGCCGCGACGGCCTCAAGGCAAGCGTCATTAGCCGCCGTAATCGTGGCTCGCAGCGTGATCTTAACCCCCGCTTGCACCAGTGCGCCGATGGTTCGCGCGGTTTGCGCGTGAGAGCCGCCGCCGCCGCGATTAGGCCGGCAACGATCATGGATTTCCGGCGGTCCATCGATCTCGCAGACGATCGTTATGGCGTAGCGCTTCACCCATTCGACAAGCTCGGGAGTCTTGATCGCCAAATTGCTCGTAAGGTTGTAGCGGATCTTTTTGTCCGGGTGCGCCGGCTTAATCGTATTCTCGCAATGCAAGATGGTCTGCTTGATAAGATTCCAGTGCATGAGCGGTTCGCCGCCGAAGAACGCCACCTCCACCACGCCCCCGGGCCTCAGCTGGCCGAGGCACATCTCGATGCTTCGCGACGCGATATCTTCGCTCATGGCCGCATGGCCGCTCTTGTCGTAAGTGCGAGAGCCATTCAGGCAATAGATGCACGCCAGATTACAGGACTCGCCCAGCAGCAAATACAGGGTGACTCTGTCCTTGCTGTCGGGCTGGACCGCCGGGGACGCAGCATCGAAGATTTCCGCTTTTTCAACCGAGGACGGATCGATAAGAATGCGATAATCCCGCAGAAGACCGATCAACGCCGTCTCATCGGGAAAAGCCGAACCTAGATCTGCAACCGTGCGGCGCCGCCCGGCGGCGGCTACGATGCGCTTGAACCGGTTACGACCTCGCTTCACGTAGAGCGGGCGCATCTCATACGAGTTGACCAGCAGCAACTCGTCGGCGCCACGCTCCAACATGATCAAGTTACTGGTGACTTGGAGCATAGCAACCGCGTCTCGGCGCCGTTTCAGCAGTTATGAGCGATGTCGGCTGTTGCTTCGCTGGACGGGGGAGGATTGCCCGATAGGCCCGCTTTCGCCGCGTCGGCGGTATCCCAAAGCAACTCGACCAATATGGCTTGGGTAAAGTCGCATTTGATCCTTCGGATGTATTCCGCAACCACTGGGCCATTCTTTCGTTCGCTTTGCGAAAGGCTCATGACCGGACATCCGCCGCCGCAGGCATAGCGCCAAGCACAGTCTTGACAGACGGGAACGCCGTCCACGTGCAAACTCCTGGCCATTTCCGTCAGCGGATTGGGGTCCCACGACCCTTCCAGGGATCCGAAACGATAGGGCGCCTGGCCAACAAGATAGATGCACACATAGACATCGCCATTGACCCGGACGACCGGCATCGTGCCGGACGGGGCTGAACAAGCCTTCACTTGGCGCCCGCCGGGGCGCAGCTTGATAATATACTGATCGAACGGAAACAGCTTCCCTTTGGCCCATATCCCGCTGCGATAGGCCTGGATCAGGCCGGAAATCAATTTGTCCGGGTTCGGCAGAAGTTCTATCGGGATAAAATCGCCGTCAGAGTTGATCGGGCTCATGGGAACGATGGCGGAACTGACGGCGCCGAGTTCTTTGTGATGCGCTGCGACTTCCGGGATACGGTCTTCGTTGAGCGAACTGACCGTGGCTCGCAGCGCCACAGGGAGCCCTGCATCCGTCAGGCGGCGAACAGTGTCGGCCGTCTGCCAGTGGGAAGGCTTGCCGTTACGGTGGGGCCGGACACGATCGTGGATCTCTGCCGGGCCGTCGATGTCGCTGACCACTGCAATATTGTAATCGCGGATATATTCGATCAGATCAGGCGGGCATACTGTCAGGTTGCTGGTGAGGTGATAGGAGATCCTCTTTTCCGGATATTGCTGCTTCAATTCGTTCTCGCAGCGCCGGATCACCTCCTTTATGCCGTCCCAGTTCAACAGCGGCTCGCCGCCGAAAAACGCCACTTCCAGCTGCCCGCCGGGATTAAGTTGGTCCAGACACGTAATTAGGCTTCGGATGGCGGTGTCCGGAGTCATCCGGGAGCGTTTATTCTTGAGATACGTGTCGCTGCCGTTGAGGCAGTAGGCGCAGCTGAGATTGCAAAACTCCGTAAGAAGGAGATACGCGGTCATCCTGTCTCGCGTGCGCGGCGCAACCGAAATATCGGCCATTTCCGAAGGCGTGAAACGCTCTTTGTCGGTGGAGGGCGAAATGAGGATATGATAATCGCGAAGAAGCTCGATTACCTTGGCGCTTTCGGGGAAATCCGACTTGAGTTCCCCCAATGCGCGCGCCCGGGGTAATCGGGACAGCAATTGCTTGAAGAAATCTCTCCCGCGCGCCACATACAAAGGCTGCATGTAGAATGAGTTGATCAACAACAACTCGTCTTCGCCGCGTTCTATGGAAATCAAATTGCGCGTAACTTCAAGCGGCTGAGAGGATGTCATGGGCGCACTCTCGTTCTTGTGGAGGCTTTTGTAAAGCCTTTCTGCCTCATGCGCCCACAAGGCTAAACGCCATAAAACTGCCCCGTACCGGGTCAGCCGCTCATCGACGCCCCAACCTTAAATCTCCGTTTGCACGGAGATTTAAAGGATTGTCAGACAGTTTGATCAGCCGATCAGCACGAACAAGGAGCGGTCGTATAATTTGGGCAGTTGTCGCAGCACCCCAAATCATAGCAGTTGGTGGCGTCGATCTCGGACAGGCTCTCAGACAGGGAGATGACCATGCAGGTATCATCCTCCAGAACCACATTCCCGGCAGCTTGGCTGTCGACGTCGCTTCTTTTTAGTTCAGGGGCCAACATAATAGTCCTCCCTATTTTACTGCGCGGCTTTTGTACGACAAATTGAGGGAAGGCGTCAACGGCGCCTTTTGACGCAGCTCTACCTCCACAGATGCCTCTGCACAGGGAGCATATTCACCCCGAAGGTCTGATCCGGCACGCTCAGGTTCGCAAATCTCACTGGGGCGCCGAGACCGCACGGCTGAGACTATGAAAGAGGAAACAAGCAATGAAGGTCTTGGTCACGGGCGGATCCGGCTTTCTTGGCAGCCATGTGGCGGATGCGCTCAGCGACGCCGGCCATCAGGTGGTGATCTTCGACATCCGCCCATCCGCCTATTTGCGTTCCGATCAGACCGCCGTGATGGGCAGTGTCGTTGACAGCGAAGCCTTGGCGCGTGCGTCGGAGGGTTGTGAAGCCATCTATCACTTCGCTGCGGTGGCTGATATCGGTGCGGCGAATTCCAAGCCCGGCTTGGCGATCGAGGTCAATGTCATGGGCACAGTCAAGACGTTGGAAGCCGCCCGGCAAGCCGGAGTAAAACGCTATGTCCTGGCCAGCTCCATTTATGTTTACAGCCAGCAGGGCGGGTTTTACCGGACCTCCAAGCAGGCCGCGGAACATCTGGTCGAAAATTATTTTGAGCGCTATGCCCTGCCCTTTACCGTGTTGCGTTTCAGCAGTCTTTACGGACCGCGCGCCACCTCCACCAACACCATCTATCGCTTGGTCAAGCAGGCGCTGAACGAACGCCGACTCACCTATGAGGGATCAGGCCGCGAGATGAGGGAGTATATTCACGTGCTGGATTGCGCCGCCGCGGCCGTGGAGATTCTTCAGGAAGATTATGAAAACGAAATTGTCCATCTCACAGGGCACGACCGGATGACGACTCGCGATATGATGGAGATGATCGCTGAGATCGTGGGCGGCAACGTTAGCCTGGAACTGAATAGCGGGACGATGGAAGGCCATTACGTCCGGACCCCTTATTCCTACATCCCGAAATTGGGCCGCAAGCTGATCCGCCGCACCTATGTCGACCTGGGTCTGGGACTGTTGGACCTGTTGCAGCATGTGGACAACAACGCCCCGGCCGCCGGGGGATAAGCGATCGGGTATGATTGTCGCCATTCTCATTGGCCGCGAAGGATCGACAGGTTTCCCCGGCAAGAATGTGATTCCGGTTGCAGGGAGGCCGTTGGCCGCTTGGCCGCTGCTGACAGCGCGGGAGACGGCAAAGATTGGCCGCACCTATGTTTCGACCGACTCTCCCCGTCTCAAGGACATCGCCCGCGAGCATGGCGCCCATGTGATCGACCGGCCAATGCAGCTTTGCTCCAAGGCCGCCCTCGGCGAGCACGCGTATCAGCACGCCCATGGTGTGATCCGCGCGCATCTGTTGAGCGAAGGACTTGGGGAACCGGAACTTTATGTCCTGCTGATGGCCAATTCGCCAACGGTTTCCAGCGCCATGCTCACGGAGGGTATCGAGATCCTGCAAAGCCGTCCGGAAATGGACTCCGCCGTGACCGTAAGCTGTTACAACATGTGGAGCCCGCTGCGGGCGCGCAAAATAGGCGATGATGGATTATTGCATCCCTTCGTTTCTTTCGAAGCCTTCGGCGATCCCAATACGTTGAACTGCGACCGCGACTCGCAGGGGGATGTGTGGTTCGCGGATATGGGGGCCTCGATCATCCGTCCGCGCAATCTTGATGATTTGGACAGCGGCATGCCGCCGCAGAAATGGATGGGGCAAAAGATTTATCCCATCAAGAATGTAGCGGGGCTGGATGTGGATTTTGCCTGGCAAGCGCCGCAGGCTGAATATTGGCTGCAAATGCAAAGAAAATCGCCGGGGTGAGGGTCGCCATGGCGCACGATTCAGGATTACCGCCACCAAGGTCTCCGGTTGCTGCCGATTCCTTTCGGCGTCCGGATTGGACGGCGCCGCGTTGGCGCGATCCGGCCCGTTTGTGGCTCGACAAGAACGAAAATACCGACCCTCACTATCTCGCTCTTGTCGCTTCACTGATCCACGCCGTCCCCGACTGGGCCTTCAGTAGTTATCCCGACAGTGCGGCGCTCTACGCCAAGCTGGCGGCTCATGTCGGCGTCGAAGCACGCAATCTGCTGTTGGCCGCCGGCTCCGACGGCGTCATTCGCAGTGTGTTTGAAGCTTATGTGAACGAGGGGGACACTGTTTTGATCCCCAAGCCCAGCTTTGCCATGTACTCCGTCTACGGCAAAATGTATGGCGCTTGCCTGGTGGAACTTGATTACCAGCCCTCGCCCGATGGCCCAAGACTGCCGGCCGAGACGATCATCGCCGCCTTGCGCCAGCGTCGCCCCAAAGTATTTTGTTTGCCTAATCCCGACAGCCCGACCGGCGCCGTCCTTGATCTAGATGAGATGAAGGCCATCGTGGCGGCTGCCGGCGAAGTAGACGCCCTGCTTCTGGTCGACGAGGCCTATTACCCTTTTCACGATCAGACGGTGGTCCCTTTGATTTCCCAAGCGCCCCATGTGGTGGTGTGCCGCTCGACTGGAAAGGCGTGGGGGTGCGCCGGCCTGCGAATTGGCTACGGCGTCGCTTCGCCCCAGGTCGCGTTCATGCTGCATAAGGTTCGGCCCATGTATGAGGTCAACACCTTTGCCGTGTGCGCTTTCGAGCGCATTCTGGACCTTGAGACGGAAATGTTGGCGTCCGTCCGGCGCCTTCTGCGCGGCAAGGCGGAATTCCTGTCGAACATGGACTCGCTGGGGCTGCGCACGCTCAGCGGCGGGGGGAATTTCATGCATGTGGCCTTTGGCCCTTGGGACGAGCCCGTGCATGCGGCATTGTCGGAGATGGCCTATTACCGCAAGGATTTCGACGCCGCCTGCCTGCGGGGTTTCAGCCGGTTTTCGGCCGGGACCCCGCAACAGCTTCGTCCGTTGATCGCCAAGATCAGGGATATTGTTACGTCTTAGTATTCGACCTGATTGGATCCTCATCGCCGTTCAGGTGGCGGGACATGGCTAAGGCCTTCGCCCGCGACCGCCGCCGCCGCCGCCCCACGCGCAAACCGGTGGCGGTGGCGGCGCCGCAGAGCATCTTCCGCTCGGGCGCGTTCCTCGGCCGCGCTGACGAGGTGGTCGAATGAACGGCGTGAGTCTGCTTGTGGCGCTCAGCAGAAGTTCAAACTGACCCACCACCCAAGTCTTGGTCAGATTGACGCTGAAAAACGATCACAGCGGCGTCGATAGCGGCGAGTCATTTTGTTACCGGCGCTGGCGCGGCCGAGGCGGCGCGTTCCGCTACTGCGCTCGCATCTGCGCCACGATGAGAAAAGTGGTGGCGGCTCAGTGGCGGAATTTGTAGCAGGAACGCTTATAATACATTGAATTTATTATATAATTCTTGAACTGGTAGCGGAGGAGGGACTCGAACCCCCGACACAAGGATTATGATTCCTCTGCTCTAGCCAGCTGAGCTACTCCGCCTAAGACGCCAACCGCTGGAAGCGCGCAAAATTAAAGGCGGCCGGGATATAGGCGAGGCGCTCGATAGGTGTCAAGCCGCTGTCCGGGCTCAGCGATGTCACAGGCGATGTGCGGGCTCACGTGATAGCAAATGTCCAGCGATTGGTCTTGCCCGCTCGGTTGATTGCGCATCTGCGCAGGGTTTAACAATCCGCCGTCCGATCGACGCCACATCAGTCGGCGCCGGTCGCCCATTCATAGCTGTTTGAAGCCGGCTGGATGCGTTGATGCGAATAATCGTGGAGATGGGAATAATTGCGTAGATGAGAATAATTGTTGACGATACGGCTCTCCTCCCCTTAATAAGCCGCGCCGGTCGAGGCTCGACGCCCCCGCCAGCCAACCGTTCTCTCAAATTCCGCCCGCGCCAATGGCGACACAGGGGGCGCTTCCTTAAAAGCGCCTGATTGCCGCTAAACGAGGAAAACTTATGTCCCGTCGTTGCGAACTGACCGGCAAGGGGGTGCAGACGGGCAATCTCGTCAGCCACTCCAATCGTAAGACGCGCACGCGTTTCCTGCCGAATCTGGTCAACGTCACCCTCGCCTCGGACGCTTTGGCGCGTTGCGTGCGCCTGCGCATCTCGGCCGCCGCGCTGCGCTCGGTCGAGCATCGCGGCGGGCTCGACGCCTTCCTCGCCAAAGCGCGCGATACGGAGCTGTCCGCCGACGCTCGCGCTTTGAAGCGCGAGATCTCCAAGACGCAGGCCGCCGGCGCCCCGCACGCTTGAATGTCGACCGCCTCTCGCATCTGTTGACGCAAAATACCCCGCTCGCTGTTTCTTTGTTGCTGATTTGGTGGCGACGTTGAGCCGCCCGCGCCAAACCTTGCCTTGCATCCAATGCCTTTGCATGATCGGCAAGACGGGCGTGTTCGCGTCAGGACGCCCGTCGCAAGCGGCGCTTAAGACGCGCTCAGCAAAGCCGCCCGCATTGAAATCATGTTGTTGAACTCCATACTTTGTCTCACGCGGAGACGAGGACGGGAGGTGAGTTCCTCGGCCGGGCGGGCGCAGGCGCAGCCGTTTCCGCGGATACGTTCTCGACATCGGCGAGCGGGGGGCGACAGGCCGTGTTGTGCTGTATACTATGGCGCTCAAGTTACGGGAGGCGTGGCTCCCAAGGGGGCGCGGGAGTGTGCGTCGTGTCGCCAATCATTGAAGATATTCGACATTACGCCATTTTTCTCGATCTCGACGGAACCATCGTCGAACTTTCCGATCGCCCCGACGCCGTTCATGTCGACGCTTCGACATTGCAGTTGCTTAAAGCCTTACGTGACAAGACCAATCGCGCCCTCGCCGTGATTTCGGGCCGCGATATCGATGTCATCGATCGTTTGTTGCATCCACTCGTCCTGCCGGTCGCCGGCGTGCACGGCTTGCGGCGGCGTGACGCGACGGGGGCATTGCACCCGATGGCGCCAGAACGGGACGATTTGGCGTCGACGGCGTTTCTCGCCGAAGCGACGATCGGCAAGGAGCCGGGCATCGTCGTCGAACGGAAGGCGGGCGCCGTGGCGGTGCATTTCCGGTTGCGCCCGGACCTCGAAAGGCGGTGCCGGGACATTGTGGAAGAGTTGCTTCGACGGCGTCCGGATCTGCGCCTCTTGCCCGGAAAAATGGTGTTCGAAATCGCGCTGCATGGCAACGACAAGGGCAGCGCGATCGCGGCGTTCCTTAAGGAACCGCCGTTTGCAGGGCGAACACCGATCTTTGCGGGCGATGACATCACCGACGAGGTCGGGTTTTCCGTCGTCAACGCCTGCCACGGCGTTTCCATCAAGATCGGCGCAAATTCGACGGCGGCGCGCCATCGCATCGAAACCGTCTATGAATTTCTCGACTGGCTGGGCGAACTTGCGGGCGCGCCGCGCACGGAGCGCGCCTCATGAGCGACCTCGATCTCGGCGTCGTCGGGAACTGCGCTTTCGCCGCCCTCGTCGACCGCGACGCGCGCGTGGTGTGGTGTTGCTTGCCGCGTTTTGATGGCGACCCGGTCTTTCACAGTCTGCTCGGCGCGCCGCAAGAGGCGGATGGAGGGTTCTTTGCAATCGATCTGGAAGATTGCGTGAACGTCGAGCAAAGCTACAGCGGCAACACCGCTGTGCTCGAGACCACGCTGCACGGCAAGCAAGGCGCGTTTCGCGTCACCGATTTCGCGCCCCGCTTCTGGTGGCGGGACCGGTTGTTTTATCCCCACACGCTGGTGCGCCGGCTCGCGCCGATTGCGGGCAGTCCGCGCATTCGCATCCGCGTGCGCCCGCGCTTCGACTATGGGGCGACGGCGCCTGTTCTCACCTACGGCTCGCATCATATCCGCTACGTCGGGCCGAATATGACGTTGCGCCTGACCACGAATGCGCCGATCGATTTCATTCGCGACGAGACTTTCTTCAATCTGGCCAATTCGGTGGACCTCATCCTTGGCCCGGACGAAACGCTGAGCGAAGGCATTGCGCAGACGGCTCATTCGTTCGAAGAGCGCACGCGCGACTACTGGCGAGGGTGGGTGCATCGTCTGGCGATCCCGTTCGAGTGGCAAGACGCCGTCATCCGTGCGGCGGTGACGCTCAAGCTATGTACATACGAGCCGACCGGAGCGATCGTCGCGGCCTTGACCACCAGCATTCCGGAGGCGCCCGACAGCGGGCGCACCTGGGATTACCGTTTTTGTTGGCTGCGCGACGCCTATTTCGTCGTGCGCGCTCTCAATCGGCTCGCTGCAGTGCGCAAGATGGAAAACTATTTCGGCTGGCTGATGAATATCGTGTCCGCGACCAACGGCGCGCAAATTCAGCCGGTCTATGGCATCGGGCTCGAAGCCGATCTGCAAGAGAGGATCGTCACATCGCTTCCCGGTTATCGCGGCATGGGTCCCGTCCGCGTCGGAAATCAGGCTTACCAACACCACCAATACGATTCCTACGGCAACGTCATACTCGGCGTCGCGCAGGCGTTTCTCGATCGGCGTCTCTTGTCTCCGCCCAGCCGCATGGACTTCTTGCATCTCGAGGGCATGGGCCGGCAGGCGTTGTGCTGCTGCGATCAGCCTGACGCTGGCATGTGGGAACTTCGTTCGCGCGCCCGCGTTCATACCACGTCCAGTCTCATGTGTTGGGCGGCGGCCGATCGATTGGCGCGGATCGCGGAATATCTGGGCGAAGCCGAGCGTTGCCGCGATTGGAAGTTGGAGGCTGAACGTATCAAACAAGTTATTTTGGATCGGGCATGGTCGCAAAAGCGCCAAGCTTTCGTGGAATCGCTCGACGGCGAACATCTTGACGCCGGCGTTTTGCTGATGGTCGAAGTCGGCTTCCTGGATCCGGGCGATCCCCGCATAATTTCGACGGTCAAGCAAATCGAGGCGGTCCTGGCGCGCGGACCGCACGTGATGCGCTATGAGGCGGACGACGACTTCGGGGCTCCTAAAACAGCGTTTAACACGTGCTCCTTTTGGCGCATCGACGCGTTGGCGCGAATGGGCCGCGCCGAGGAGGCGCGCGAGCATTTCGAGGCGCTTCTCGCATGCCGCAACCGGCTCGGCGTGATGTCGGAGGACGTCGATATTCAAACGGGAGAGTCGTGGGGAAACTATCCGCAAACCTATTCGATGGTCGGAATTATCAATGGCGCCATGCGGCTGTCGCGTTCATGGGAGAAGGCGATATGAGACGGCTCGTCATCGCATCAAATCGCGTCGCGGAGCCCGGATGTCAGCCGTCCGGCGGGCTGGCCGTTTGCATTCTCGATGCGCTTCGCAAGCGTGGCGGCCTGTGGTTCGGTTGGAACGGCGAAGTCATCGCGGACGACGCCCCCACCAGCGTGACAAGCAGGAAATACGACGATTTGACGCTGGTGACCATGCCGCTCACCGAAAGTGATTACAAAGAATACTATCTCGGCTTCTCGAACGCCGCGCTTTGGCCGGTTCACCATTATCGGCTCGATCTTGCGCGTTTTACCCAGGAGAGCAGCGAAGGCTATCGAAGGGTCAACGATCGCTTCGCGGAAGAGCTTGCTCCATTGCTTAAAGCCAGCGATCTCGTGTGGGTGCACGATTATCACCTCGTTCCGCTCGGCGCCGGTCTGCGCACGCGCGGCGTCCGCAATGCGATCGGATTTTTTTATCACATTCCATTTCCGCCGCCGGATGTGCTGGTCGCCATGCCCGAGCACGAGTGGTTGACGAGCGCGCTCGTCGAATATGATCTCGTCGGCTTCCAGACCAAGACCGACCAGGCGAATTTCTGCCGCTTCGTGTGCGATTTCATGGGCGGCGAGATGGCGGCGCCCGACGTGTTGCGCGTCTCGGGCAAGACGCTGATGGCTTCCGTCTTTCCGGTAGGGATCGACGTCGATTCCTTTATCGCCATGGCCAGGAGTCCAGAGGCGGCGAAACGAATTCAGCGCGTGCATCGGGCGGGCGAGCCGCGTGTGCACATCATCGGAGTCGATCGCTTGGATTACACCAAGGGTTTGCCGGACAGGTTGCGCTCATTCAAGCGTCTGCTCGAAATCTACCCACAGAATTGCAAGGCCGTAACCTTGATGCAGATCGCGCCGCCGACGCGCGAGGACGTGCAGGCGTATGCCGACATTCGCCACGAACTGGAGGCGCTTTCGGGCGAGATCAACGGTCAATTCGGCGACTTCGATTGGACGCCGGTGCGTTATATTCATCGAAATGTCCCGCGCGAGACGCTCGCTGCGCTGTATCGAGGCAGTCAGATCGGTCTCGTCACGCCATTGCGCGACGGCATGAATCTCGTGGCCAAGGAGTATGTCGCAGCCCAGAACGAAGATAATCCCGGCGTTCTCATCCTGTCGCGTTTCGCCGGCGCGTCCGAGGACCTCCAGGAGGCTCTGATCGTCAACCCCTACGACGCCGACGAGGTGGCGCATGCGATGCAGCGGGCCATCGCGATGCCGCGCGAGGAGCGTATCGAACGTCACCGCGCTTTGATGGCGCGGCTCCGCGAGCGTGACGCATGCAGCTGGATGGAGGGATTCTTGCGCGCGCTGGACGCCTGCTCCCTACCGCTCGCCGCATGAGGCTGTTTGGACCGTGAGCCTTCAGGCTCGCATCCTTTAAGCGAACTTAAAGGCTCGCGGTCCAGGATCCCGGCTCAGTCGACATAGGTCAGCGGCCGGCAGACCGCTTCGAGCGGCTTGCGTTCGGCGGCGATTCCCCAGCGCCATTCGATTAAAGCGGCGCCGATCATCAAGACCGAGCCCAGCGCATAACCCAAAAAAACGCTGGAGCGCGATCCGCTTTCGATGAGCATTCCAAACAGCCATGGCCCGGCGACGCCGCCGACCGCCGTGCCGATGGCGTAAAAGGCGGCGATCGTCAGCGCGCGGATTTCGAGCGGAAACGTCTCGCTCACCGTGAGATAGGCGGAACTCGCAGCCGCCGAGGCGAAGAAGAAGACAATCATCCACGCAACCGTCTGCAACTCGGCCGACATGAGATTTCGGTCGAAGAAATATCCGACGCCGGCCAGCAGCATTCCCGACAGCCCATAGCTCGAGCTGATCATGATCTTGCGGCCGAGCGTGTCGAA
This sequence comes from Methylocystis sp., assembly GCA_016178015.1. Classification (GTDB taxonomy): domain Bacteria; phylum Pseudomonadota; class Alphaproteobacteria; order Rhizobiales; family Beijerinckiaceae; genus Methylosinus. The sequence continues at coordinate 4,150 of JACOUB010000031.1, read as the reverse complement.
CAGCCGACCAAGCAGCAGAGGACCAAGAAAGTTGCCCGCCGCGAACGCCAGCAAGTACCAGCCGACCGCGCTTGCTTGCACGCCGTAAAAGTCGGTCAGGATCAGCGCATAGGTAAAAAAGATCGCATTGTATAAAAAGGCCTGGGCGGCCATCAGGCTCAGTCCGACGAGCGTGCGCAGCCGGTAGGTTCGAAACAAGGCGCGGCCGATCTCAGAAAATGGCGTATGCGCGCGGGCGCGCAGCTTCGCCGTCGGGCAGTCGATTAAAATTATGGCGTGGCCGCGCCGCCTGAACTGATCCTCGATCGACGCAAGCACAGCCTCGGCCTCCTGCGCGCGTCCGTGGGTTATCAACCAGCGCGGGCTTTCGGGAATCCACAGGCGCATGACGAAAATGAGCAGCCCGAGCGCCGCCCCGATCAGAAACGCCGACCGCCAACCAATGGCGGGGGCGATCACGGCGGGATCGAGAAGGACGATGGACCCGGCGGCGCCGATCGCCGCGCCGATCCAAAAACTGCCGTTGATCACCAGATCGGTCCAGCCGCGCATGCGGGCCGGAATGAGTTCCTGAATGGTCGAATTGATGGCGGTGTATTCGCCGCCAATGCCGCCGCCCACCAAAAAGCGAAAAACCGCAAAACTCCAAAAATCCCATGACAAAGCGGTCGCGGCCGTCGCCGTTAGATAAACCGTCAGCGTGACGAAAAACAGTTTTCTGCGCCCCAATCGGTCGGTCAGCCACCCAAAGAAGATTGCTCCCAACACCGCCCCGATAAGATAGACACTGCTGGCGAGGCCGACTTCGGCGTTGGTCAAGCCGAGCGCGGAGCTCTGCTTTAAAGCGCCGGACAGCGCGCCGGCCAATGTGACTTCCAGTCCATCCAAAATCCAGGTGACGCCGAGAGCAATGACCACAAGGGTATGAAAACGCCCCCATGGCAAGGCGTCGAGCCGCGCGGGAATATCCGTTTCGACAATTGTCGCGAGAGACGATTCCGACGCTGGGCGCGCAGACCTTCCCGCTTGCGCTCCTGACATTAACCGCGCTGCTTGAGCGATCTTGAGGGGAAGTTTTACGAGCAACGACGTTACGCCCCATGGCTCGCCGCCGTCCGCAGCGGCAAAGCGCTCGTTAACGCCTATTTCGACTCAATAGTTCCGAGCAGGACCACGCAAGCAAAATGTCAGAGCGGCGCTTCGCTCCGCAGGCGTCGAGGCGCTGTTTTCCGCGATGGCGCGCAATGCTGTACACGTTACTGATTTATTTAGACTTCCGAGAGACGGCGCACTCGAGATCGGCCGCCAGGCGCCGATCTGATCTTCGGCATGAGCGCCGTCAGGCCCGGTTTTACAGGGATTACAGGACCATGACGCGTTCTAACCCTTGCTTTTCCTGCCATTCGGGCTCAACACTTCGCCCTACCGGATGCGATCGATTCGATTCTGCGACAGTTTTTTTGCCAGCGACGCAATGGAATCGATCGACGCCCGGCGCCCAGGAGAAGGAATAGACCATGGTCAACAAACTGGAATTGGTCGAGCACGTTGCGACCGCAACCGATAGCTCGAAGGCGGCGGCGGCGGCGGCGCTCGACGCCGTGATCGAGGGAATCACCAAGGCTTTGAAAAAGGGCGAGGACGTGCGCCTTGTCGGGTTCGGCACATTCTCGGTCAAGAAGCGCGCCGCCGGTAAGGGCCGCAATCCGGCGACCGGCGCAGAGATCAAGATCCCAGCGTCGAAGAGCGCCCGCTTCAAGGCCGGCGCCACGCTGAAAGCCGCCCTCAACAAGCCCAAGTGACGGCGCCCGGCGCTTATACGACATCCAGGCGATCCGCTCGGATTTGTCCCTCTCCCCGCTCGCGGGGGGAGGCGCTGCCTGAACTAGAGCTTTTTCATGTTTCGTGGAAACAAGAAAAAGCTCTACGTTTTTGTTTTAACGCATTTTCTTCGCCGAACCGGCGTCCACTTCGGCGGAAAATGCTCTAATGGAACGACAACGGTATTGGCGCGTGATCGCGGAGTTTTGCCACGAGATCAGGCGTTGTGAACCACATCGTTGTGTCAGACGATCTCCGGATGATCAGTTCGCACGTTTCCCCTGTCGCTCCAGGAGCGGGCCATCGGGTGCGCATCGCGCTTGGGCCTGTGCCCCATCGTCCATCGCCCGTCAAACCGCTTCGCGGTTCCTTCACTTCGTTACGGCCCTTCGGGTGACCGGCGATGGCCGATGGGGCATGTTGGCAATCGTTCCCTTTGGTGAATTTGCCGCGCTGGAAGCGCAGCAAGTTCACCAAAGGGAACGGATGCCATTGTGCGCCATCCGCAGGCCTCGTCACCCGCAGGGGCGAAGCGAAGCGGAGCAGTCGCGGGAGCCGACTTGACGAGGCCTGCGGATGGCGCGACCAGGCTGCGAAGCGATCAACGGGACGCGGTATCAGACTTTTTTGGTCGACTCGGGCTGGCGAAGGAAGATCAGCACCAATCCGATGCAACCAATAAATCGAAAGGCCGGTTGTTGCATGTTCCATTGCGTCGATCGCCACATTTGGAACCATTCGCCGCCGACGATCATGAAGCCGAAAAAATACAGCGCGAAACCGATGGCCAACCCCAACACCGCCGGCTCTTTCGCGGCTTCGAACGACGCAGCGTCGGATCGCAGCGCGCTGACGAGGCGCAGGCAGCCGAATATGCAAATGGCGCCATAACACATCTCGGCGATGATGATGCTGCCATAGACGAAGTGGTGCAGGGTTGCGTTGGTTATGGCGCGTCCCAGCAGGCCGCCCGGGCTTGTCGTGTCCATGGACATGACATGCCGCACGACCTCGAAGTTGGTCGGATAATCGATGATGTTGTCTGCGCCGGTGAGCAGTCCAAACACGCCAACCAGAGCCACGAACAGAATCTTGGCGCTGCGAGAAATCATGCGACTGGCTCCGGCGGATGGGTCTCCAGCAAATCTTATGTCACGATGGACCGAGACTGCAACGCGAGCGTGCGTGGAGTTGGAGCCAATGTGGAGCAAAAGATGGCGGTTTGGTTGGCGCAGACGATCTGGACCGCGATCTGTCTCGCCTCGATAACAATTTCGCTGTTTGTCGTCATGAACGGCGCTTTGCGAGCGGCGTTGATGCTCGCATTGTCCAGGAAAATCGCGCGAATTGTTCCGCCAAACTATGCAATCGTCGGCGACAGTCTGGCGACGCAATGCGCCTGGCGCCGGCAATTGGCGCGACATCCGTTCGCCGTCGTCAATCTCGCGTGCGGAGGCGCGACCATCAAGGAAATCGCCGGCCAAGTCGCACAGGCGAATGCGCTCGGCGCGCAATGCATCATGATCAACGGCGGATTGAACGATCTGCTGTTCGATCAAGCGCCAATCGAGCAAATCGAATATGACTTTAAGGCGGTGTTGCGAAGGATCGGCGCCGACCGGCGAGCTGTGGTGACGCTCGTTCCGCATGTCGCCGATCCGGCCTATGGGGCGCGCATAGACCAAGCCAACCGCTCGCTCCGGGCGCTGGCCGAGCAGCGCGGCTTCGCCGTCGTCGATTTAAATCCGCTCATTGCGGCGCACGGCGCGCGACGGCCCGAAATGACCAACGACGGGCTCCATTTCACGCCGCTCGCCTGCGCGATTTGGATCGACGCCGTCAAGCGAGAACTGGCCGCGGCCAACGCGCCTGCGGGGCGCGTGGCGGAAGGGTAGGCGCTTGCGCCGTTCGAGTGCGGCGCGGCGAGCGCCGTCGCTTAGTGTCTATTGTTATCCATTTAATACAAATGTTTGCGACGCCAACGATCTCTCATTGTCAACGCGCGCGTCATTGCGAGGAGGCGAAGCCGACGAAGCAATCCAGGGGCCGCCTGCGACTCCTGGACTGCTTCGCTTCGCTCGCAGTGACGGCGGAGTGAGTGTTATAGTCCATTGTAATTGCACCTATATTTCCGAGACAGACTCTTAGAAATCGCGCGGCGCCTTTCATCTCATGGCGGCAGTGTGGCGAGCGGGTCGATCTTGTCAAGGACGCGAGCTAAAGCTCGCGCCGCCGAAGGCGGTGCTTCGCATCCTTGACAAGATCGATCCCGCCTCGCCGATACTGCCGCCATGAGATGAAAGGCGCCGCGCGATTTCTAAGAGTCTGT
>JACOUB010000017.1 GCA_016178015.1 Methylocystis sp. | reverse complement strand
ATGGCGTATTCAAGCGCCGCCTTGTCGAAATCGGGCCAGTGGATCGGCAAGAACACGAATTCGGCGTAGGCCGCCTGCCAGAGCAGAAAATTCGAAAGACGCTGCTCGCCCGAAGTGCGGATAATGAGATCGGGATCGGGAATTCCCGAGGTGTCGAGCCGTGCGGCGATCGCATCGGCGTTCACGTCGGCCGGCGCCAGGCGGCCCGCTGCGACATCCTCGGCCAACGAACGCGCCGCCGCCGCGATCTCTTGCCGGGCGCCGTAATTAAACGCCACGACGAGACAAAGGCCGGTGTTAGCCTTCGTCACCTGTTCCGCCTCGCGCAGCAACGCGGCGATATCGGAGGCGAGATCGGTTCGCTGGCCGATGACGCGCACGCGCACGTTATTGGCGTGCAGCTCGGCAAGATCGTTGCGAATGAACCGATGCAACAAGCCCAGCAAGCTCTGGACTTCCTCGCGCGGACGCGACCAATTCTCGACCGAGAACGAATAGACGGTCAAAAACGAAATCTTGAGTTCGATAGCGGCCCGTACGGCGCGCCGCAGCGCTTCGACCCCGAAGCGGTGTCCCTCGAACCGCGGCAGGCCATGCGCCGCGGCCCAACGGCCATTGCCGTCCATGATCAGCGCCACGTGGCGCGGCGCGGCGCCTCTCGCGAGGGCCGACGATCTCAGTTCCAAGATCGCGCCGTCTTCCATCGTCTCGTTGCCCGCCATGGTTCGAGTTTAATCAAACGAAACGGACCGCGCAGCGCCCCGTCCGGCGCCGCTCTCCTTCAAAGAGAGCGTCACACCTGCATGATTTCTATCTCCTTGGCCGCGAGCGTCGAATCGATCTCGTGCACGGCCTCGTCGGTCGCCTTCTGCACCTCGCTCTCGCGGCGCTTTTCGTCGTCTTCTGGAATGGCGTGGTCCTTCAACAGCTTCTTGAGGGCGTCGAGCCCGTCGCGCCGCACGTGACGCACGGCGACCCGCGCATCCTCGGCGTATTTGTGAGCGACCTTGACGAGCTCCTTGCGCCGCTGCTCATTGAGCTCGGGCATGCGAATGCGCAAGATCTGCCCCTCGACGGCGGGAGTAAGACCGAGGTTGGAGTTGCGAATGGCCTTATCGACGGCGGCCGCCAACCCCTTGTCCCACACCTGCACCGAGATGAGGCGCGGCTCCGGCACGCTGATCGTCGCCACTTGGTTGAGCGGCATCGATTGGCCATAGGCGTCGACGTGAATCGGCTCCAGGAGACTGGCCGAAGCGCGACCGGTGCGCAAACCGCCCAGCTCATGCTTCAAGGTCGCCAGGGCGCCCTGCATGCGACGTTTGAGATCGGGCAGATCGAATGTCTGATTCATAATGGAAACCGCCTGTCTAACCGTTGCTTACCGTAAACGCCGAGCCGCCGGCCTCCCCGTCCGCCATCTCAAGGCGTTACCTCGGTGAGGCGGCCCTCGCCGCGCAGCGCGGCGCCGATCGCCCCCTCCTCAAGAATGGAGAATACGATTATCGGAATCTTGTTCTCGCGAGCAAGAGCGAAAGCGGCGGTGTCCATCACCGCGAGATTGTTGGCGATCGCCTCGGCATGGGTCAAGCTCTCATAACGTCGCGCGTTGGGATCGCGTTTGGGATCGGCGGTGTAGACGCCGTCCACCTGCGTCGCCTTCAGGACCGCGTCGGCCGACAGTTCGGCGGCGCGCAGCACGGCGGCGGTGTCGGTGGTGAAAAAAGGATTGCCCGTGCCGCCCGCCGCCACCACGATGCGGCCCTTGGCGAGATGATGCAGCGCCTGGCGGCGGGCATAGGATTCGCAGAGCGAGGGCATGGGCACGGCGGAGAGGGTCCGCGCCGCTTGCCCCTGCGCCTCGATCGCTTGTTCGAGGGCGAGGCCGTTCATGACGGTGGCGAGCATGCCGATCGAATCGGCGCGCGCCCGCTCGATGCGCACGTCGGCGCCTTGAACGCCGCGAAAGAAATTGCCGCCGCCGACGACGACCACGATTTCGGCGCCCGCGCCGGCGGCCCCGGCGAGATCGCGGGCGATCCGCTCCAGCGCGCCGGCGTCCAGGCCGTAGCCCGCATCGCCCATCAGGGCCTCGCCCGACAGCTTGACGACGACGCGTTTCCACTTCGCCGCTCGCGTGGAGTTCGTCACCCTCGGCTCTCTTTCCGTCCGCTCGCCAATTCTTGCCGCGCTTTAAAAAACAACAATTGAGCAAAGAACCATCGGCCGAGGCGCCGAGGCGTTTCTCCACCGTCAGCGTGACGCAGCGCCTTTCATACAAAAACCTTGCTCCCGGACGCAAGCCGCGTCACGGCAATTTCATGTATGGACGTGTGAGGGCCGTCGCGCCCGCGTCTGTCGAAAGGTCCTTAAGCGATCGGTCCGAACGGGGCGCCCGCCAAATTTCAATGGCTTATCGTGCGGCGCGGAATTGAGTTCCGGGTTCGCCGGCGTTAGATACCTTGCCAGCAAGCCGCTGGCGCCGGCGTCCTTTCGGGAGCCCAACCCTTATGTCCTGCACCGTCACCGAAGCCATCGAGGCGATCGCGCGCGGCGAGATCATCGTCGTCACCGACGACGATGATCGCGAGAACGAAGGCGATCTCATGATCGCCGCGGCGCTGTGCACGCCAGAGAAGATGGCTTTCATCATCCGGCAGGGCTGCGGCATCGTCTGCGCGCCGTTGACCCAGGAAGACGCGCGCCGGCTGCATCTGGCGCCGATGGTGGCGGCCAACGACGCGCCGCTCGGCACCGCCTTCACCGTATCGGTCGATGCGCGTCATGGGCTCAGCACCGGCATTTCGGCCGAGCAGCGCTGCAACACGGTGCGCGCGTTGGCCAACGGCAATATGGGCGCGGACGATTTCGTGCGGCCGGGCCACGTCTTTCCGCTGATCGCCAAGGAAGGCGGCGTGTTGATGCGCTCTGGGCACACCGAAGCGGCGGTGGACATCTGCCGTCTCGCCGGCCTGCCGCCGGTCGGCGTCATTTGCGAACTGGCCAATGACGACGGCACGGTGATGGCCGGCGCCCAGATCGCGCAATTTGCCGAACGGCGCCAACTGAAGCTCGTTTCCGTCGCCGATCTCATCGCCTACCGGCAGGCCCGCGAAAAACTGGTGGAGCGCGTCGCCACCTTCCCCGTCGCCACCTTCGTCGGCGAATTGACCGGCCACGCCTATGTCAGCGCCTTCGACAGCGTGCAGCATTTCGCCTTCGTGTTCGGCAATATCGGCGACGGGCGCAACGTTCCGGCGCGCCTGCACCGCGCCGATATTCTCGGCGACGTATTCGGCGGCGCCGATACGATCAAGAAGACCTTGGAGCGGTTTGCGCGCGAGGGACGCGGCGTGCTCGTCTATCTGCGCGACGGCGCGGCGGGCGTGCCGGTCAACGTCGTCGCCAGCAAGACAAAAAACTCCGAGGAAGCGCGCAACAAGCAGTGGCTCGACGTGGGGCTCGGCGCGCAGATCTTGAAAGACCTCGGCGTGTCCTCGATTCGCCTGCGCACCTCCAACCCCAAACGGCGCGCCTATGTCGGCCTCTCTGGCTTCGGCATCGAGATAGCGGCGGTGGAGCCGGTGGAGTAGAGAGCCGCCGCCGCAGTCACGTCGCCTTTGCAGCCAAGGGATGCGCGACGAGCGCCCGATCGATGGTCACGAGCCGCAAATCTTCGATCTTGCATTGGGCGAGGAGCAATCGATCGAACGGATCGCGTGTTCGCGGCTCCGGTTCGACGGAAGCTAAGACATCGGAAGCTAAGACATGGCGCTCGTTGATCGGGACAATTTCGATCCCGACGCCATCGAGCAGCTCGGGCAGCGTGTTCAGTCGGGGCGTCAGTCGAAGCTTGCCCAGCCGTTGCTTGATGGCGATCTCCCAAAGGCTGGCGACGCTCGCATGGAACTCGCCGGCCGGTTCTTCGAGCAAGCGTCGGATTCCCGAATCGAAAGAGTCGATTCGATTCTCGATCGCTGCCAGCAAGATGTGGGTGTCCAGCAGCAGTCTCATGCGTCTGGCGGCAGGGAGCGAAGGAGAAAATCCTCCGGCAAGGGGGCGTCGAAATCGTCCGCGATGAAGGGGACGATGGTCGCGACGCCGTGCTTTTTCTTGAACGCGTCGATGGCCTCCAGGCGCAGCCCTTTGCGGCGCCGGTGCGGCACGAGGTCGAATACCGGCCGGCCATTGCGGGTAACGACAATGGTTTCGCCGCCCTCGACCTGGCGGGCGAGTTCGGTCAGACGATTCTTGGCGTCTTTGATCGATACGGTCGCCATGCTCGAATGGTGGCTACATGTAGCTATTTTGTCAAGATGCGAACTGGAGGGCGCACGGAGGCGCTTGTCGTCGGTGGTAATCTTGCCTACCATTGGTACAGGAGGCAAATTATCATGGCGAATGTCGAGAAGGTCAGCGTCGCCCTCACTCCCGAAATGGCGGCGATGATGCGCCAGGTTGTCGAGACGGGAGAATACGCTTCCGCCAGCGAGGTGATGCGCGAGGCTTTGCGCGACTGGAAGTTCAAGCGGGCGCAGCGCGAGCGGGCGATCGAGGAGCTCGGCCGATTGTGGGACGCCGGCGTCGCCAGCGGTCCGCCGGTCGATGGCGAGGAAGCGTTTTCCCGCATGAGGTCGAAGCTCGAAGCGAAGACGGCGCGCGCGACGCAATGACGTTTCGGCTCAGGCCAGAAGCCGAGGAGACCGGCGTAACGAAGATGGCTTTTTCGTCCTACATGAGATACTTCGTCTCCTGGATATTGATCAGGATCTTCTTGTTTAACATCGTCCTTGGCGGCTCTGGTATCTTTTTGATTATTTACGAGCTTTGCGCCGACCGGTTGCAACTTCGCACAACGGGTCTGGGACAGATCGCAACCTTTCTAGGGACGCTTGTCACATTTATTGGTGTGGCCGTGACCGCCGCGTCCATTTATTTTCCGATAGGCGAAGCGACCAAGCCAGATCGTGGCAGCTACCCAATAGCGGCGATCGTCATAATTGGCTGCGTCGTTGCGATTTATATCCTATTAACGCAAGGAAGGGTTCCAGAGAATATTGTAAATGGGTTTGCGCTGTTGGGACTGTCTGGCGCATTGATGCGAATACAGCCCAATCCACAATTAGCTGCGGAACGGCTTTGATTGGGCACTGCGTACTCCTGACATTTCAAACTGAGACACTACCGATCGGCAATCTACATGGAAAATTTCCCGTCGGGATGTTACAAACCAACATGTCCACTTCCGATCGCCCGCTGACCGAGGCCGAGGTCGCCGCCGCCCGCCACCGGCGGCTCGAAGCGATGCGGCTTCAGGAGATCGAAGGCAACCCGCTCGATGCCGAGGACATCGCCATGTTCGAGATGTTCGAACGGGAAGCCTGGCCTCACGAGCGCTGCATCGCCTACATACTGGAACGCGCCCGCCGCTCGGCGGCCCCCGCCGCGGCGGAATGAGTGACGATCCATACGTTTATCCGGGGACGACGGTCCTGCGGAACAAGTTGGATATTCGGGATAAAGTCGCACTCGCCAAGGTCGAGCGCCGGCTCGCCGCACAGCGCATCCGACAGGGGATTCCGGCTGGCGATTTCGATCTCGCCCATCTGAAGGCTATTCACCGACATGTGTTCCAGGATGTCTATGACTGGGCTGGCGAAATCCGTAACGTGGAGATTTCCAAGGACGGCAGCCAATTCCAGTTCCGGCAATATATCGAAACCGGCGTGGCCGACGTGCATCGGCGGGTCGTCGCCGCGCGTTATTTCCAGGGGACAGCCCCGAAAGTCTTCGCCGTACGCGCCGGCGAGATCATCGGCGACATAAATTATGTCCATCCGTTCCGCGACGGGAACGGACGAGTCCAGTTGCAATATCTGAAGCAGATCGGAGAACGCGCGGGACACGAAGTCGATTTGACGCGCCTCGAGGCAGTGGCGTGGCTCGCCGCGTCGAAGCAGGCTCACCTGGGCGGTTATGACGCCATGGCGCAATGCATTGAGCGCGCGCTCGGCCCCGGGTGACTCACTTTCCTTCACCCCCGTCCGCGATAGGGCGGCACGCCCTGGTCGGGGAGCCACAGCCCTTGCGGCCGCGCGCCGCGAGCGGCGCGTCACGCCATGATACGCCTTCCCGTTTTCGCCGCTGATGGCGTCCTATTGGCATGACGCGCCTTGCCCGGATGATCCTGCCCGACGTTTTGCATCCTGTCACGCAGCGGGGCAACCGCGCGCAAACACGCGATCCGTTCGATCGTTTGCTCCTCGCCCAATGCAAGATCGAAGATTTGCGGCTAGCGACCATCGATCGGGCGCTCGTCGCGCATCCCTTGGCTGCAAAGGCGAAGCAACTGCGGCGTCGTGTCACTGTAGCCCGCATGATTTGGGCCGAACCACCATCGCCTTCGCCAACCGGTCGAAGGACATCAGTTCCTCCATCAGCCCCGCAAGCTCGCGCAGCGGAACCATGGTAGGGCCGTCGGCGACGGCGCGGTCGGGGTCGGCGTGGGTTTCGATGAACAGCGCCGCGACGCCAACCGCGATCGCCGCGCGCGCCAACACCGGGACAAAGCGCCGTTCGCCGCCGGACGAAGTTCCGCGCCCGCCCGGTTGCTGAACGGAATGCGTCGCGTCGAACACGACCGGCGCTCCCGTCGTCTCGCCGAGTATGGGCAGGGCGCGCATATCGGCGACCAGCGCATTATATCCAAAGCTCGCGCCGCGCTCGGTGACGAGCACCCTGTTTGCGCCGGCGGCGCGCAGTTTCGCGACGGCGTGGCGCATGTCCCAGGGCGCGAGAAAGGGGCCCTTCTTGATGTTGACGCAACGTCCCGTGCGCGCCGCGGCGACCAGGAGATCGGTCTGGCGGCACAGCAAGGCCGGGATTTGCAAAATATCGACGACTTCCGCCGCCGCTTCGCATTGCGCCGCTTCGTGAACGTCAGTCAGCACCGGCAGCTTGAGGCGCTCTCTGATCTCGGCGAAGACCGGCAGGGCGGCGGGGAGGCCGATCCCGCGCGGGGACAAGCCCGAGGTGCGATTGGCCTTGTCGAACGACGCCTTGAACACCAGGCCGATGCGCAGGCGCGCCGCCATTTCCGCCAAGGCCTGCGCCATCTCGAGCGCTTGCGCGCGGCTTTCCAGGGCGCAGGGGCCGGCAATCAGGCTCAAGGGCAGATGATTGCCGAAGACGACGGGGCGAATTTCGTCTCCGACGGCGACTTCCGCGCTGGCGTTTGCCGTCACGATGGTTTTTTCCTCGCGGGGCGATTCCCTCTCCCCGCGAGCGGGGAGAGGGTCAGGGTGAGGGGCCGGGGGCATCGTCGAAAATGCTGATGAAGCCGCGAATCCGCTGACATCAGCATTCGGTGCAGTACACCAAGCCCCTCACCCCAACCCTCTCCCCGTAAACGGGGAGAGGGGGCGCGTCCGATCGATTCGACTGTTCTCGAAGGAGTCCTAACACGATTTCGTAAGCATGCCTCGGTAAGCTGCGCGGCACGGAACAGCCTCGAAACTAAAGGGAGAAATCGAGCATGAGCGCCGTCAGCGAGCAATCGGTCGCGCAAGACGAGGATTCGGCGGAAGCCTCCTACCGAAGGGGCTATCAACAAGGGGCCAACGATACGCTGATGGCGGTCGAACGTCTGGGGCATTGCCGCGTGGATCTCTCTAGCCTTAGGGTGTGGATCGGGGTCACGCTTTATCAGTGGCGTTATCACGACCGCGCTGGCGATCGCGGCGTCCAGCCGCCGTCGCCGCCGTGCGACTAGGATCGGGAATCAATGATTCCCGATCCGTCGTTTCCTTCGCCGTATCCGCTTATCATCGTTGGACCGCGCGTCGCTTTGCGACTCGCGATTCAACGATGGCGGATACTAGCGGCGCTCGCCACTGTCAGGCGCGCCACTTCGGCGCGCAGTTTTGGGACCAGCTCCGCCTCGAACCAGGGATGACGCTTGAGCCACCCGGTATTGCGCCAAGACGGATGCGGCAGCGGGAAAACCCTCGGACGCATCGCCTCGAACTCGCGCTGGCCAGTACGGTCTCGATCTGCGGCATACCCGCGAAGAGATCGTCGTGCCAGATCTTGCGGCATTCGGGGCGCGGGGGGAGATCCGCGCCCGCCTCGTCGCAACCGGGAAAGCAGAACCCCATCGGAACGATGGCGACTCGCGCCATGTCATAAAAGGTTTCCCGGTCGACGCCCATCCAGGCCCGCAGCCGGTCGCCGGACGGATCATCGAACGGCACGCCCGAGCGATGCACGCGGGCGCCCGGCGCCTGGCCGGCGACGAGCAGGCGCGCCGTCGCCGAGACGCGCAGCACGGGGCGCGGCTCGTGCGGCAGGGCCGCGCCGTCGGGGCGCTCCTTGCACATGCGGCAGGCGCGGATGGCGGCCTCTACCGCCGCGAGCCGTGCAGGCTCTCGGGCTGTCATGTTCATGAGGGGCCTATATTATCAGGTCAGGACGCCGCCCGCCGGGACGTTCGCAAACACTAACCGAAAGCCACATGACCCACGACTCCATTCGCATCGGCGTCGATCTCGGCGGCACCAAGATCGAAGCCGTCGCCTTGAGCCCACGCGGCGAGGCGCTGGCGCGCCGCCGCACGCCCACCCCCGCCCATGATTACGAGGCGATGCTGGGCGCGATCGGCGCGCTGGTCAACGAGATCGAGCGCGAATTGCCAGGTTGCGCCAGCGTCGGCGTCGCCATTCCCGGGGCGATTTCGCCCAACAGCGGCCTCGTCAAGAATTCTTACAACACCGGCCTCAACGGCAAGCCGCTCGATCGCGATCTTTCCGCCCTGCTCGGCCGCGAGGTGCGCATCGAGAACGACGCCAATTGCTTCGCGCTGTCGGAGGCGACCGACGGCGCCGCGGCGGGAGCGCGCGTGGTGTTCGGCGTCATTCTTGGCACCGGCGTCGGCGGCGGCATTGTCATCGACGGCAGGCCGCTTGCCGGGTTGAACAGGATCGCCGGCGAATGGGGGCACAATCCCCTGCCGTGGATGACGCCGGATGAGTATCCGGGGCGCGCCTGCACGTGCGGGAGGAACGGCTGCATCGAAACGTTTCTGTCGGGCTCGGGCCTCGCGCACGATTATCTTGCGCGCACGGGCAAGAGGCTCACGGCGCAGGAGATCGCAACAGCCGCCGAAGCCGGCGACGCGCCGGCGCTCGCCAGTCTCGACGCCTATCGCGAGCGGCTGGGGCGCGCGCTCGCCGGCGTCGTCAATCTGCTCGATCCGGACGTGATCGTGCTCGGCGGCGGCCTGTCCAACATCGCGCGCATTTACGACGGCCTGGAAAAGCTGGTCGAGCGCCACGCTTTCTCGGACGCCATCGCCACCAAGGTGGTGCGTAATCTGCACGGCGATTCCAGCGGCGTGCGCGGCGCCGCGTGGCTGTGGGGAGGGGCGGGGTGAGGAATGTTTCTGGAGCCGCGATCAGCTGTCTCGGGCGGGTGCGTCCAAACGTGATATATACTTGCCGATGGCCATGAAAGCAGCAGACGACCCCATCCTTAAACGCTTCCGGGCGGCGCTGGATGAAATTTACGGCGACCGGCTCGAACGGGCTGTGCTGTTTGGTTCGCGCGCACGCGGCGATGCGCGCTCTGATTCCGATTATGACGTCGCCGTTTTCTTAAAATCGCTGCCCGACCGGTGGGCGGAACTGGACAGGCTGGCGAAGCTTCGCGTCGATCTTCTCGATGAGACCGGCGCTTTCTTCGATGCGAAGCCTTATTCGGCTGCGGCCTACCGGGAACGCTCGCCCCTTATGCACGAAATCCGGCAGCATGGGCGCGACCTGTGAGCCCGGAAGCAAGCCGGTTTCTCGATAAGGCGCGTAGGCGCCTCGAACGCGCGGCGACCATGCTCAGAGTCGATCTGAATGAGGACGCGGGCCGCGCCGCATATCTTGCCGGATTCCACGCCGCACAGGCTTTCATTTTCGAGACGACCCGCAGGGTGTTCAAATCCCATAAGGGCGTTCAGACGGAATTCTTGCGCTTGACCAAGGACGATCCGCGCTTTGCGTCCGATCAGAGGGTTTTTCTGTCGCAGACGTACAATCTCAAAGCCATAGCCGATTACGAGACCGGCCCCGGCTCCGAGGTTTCAGCCGAACGCGCGGCGCGCGCCATTGAAACAGGACAGCAATTCGTGTCGCATATCCCCTCTCCTAGAGGGAGAGGGTGGCTGCGAAGCAGCCGGGTGAGGGGTTGCGGTCTTGGTTGTTTTGCGCTCGCGCAAAGGCGGAAAGGTGGATACCCCTCACCCCGGTCCTTCGGACCGACCCTCTCCCTCTGGGAGAGGGTGTTCGCGTATGACTTCCCCTACGCCCCAGCGAGGCCGGTCTCGCGGTAGATTTCGCGCAGCGCGAGGCGCGCGCCGATGGCGGGCAAGTCCAGTTCTTCGTCGAGGCTTTGCAATCGTCGCTCGGCGAAGCCGGCTTTGCGATCGTAGGAGACGACCTCGACCGCATCTTGGGCGATGACCACATACTGAGACAGCGACGGCAGCGTCGCATAGGCCTTGCGCTTCCAGCGCAGGTCGCGATCTGCCGTCGATGGCGACAGAACCTCGAAGGCGATAATCATATCGGCGCATTCGACGCCCGAGAGTCTGTTATCGGGGCGGATCAGCACGTCGGGAACCGGAACGTCGATGTCGGACAAGCGCACGCCGAGGCCAGGGAGAACCTCCCAGCCCCCGCCGGCCCGGCGCGCCAGTTCATCGAGCAGCACGGTGAGATTGCGGACGATCTTCTGATGCAGATAGCTGGGCGAGGCGTTCAAGACCGGCTCCCCTTCGATCAACTCCCATTTCTCTTCGTCGGGGCGCGCGGCCGTGAACGCGAAGAACTCCTCGGCGCGCATCGGACCTTGATCTGCGAACGGGACGCCCATGGTTCATTTCCCAGTATGGGGCCGATCTTATCCCAGTTCGGCGCCGATGGAAGCAAAACCCCGTCGCGCCGCCCCGGTTCCCTTCGCTCTCCCGCGGGTGTAATGCAGCGCCTGCGTTCGCCCCCGTCCGGGGGAGACGGACGTTCTGCAGGATCCTTCCATGTCCGTGTCCGGCGCGCTGCCGAACCACCACAAGAACCTCGCTTTTCTGGCGTCGAGCGCGCCCGAGGTGGAGGAGGCGCGGCGCCGTCTCGTCGCCAAATACGGCGACGTTCCGCCGGACGAGGCCGATTGCATCGTCGCGCTCGGCGGCGACGGCTTGATGCTGCGCACCCTGCATCGCTTCATGGGCTCCAGAAAGCCGATCTACGGCATGAACCGGGGCTCGGTCGGCTTCCTCATGAACGAATATCGCGAAACCGGCCTGCGCAAACGCATCGCCGACGCCAAGCCCTCGATCGTGCACCCGCTGCTCATGCGCGCGACCGACACCCACGGCGGCGAGTTCACCGCCCACGCCATCAACGAGGTGTCGCTGTTGCGCCAGAGCTCGCAGATCGCCAAGCTGCGCGTTTCGGTCAACGGCAAGGAGCGCCTGCCGGAACTGGTCACCGACGGCATCCTGGTGTCCACTCCCGCCGGCTCGACCGCCTATAATCTTTCCGCCCACGGGCCGATCCTGCCGCTCGACGCGCCGTTGATGGCGCTGACGCCGATTTCGGCCTTTCGCCCGCGCCGCTGGCATGGCGCGCTGTTGCCGGACGGCGCCAAGGTCCAGATCGACGTGTTGGAGGCGGAAAAGCGCCCCGTTTCGGTGGTCGCCGACCATGACGAATTCCGCGACGTCCTGCATGTCGACGTGGAGATGGACCATGGCGCTAATCTCGTGCTGCTTCACGATCCCGGCCATTCCTTGGAGGAGCGGATCTTGCGCGAGCAGTTCGGGTATTGAGGGGTCAGCCGCTTCCTTGTGGACAAAGGGATGAACGGTCAGCAGGCGTCTCGCTCGGGCTCGACGGGCGCCGATTCGGGGGGTAGCGTCGCCCGCGTCATGGATCTTTTCGCTTCCGCTGGACTGGACCTGCCGCGCGCCGGCAAGGACGGCGCACGCGCTCGAAAATCGGCGGCGCGTTCCCTACGCACCCAACTCTTCGCCTATAAGGTCGTCGAGGAGGCGCGAGGCAAGGTCGCCTTTTCGCCCACGCCCGAGCAACTGGAAGCCGCCGCCGATTACGCTCGCAAGGCGAAGAAGCGCTTTGGCAAGCTGCGGGAAGAGGCGATCCGGCCTATCTTTTTCTCGGCCATTCTCGAAAAAATTCTCGGCTATCGGACCGCCGATCCAGACGCCGTTTACACGCTCGCTTTCGAGCGCCCGATCCGCCACGGCAAGGTCGATGTCGCGCTCGGCCGCTTCCGCGACGCCGAGGGCGTGAACGACATTGCGGCGCCCTTCGAGTTCAAGGGGCCGACGACACATGATCTTGATGCGCCCATGCCGGGGCGGGGCCGCAGCCCCGTGCAGCAGGCTTGGGATTACGCCATGGACGCGCCGGGCGCGCGCTGGGTGCTCGTCTCCAACTGTCTGGAAATCCGGCTTTACGGGTTCGGTCGCGGCCGCGACGCCTATGAAGCGTTCGACCTGACAAAGCTCGACGAGCGCGAGGAGCATGAGCGACTGTGGCTCATGCTCTCCGCCGAACGTTTGCTCGGCGGCCCGACAGATGCGCTATTGCGTGAGACGGACCGCGCCTACAAAGACGTAACCGAGAATCTCTACGCCGATTACAAGACGCTGCGCGGGCGGCTCATCGACTTCATTGCCAATTCGGCGGAAGGACCGAGCCTCGGGCAGCTTGCTGCGATCGAGACGGCGCAGAAGATACTCGACCGCGTCCTCTTTATCGCCTTTGCGCAACGCACCGATCTCCTGCCCGGCAGGCTATTGGAGCAGGCGGCGAAATCGCAGAACGAATTCAATCCGCTGCCTATTTGGCAAAATTTCAAGGCGCTGTTTCGCGCCGTTGATCAAGGTTCGACCCGGCTGAACATCTGGCCCTATAACGGTGGGCTCTTCGCGCAAGACTCAGTCGTCGACGCGCTCGTTCTGCCGGACGAGCTTTCGGGCGAAATCGCCGCGCTCGGCGAGTGGGACTACCGCCGCGAAGTTCCGGTCACGGTGCTCGGCCACATCTTCGAGCAGTCGATCACCGACATCGAACGCATGAAGGCGGAGGCGCAAGGCGGGACGCCGCCCGTAAGCAAGCGCAAGCGCGAGGGGGTCGTCTATACGCCCGACATGGTGACGCGCTTTCTCGTCGAGAAGACTGTCGGCCTGACCTTGCGCGAGCGCTTCGACGAGGCCTGGGCGCGCCATGGTCTGGCGGAGGACCCGGACGCGGAACTCCAGCGCGCCAGGCAATCGGGTGAAGGGTTTCCTCATCCTGAGGCGCCGGCGCAGCCGGCCTCGAAGGACGAGGAAACCCGTCCGCGCACACTTCCTCCTCGCCCTCGTCCTTCGAGGCTCGCTGCGCTCGCGCCTCAGGATGAGGGCGAGGAGGGGCGCGGTCGTTTGCCCGATCATCAGCGGGCTTTCTGGCGCGAGCGTCTTTCCGTGCTGCGTGCGTTCACGATCGTCGATCCGGCCTGCGGCTCGGGCGCCTTTCTCGTCGCCGCCTTCGACGCGCTCGCCGCCGAATACCGGCGCGCTTCGAGCGCGCTCGCGGAGCTTGGCGAAACAATAGATTTCGACATTTTCGACGAGATCGTGACGAAGAATTTATATGGCGTCGATTTGAACGCCGAATCGGTCGAGATCACGCGGCTGTCGCTGTGGCTGAAAACCGCGCGACGCGACCATCGCCTGCAAAATCTCGAAAATACAATTCGCGTCGGCGACAGCCTGATCGAGGATGGCGCTTATGCCCCGCGGCCGTTCGACTGGCGCGCCGCCTTTCCCCATGTCTTCGAAAGGGGCGGTTTCGATGTGGTCATCGGCAACCCGCCTTATGTGCGGATGGAGTTGGTCAAGGCCGTAAAACCCTATCTCGAACAGCATTACGTGGTCGCCGCGGACCGCGCCGATCTTTACGCTTATTTTTTCGAGCGTGGCGTTGGGCTATTGAAGACGGGCGGGCGGCTCGGCTTCATTTCATCGTCCACCTTCTTTCGCACCGGCTCGGGCGAGAATTTGCGCAAATTCCTCACGGACGGCGTGAGAATCGAGAATGTGGTCGATTTCGGCGATCTGCAAGTGTTCGACGGCGTGACGACCTATCCTGCGATCCTCTCGCTGCGCAAAGGCGCCGCGCCGACGTCGGACGAAATCGCTTATCTCACGCTTCGAGACGAATTGCCGAAGGAACTGGGCCGCGCCTTCGACGAGGGCGCGCGCAAAATGCCGCGCGCTCGGCTGGGCGCGGGTTCGTGGCGCTTCGAGGACGAGCCGCTGGCGCGCCTGCGCGACAAGATCGCGAGGGGCCGCAAGACGCTCGGCGAGGTCTATGGCGCGCCGCTTTACGGCATCAAAACCGGGCTGAACGAGGCTTTCGTCATCGACACAGCCACGCGCGACCGCATTGTGAAGGCGGACAAGAAATCGGCGCAGGTGCTGAAGCCGTTCTTGCGCGGCGAGAACGTCAAACGCTGGCGCGTCGAGCCCGAGGGCCTGTGGCTTATCAACACGCCCAAAGGCAAGGTCGACATCGACAAATATCCCGCGATCCGCGATTGGCTGCTGCCCTTCAAGCCGGAACTCGAGAAGCGCGCGACCAAGCAGGAATGGTGGGAGCTACAACAGGCGCAGGCCTCATACCATCAGAAAATGGAAGCGCCTAAGTTAGTCTGGAGTCACTTCCAGTCGGATGCTTCGTTTTGCCTCGAACCGTCCAGCGCCTTTCTAAACAACAAATGTTTCTTTTTGCCGTCCTCGGACCCAATCCTCTGTGCTTTGCTGAACAGCCGTTTGTTCTGGGCGCAATTGCGCGCATATGCGCGCATTAAGCGAGGCGGGTACATTGAAGCCGAAGCGCAATACGTCGAGCAACTCCCCGTTCCCGCCATGGCCGCGCCCGCGCGCAAGCGGCTCGCCGCTCTCGGTCAGACCTGCACCGACGCCGCCCGGGCGCGATACGACATTCAATCCGCCGTCCGCCGGCGCATTCTCGATCTCAGCTCCCCGGAGCGCGCGAAGCTAACGGGCAAGCTCGAAGAGTGGCAGGAGCTCGACTTCGCCAGCTTCCGCGCCGAGGTCAAACGCGCTTTCCGCGCCGAAATCCCCGTCAAGGAGCGCGGCGAATGGGAAGCCTATCTCGCCGACAACCGCGCGCACGTGGTTGCGCTGAGCGACCAGATCGCCAGCGCCGAACGCGAAATCGACGCGATCGTGTATGCACTGTTCGATTTGACGCCAGAGGAGATCGCGCTGCTGGAAGCCTCGCTCGAAGGCCAATATTGAGCCGAGTTAATGGTTGGCGGGGCGTGTCACGCGAAGCGCGAATCCTTCTCCCGTGGAACGGGAGAAGGTGGCCCTCGCGTCAGCGAGGGTCGGATGAGGGTCCGATGGACTTGCGCAGCGGCGCCGCCCTCATCCGTCGCGCCTTCGCGCGACACCTTCTCCCGCAAGCGGGAGAAGGATTCGCGCAGCCGAACCTGTCCTACGCCGATGGCGTTACGCCGCCTGGCGGATTTCCGCTTCGAGCGCCGCCATGTCGATGACGGGTCTGTCGATGACGGGCGCAAAGGATATGGCTTCGCTGGGCCGATGCGCCAGCTCCAAGACCACGTCGCGCGCGTCTTCGCGGGCGGCCTCCGCCTCAAAACGGCGCAGCAGCGCCGTCAACTTGTCGAGTTCGCC
Organism: Methylocystis sp.; assembly: GCA_016178015.1. GTDB lineage: Bacteria > Pseudomonadota > Alphaproteobacteria > Rhizobiales > Beijerinckiaceae > Methylosinus. The sequence goes on along the minus strand of JACOUB010000017.1, from coordinate 24,374 downwards.
GCCGTTGATGGCGTCGCAAGCCGTCAGCACGCGCTGGATCATGACCAGCGAGAGACGCGCGCCGCCCTCGCTCCCGGCGCTAGGACCGAATTCGCGTTGCGCGGCAAGCGCGGCGCGAAACGCCGGCAGCAGTTTCGGCGGCAAAGCAGCGCGTGCGTAAAGGGCGGCGAAACCGGCGCCGCGAAAGTCACGCACGAGGCCGGCGACCTTGTCTTCGTCGAGGCCCGACAGTTCGGCGAGCGACGCCTCGAACAGATCGCGGTTGCCGGAGAGCAGCGCCCGCAGGACGAGGCTCGCAGTGAGATGAGCGGATTTGCGCAGATGCGCGACGAGCTCGCGCACGCCGTGGCGGCCGTCGCTGTCGACCGCCTGCGTCACGATGATGACATTCGCCTTGTCGCGCGCCTCTTGCGTGATCCGTTCGGCGCGCGCGCTCGATAGCCAAGCGCGCTCGACGACGAACGAGGCGAGGCTGGCGGCGGCGGCGTTGACCAGATCGCTGCGCACCACCGGCGGCAGATAGGAGCGCGACAACAGCGCCTCGCGCATTTCGCCGTCGTCGCCGAACCGCTCGATCATGCGGCGCATGGAGAAGGCGGGGAGCTCGGCGCCCGCGTTGCCGGCGAGCGCAATCGCCGCCTCACGCGCGCCGATCTCCGCCAAGGCCGCGCTGACGTTGGCTGGAACGCGCGCCCGCGCCGCGATGGCGCTCTGCGCGAAAGCGTCGCCGCTCGCCGCGCAATCGATGAGCTCCGCTTCGCAGAGGAGGGGCGAACGCGACAGGACGAGCGAAGCGATGTCCGATTGGTCGTTGGCGAGCGCCGTGACGATTTGACGGGGCGCGTCAGGCGCGCTGGCGAAACTCTCGGCGAGCGCGCGGCGAACCAGCGGGGAAGGGTCGTCGAGGAGCGAGGTCAGCGCGGCGCCCGCTTCGCGTCGGCTCGGGCCATCCATGTCCGAGTAAAGGTAAGCGCGCGCCAGCGCTGCGGCGCCGGCCGCGCGGCTCGCCGCCGGCGCAGTTTGCGCCCATCGCAAAAAATGACGTACGATCATCGGCGCTCTCGACCTGAAGACGGAGGACGGACGACGGAGGACGGAGACGGAGGACGGATTCTGTCTTCCGTCCTCTGCCGTCTGTCCTCCTCTCAGTTTCGCGTCTTATGGTAAATTCCCGCTTAAGATCGGGGCGGCTGGTAAATGAGAGGATTGCTCGGTTGCGCTCTTGGCTCGTCGTTCCCGCTGATCGCCAGGGAGATTTCGCCGCCGCCCTGTCTTGCGGCGCAGACGCGTTGGCGCTCGAACTGGGCAATTCGACGGACCGCGCCGCAAGGGCGCGCGCGTGGGCCGCGGCGCGCGATTTTCTTGGGCGTGCGCGCGGTCTCACGCCGCGCCCGGCTCTTTATGTGCGCGTGGCGTCGGTCGAGGGCGGTTTGATCGACGCCGACCTGGCCGCGCTCGTCCCGCTCGCGCCCGATGGGGTTTTGCTGGAAGAGGCCTGCGGCGGCGCGAGCGTCCAGCACCTTTCCGCAAAGCTTGCCGTGCACGAAGCGGAGGCCGGCCTCGAGGATGGCGCAACCCGCATCGTGGCGCTGGCCACGCAAACCCCCGCCGGCGTGTTCGCGCTGGGCGCCTATGCCGGCGCCTCCCGCCGTCTGGCCGGGCTGGCCTTTGACGCGGCGGGGCTAGGTGATTGCCTGGGCGTAAAGACTTGGCGCTTGCCGAACGGCGAGCTTGCGTCGACCTTCGCGCTGGCGCGCGCGTTGGTCCTGTTCGGCGCGGCGGCGGCCGGCGTCGCCGCGATCGACGCGGCCTTTCCCGATATTGCTGAGGAAACCGCATGGCGCGCGGAGTGCCTTGCCGCGCGCCGCGACGGCTTTGCCGCCAAGATGACCAGCCGACCGGCTCATGTTCATGTCATCAACGAGCTGTTCGCGGATCGTTGATGGCGGGCGCCTATTCATTCATCATGGGTTCATGGCTCGCACGCCAATTTGGCCGAGCTGCCGGCGCCGCCGATCCATTTGCTCGCGGAACGCCGCCGGTCTACGGTGCCCGGGCGCGTCCGGCGACGCGCGCCTCTCAGTCGCTCTCGCATGATCCTTGCGCTGGCGGCGCTCGCATTTTTGCCACATAGCGCGCCTTCCCGTCGCAAACGACGAGAACCACAGGCTTTTTCATGACAATCAGCGATCGCTCCGTCGACCGGCGCGTCTCTCGCGACGGCGCTCATGGCCTCGCCGAGGCGCGGCGCGCCTTGGCGGGGCCGGACAGCGTCCGCCCCATACGGCTGTGGACCAAGCGGGAGGCCATGGGCGCCTTCGCGGCGCTTGCGGCCTTCATGGCGTTGGCGGCGGCGCTGTGGATCACGAACGGCGCGGTCGTGCCCTGGGACTCCAAGAACCATTTCTATCCCATGTTCCGCTTCCTGGGCGACGCCTTGCGGCGCGGCGAAATCCCCTTGTGGAACCCTTATCATTTCGCCGGCTATCCGTCGGTCGCCGATCCGCAATCGCTCATCTTCACGCCGACCTTTTTCCTGTTCGCGCTGATCGCGCCGACGGCCTCGATGCAGATGTTCGACGGCGTCGTGTTGTTGCATCTGCTCATGGGCGGCGCCGGCGTTCTGGGCCTGGCGCGCCGGCGGGGCTTCGAACCGGCGGCCGCCGTTCTTTCCGGACTGATCTTCATGTTGGGCGGGGTCGCGGCCTCGCGCCTGCAACATACCGGCATGATCGTCTCCTACAGTTTCTTTCCGCTCGCCTTGTGGATGCTGGACGTGATGCTGGAGCGTCCGCGCCTCCTTAACGCCGCCTTGTTCGCGATCCTCGCCGCTCTCATGGCTCTGGGGCGTGACCAGGTCGCCTATCTCTTTTGTCTCGTGCTGATTGGACGCATTATCCATGCGGCCTTCGCCTCGCGCCGTCCGCTTGGCTACCTGAAGGAGCGCTGGGCCGTATTGTTCGCCTCGAGCGCCGGCGCCGCGGCCATCCTTGCCGTGCCGGTGCTGCTCACCATGCAGTTTCTGGCCGACTCGAACCGGCCGGGCATCGCCTTTGGCGTTGCGGCCGCCGGGTCGCTGGCGCCAATCAATTTCGTCACCATGCTGGCGCCCGACATCTTCGGTTCGCTCGACAGCGCGTATCATTATTGGGGGCCTGGATACGACACCATGGCCGAGGCGGACTGGACCGACCGCGCCGTCGATTACCTGTTCATCGGCACCGCGCCCGTCGTGCTCGGCCTGTGGCACGGCCTCGCCGGCGGCCGCGCCTTCGCCCGCGACATGAGATTCGTTCTTTACATGCTCATTGCGGCGCTCGTTTATACATTGGGGCGCTGGACGCCGCTGTTTGCGCCCATTTACGATTTCTTTCCGGGCGTGTCGCTGTATCGGCGCCCGGCCGACGCAGCGTTCGTGCTCAACGCCGGCTTCGCGCTCATTTCCGGCTATCTGTTGCATCGTTTTGTGGCGCATGGCCTGCCGCGCCCGTTCCAACGCCTGCCGTATCCGCTCGCCCCTACGCTGGCGATCGCCGCGGGCGCCGTCGCCGCGTCGCTGCTTGCGGCCGGATTCGTTTTCTCTTTCGAGACAGGCCACGCGCGCCAAGCGGCGCCGGCGATCGCTCTCGCGATTGCTTGCGCCGGCGCCGTCGTTGTCGTCCTGATGGTCGGCGAACGGAACAACCGCCGCCGTCTCGCCGCCGCCGTTCTGGCGGCGGCGACGGCCGGCGAGCTCCTGTGGCGCAACGCCGCCGATCCGCTCAACGCCGAACCGGCGGCGCGCTATTCGATCTTCGACGGCCCGGCCGCGCCGGAGACCGCCGCGCTCGCCGCATTGCGCAAGGACATTTCCGCGCGCGCCGCCAACGGCGAACGTCCACGCGTCGAAATATTGGGACTGCCGGGCGGCTGGCAGAACGCTTCCATGACGCTCGGGCTCGAGGATACGATCGGCTACAATCCGCTGCGCATATCCGATTACGAGCGCGCCGTGGGACCTGGCGAAAACGCCGTCGACCCCAATCTGCGCCATTATCCGGGAACGTTTCGCGGTTACAAAAGCAAGCTGGCGTCGCTGCTCGGGCTCGACTATCTCGTTCTCGACCGTCCGCTGGCGCGGCTGCCGCGTCATGTGCCGCGCCCTTCGGCGACGCTTATTTTCTCCTCGGATCGCATCTACGTATACAAGCTCGGCCGCGCCGCGCCGCGCGCCTATTTTGCTTCGCGCGTCATCGGCGTCGATTCGGAAGCGGCGATCGCCGACGACGCCATGCCCGATTTCGACCGCACGCGCGAAGCGCTGGTCGACCAGGCCGCGATGCCCTCGCTCGAGCCGTCCTTGTCCGATCCTTCGCGGGAAGCGGCGTCCGACGCGCGCGTTGCGATTGCGACTTACGAGGACGATCACGTCGTCATCGACCTTGCGACCGATCGCGCCGGTCTCCTGGTGCTGCACGATCTCTATTATCCGGGCTGGGAAGCGCAGATCGATGGCGAGCCGGCGCCGATGGTCAAGGCCAATATCCTGTTCCGCGGCGTCGAGACGCCGGCCGGCCGCCATAAGATCGAATTCGTCTTTCGGCCATTTTCTTTGACCAATCTCGCTTCCGCGGCTTCGACCATTCTCCACCATGACGAGGAGAACTAAAGGATCCGACAAGGACCCATGTCCTGCGTCATATCCGCTCCGATGAAAAACCGTCTTCCCTCGACGCTGGGCTGGCTTCTCGCCGGCGCCCTGGCGGCAAACGCGCAAACGGCCCCGTCTCCGCAGACGGCGCAAAAAGTCGGCCATTCCAGCCCGGCTTCGGCGTCGGCCGCAGCTTCCGAGGAAACGCGATCGCTCGCCACGCTTCGTTTGACGGCGACGCTGACGCCAGCCGACACGCAAACCGTGCGCAGTGGGCTGGTCTGGCGTATTTTCGAGGAGCACGCTCAAGCCGACGGCTCTCACCGTCGCGTCGCCGAATCCAGCGATGCGTCGCCGACATTTCCCTTAGCGGACGGCGCCTATATCGTGCACGCCGCTTTCGGACTGGCCGGCGTCACGCGCCGCGTCGCCATCGACGGACGCAACGTCAACGAGCGCATCGTTCTCAACGCCGGCGGCCTCAAGCTCGCCGACATGCTCGGCGATGCGCATGTCCCGCCCCAGCGTCTAACGATTTCCATTTACGTGCCCGAGCGCGGCAACTCAGAAGCGAAACTCGTTCTCGCCAACGCCAAGGCCCGCGAACTCCTGTGCCTGCCGGAGGGCTCGTACCATGTTGTTGCGACCCTGCTCGATGCGACACAAGGCGGAAACAATGCGACCAATTCGGTGGTGACGGCAGATTTGCGCATTCCCGCCGGCAAGGTCATCGAGGCGACCCTGCGCCATCGCGCCGCGACCATGACATTGAAGCTCGTCAACGCGGCCGGGGGCGAGGCGCTGGCCAATACGTCGTTCTCGATTTTGACGCCAGGCGGCGACGTCATCCGCGAATTGATCGGCGCCTTTCCCTCGCTCGTCCTGGCCGAGGGCGAATATGTCGTCATCGCCCGCCACGAGGGAAAGACCTTTCAAACCACGTTCAAGGTTCAATCAACGCAAGATCGCGACGTGGAAATCGTGGTCCAATAGGCGCCACCCAGCGTCGACCAATCGTTTTCGCAACGCCGACAGCAAGAGACCCGGACCGCTGGAGCGATCCGGGTCTCTTTCACCTTGGGTTCGATTGGCGCCCGGCCTATGTCAGCGGCCTTTAACAATGACCTGTCCGCACGTCATGGCCGGGCTTGTCCCGGCCATCCACGCCGACGGGCTGCGACACGTCTCAATGAAAAGCTGAGCGTTTCCTTGGACATTTCTCATGGCGTCTCGGCGTGGATGCCCGCGACAAGCGCGGGCATGACGGGTCACCATTTAAGGCCGTCGGTATTACCTGATGGTGAAGGGCGCGATGATGTCGAGGCCGAAGGTGACTTGCGAATGCCTCGTGCCAGCAGCAAAAGGCGACGTGCCGTTCAAGGAGGTGTCCCAGCGAACTTCGGGTCTGAAAGTTATTCCCGTTATCAGGGGGTTCTTCTCGATGGGCGGCGAGATGGTGAGGCCAGCCGTGAGCTCCGCGTAGGTAGTGCCAGGCGTGGGCCCCCCGGGTATGATGGGAGGAACGGCAATCACTGTCGCCGGAAAGCCGTGCTCGGCATTGATGAAGTCGAGGCTATGGGGGAAAGCGGCGACGAAGAAGCCGTTTTGGTCGCGCCAGATCTCGCCGCGCCCCACGATCTTGAGGATGTCGTTGATCTTGTAGATCGCGTATTGCGCGCCGCCGTAGCCTCGCACCCCCTGCCCCCTGCCGGTTATCGGATCCACATTGAATCCGCCGTCGGTGATGTAGTTGAGGTCAGTAATGAAGGTGAGATTCTCGGTCGGCTTCCAGGTCACCGTCACGTCATTGAGATAACGCAACGTGTTGTTGGGATCGCAGCCGCATAACACGGGGGTATTCGGCCATCCAACGCCCAATGGGTCCAGCTGTTTCGGGATTTCCGGGCCAATGTGGGTGGTCGCGAGGATGGTCAGACTGCCATCCAGAAGGTTGAGGCCAATGCCGCCATGGAACGCCGGGGCATCGTTATTGTCGCCCGGCCAACCGATGCTCGTGTTCACGCCCGTGTCGACGCCGGCATAGATGTCGAGCTCGGGGGCCACGTGCGTAATCGTCATGACGCCCGTATGCTTGAACGGTATGCCGAAATTGAAGATGTATGAATGCGAGTAGAGCGGATTGTCCGGCGCATAGATCACCTCCGCCCCTTCCAGGGTGACGTATTGACCGACTTTGACGTCGATGCCGCCTGACGTCAGCCAGGGCAGATGCGCTTGCGCATTCGCCTCGACGATGTCGAGCTGGGTCCGGTCGTGGATCACATAATCGAGCTCGCCCAGGAAATGCGTATAACGCGCGTCCGAACCGACCATTCCCTGAATCTTGAAGCCGAAGTCGTACCCGGCCGCCTTCGGATCCAGTGGGCGTTGGACGGTCAACATGGCCTGATTCAGCAACGGCTGACTGGCTCGATCGTCGAACAGGCGTCCAAAATTGATATGGTCGCTGGGATGGGCGAAATTGATGGTCTCGCCTCCCTCCACCAGGCCGGTTATCGTCACCGCCTCCCACCAGGAGGGGGGCGGGGGCGCCTCGGGAGCCTTTTTCTTGGCGTCGACATCGGCGGCCAGCGCCACATTCGCCGCGAGCGCCGCAGCCGCGACGCCAACCAAACAGAACCGTTTCATGCCCCAACTCCAGCCTCAGGATAAATTGTTCACAATTGTGTTGCGCTATCGGCCTGCTCTATCAAGGCCAAGTTCAAATCATTTGCCCATTTTATGGGCAGAGACGGCATTAATGAATTTTTATTTTTTTGATCGTGGCAAAAATGTCACGATGAAGAATCGCGGTCATTGTCTAGGAAACCTGACAGTGTCCGCCAATTAAAGTTCAGATTTATGCCTGTTAATTTTTGTTAAGGAGCCCTCGCCATGTTGTATGCGCGGCCGCGCTGTCTGGATGCGGGCGAAGCGGCGCTGACTGTCGAATTCGGCGACAGCGTCGATCCCGCAATCAATGCGCGCGTTCTGGCGCTCGACGCCGCGCTGCGCCAATCAGCGCCCCCGGGCGTCCTCGAAACCGTGCCGACCTATCGGTCCTTGATGATCCATTACGACCCTCTTGAACTGTCGCGCACAGCGCTCGTCGCCTATGTCGAATCGATCGAGCCTGCGCCTGGAACCGGATTAGAGCCCAGCGCGCGATGGACGATCCCTTGCTGCTACGATCCGGCGCTCGCCGAAGATGTCGCGATCGCCGCGCAACAGCTGGCCCTATCCCCTGAGCGCGTCGCACAGCTCCACGCGAGCGCCGATTATCGCGCCTATATGTATGGCTTTGCGCCCGGCTGGTGCTATCTCGGCGGCTTGCCCGCGCCTCTCGCCATCGCTCGGCGCGCCGTCCCGCGCCCGCCGACGCCGCCAGGCGCCGTGCTGATCGGCGGCGGCCTTGCGCTGATCGGCGCCAATCCCATGCCGACCGGCTGGTATGTGATCGCGCGCACCCCGGAGCGTCTGTTCTCGCTGCCGCGCGATCCGCCGTTTCTCATCGAGGTAGGCGACGTGGTGCGTTTTGAATCGATCGACGCCGCGACGTTCGCGACGCTCGGCGCCAGAGCCGCGCGAGGCGAGATTGTCGCGCGACGCGCGACGCTTCGATGAGCGCGCGACTGCTGGTCCGCTCCGCCGGTCCTGGCGTCACCTTGCAGGACGCGGGACGCCGCGGCCATTTGCGTTTCGGCGTGACGCCGGCCGGCCCCATGGACGCGGGGGCGTTCGCGGCGGCCACTGTCGCCGCCGGAGCGAGGCCGGACGTCGCCGCGATCGAAGTCTCGCTCGGCGGCGTCGAACTCGAGGCGCAAGGAGAAGCCATCTCCGTCGCGATCGCCGGCGGCGCATTCGAGGTCCGCTGCGACGGGCGAAAGCTGCCCAGCGCCTGCGCTCTGCGATTGGAGCAGGGCGCGCGACTGTCGGTGCGGCCGGGGCCGGCAGGCGCTTGGTGCTATATCGCTGTCGGGGGCTGTTTCGACCTGCCGAAGGTCTTGGGATCGCTGGCGACGCATACGCGTTCGCAATTGGGGGGGCTCGATGGCCGCGCCTTGCGCGCCGGCGACGTCCTGCCAATCGCGCATCTGTCGACAGCGCCTGCATCCCCGCAGCAAATCCTGGCGCCATGGTTAGCGCGCCCCGACGCTCCCGTTCGTGTCGTGCTCGGACCGCAGGACGATTACTTCACGTCGCGGGCGATCAAATCTTTCCTCGCCACAACCTGGCGTGTTTCGGCGCGCAGCGACCGCATGGCGTACGGGCTCGAGGGTGCGACGCTGGAACATGGCAAGGGCCACGACATCGTCTCGGATGGCGTCGCGCTCGGCGCTATCCAGGTTCCGGGAGACGGGCGCCCGCTCGTGCTGATGGCCGATCGGCAGCCGACCGGCGGCTATCCCAAGATCGCCAATGTGATCGGCGCCGACATCGGCGCTGTCGCGCAATTGCGCCCGGGCCAGAGCCTGTCTTTCGCCGCCGTCAGCATCGAAGAAGCGACCGCCGCCAGAAGGGCCCTGCGCGAGACGATTGCCAAAGGCGCGCAGCTCGTTGCGGCGCCCGGCGACCTTTCGTCCGAGTTTCTGCTCTCGCAAAACCTCATCGGCGGCGTGAGCGACGCCGGGGGCGGTTAACGGCGCGTTAACCATGCGCGCTCAGATTGACGAGGCTACGGTCGCCATTTCGCCCGGAGGCTCGCCATGAGACGGACGCTGAAACAGAACGCGCGTCGAACGCGCAACGCGCAACGCGCAGATGATGAGACATCAGCCAGCGCAACGCCGCGCCTGTCGGAACTCTGCCCGAACGACAGCGAATTGATCGGCGCGGACGCTTGCGCGTGCGCCGCGGCGGCAACGCCGGAGGCCGACCCCTCACAAACGCCAGAGGCCGTGGCGCCGCCGCCAAGCCCGACGCCCTCCCTCGCGGGCGCCTTCCCGCTGTTCGGCTCGAGCAAGCGCTTCTATGCCTTCGCCGGCGCGTCGCTCGCGGCGGGCTTGGTTCTGGGGTTCCTGTCATATCCGCTCAGCGGCGTGCAAGGCGTTCTCAAAGCCCGCGCGCAGGTCGAGACGGCGTCACTCGCACAAGTTCTTCCATGGAAATCCGAAATCGCCTCGCAGGCCAGCGCACAACGCGAGTTGGCGTCGTTGCTGGACGAATTGGGCGCCGTGCGCGCGCAAATCGCGGCGATGCGTTATGCGGCGGAAGGCCAGCGCGCTTCTGAAAGAATAGGCGCCCTGGAGGCGAGCCGCGAGATCAGCCTCGAAGCGAACCGGGCCAGCGAGCGAGCAACCGCCGGCGCTTTGGCGCGGCTCGACACGCTCGAAGCCCGCCTGGAGCGGATCGAGCGCCTCCGGGCCGACCAATCTGTCACTGGGGCCGTCCAAAAAGACGATCGCGATGGCGTCGCCCGCCAAGGCGCGACGACGCGCAATGAATCGAATTCGACGCGTGCGGCGAATTCGCCGAACGCCATGAAGCCGCTCGCCGCGGCCGCCAAACCCGAGGCGGAAAAGAACAACGCGCAGTCCACCATCCCGCCCGGCGGTTACGTGTTGCGCCAAGTCTCCAACGGCGTTGCGTTCGTCGAACGGGGGGACGGCCTCGTCGAGGAAGTGGCGAGAGGCGACAGCCTGCCCGGCGCCGGCCGCGTAACGGCGATCGCGCGGCGCGGCGCTGAATGGGTGGTCATCACCTCGCGGGGCGTCATCGATTCCCGCCGCGACTAAAATTTTCGCCGCTCCGCTCCGCTATCTTCGATGTGTCGACCTGCCGCGAGGAAAGGCATGGCCCGCTGATGTAATACCAGCAGCCGAAAACATTGACCGCCGTCATGCCCGCGCTTGTCGCGGGCATCCACGCCGGGATCCTGCGGGATGGCTTCCGAAAGAGGCGGAAACAATGAGCCTTTCGTCGAGCAGCGTAGCAGCTCGTCGGCGTGGATGGCCGGGACAAGCCCGGCCATGACGAGTCATTTTTTTTGGCCGTTGGTATTAGAGGAGGTCCTTGTCGAAAAAGTCTGTCAACTTTTTTGAGGACCTGCTCTAACGCAGGGCGATCAGGTGAAGGAAATTACGCGCGATGACGCCGTTCGATTCCCTCTCCCGCGGAACGCGGGGGAGGGCCAGGGAGGGGGAATTGCCGCGCAAAATTGCTCCAAGACGAACTGCCCCCTCTCCAACTCTCCCCCGCTACGCGGGAGAGAGGGCAGATTGCGCCACTTGCCGACATTCACCGGATCGCCCTGTGCTCTAACGCCCTATTCATTGCTTTCAGCGCGGCGATGTCCTACCTCCCCGCCAAGGCGCGCGGACGCCGGTCCTTTCGACCAACTCTCGCCAACAGGCACGGCGGCCTCGCCTCATGATCGGCAGCTTTGTCGCATTTACGTCGCTCGGGCGCCGGACTCTTCCCAATATTTGGGACTTTGTCGCGCTGGCGTTGGTGTTCGGCCTGTTCGTCCTGGCGACGCTCGGCTCGCGCGGCATGGTCTCGCCCTTGAGCGCGCCGGAAACGGCGCAATTGTCGCTCGATTATTGGCGCCTGCCCTATTATGGGCTGCGCACGACGTTGCGCATGTTCGCGGCGATCGTTGTTTCTCTCCTTTTCACTTTGAGCTACGCGACGCTGGCGGCGAAGAGCCGGCGCGCCGAAATGGTTCTCATTCCCCTGCTCGACGTGCTGCAATCGGTGCCGATTCTCGGCTTTCTCTCCTTTACCGTCACCTTCTTTCTCGGCCTCTTTCCGGGTTCGACGTTGGGCGCGGAATGCGCGGCGATTTTCGCGATCTTCACTTCGCAGGCCTGGAACATGGCCTTCTCCTTTTATCAGTCGCTGCGCACCGTGCCGCGCGATCTCGACGAAGTCGCCACAGCTTTTGGTCTGACGGCCTGGCAGCGATTTTGGCGGCTGGAGACGCCGTTCGCCATGCCCGGCCTGGTCTGGAACGCGATGATGTCGATGTCGGGCGGCTGGTTCTTCGTGGTCGCCTCGGAAGCGATCTCGGTCGGCGACGTGAGCGTCAGACTGCCCGGCGTCGGCTCCTATCTCGCGCTCGCCATCGAGAACAAGCGCATCGATTGCGTCGCGGCGGCCGTCCTGGCGGTCGCCTTGATCATTCTCGCTTACGACCAATTGCTGTTTCGGCCGATCGTCGCCTTTTCGGGAAAATTTCGCGTCGAACTCCAGGCCTCGCAGGACGAGGCGCAGTCGTGGGCGCGCGATCTTTTTTTGCGCACGCGTTGGCTGCGAGCGGTCATGTCCGGGCCGGCCGCCCTGCTGCGCCGCGCTTTGCTGTGGCGCGTGCGATCGCCGGCTGCCTTGCCGCGCGGCGTCGCCGAAAAATTCGGCGGGAGCATCGCTTTCGACATTATTTGGTTCGCGACGGTAGCCGCGGCCTCGCTCTATTCGCTCTATCTCATCGTCGAATTTGTGGGCGCCGGCGTCACCTTCGATGAATTTCGATACGCCGCGCTGATGACCCTGATCACCATGGCGCGGGTCGTGGTGCTGATTGCGCTGGCGACGCTCATATGGGTTCCGGTCGGCGTCTGGATCGGGCTGCGCCCCCGCATCGCCGCGAAGGTTCAACCACTGGCGCAATTTTTGGCGGCGTTCCCGGCCAACGTCGTGTTCCCGGCGGCGGTCGTCGCCATCGTAGGTTTCAAACTGAACCCGGATATTTGGCTGTCGCTGTTGATCATCTTCGGGACGCAATGGTATATCGCGTTCAACGTAATCGCCGGCGCTTCGGCCTTTCCGAACGATCTGCGCGAAGTCGCCGCCAATTTCGGCATCCACGGGTTCGCTTGGTGGAAGAGCGTCATTCTTCCGGCTGTGTTTCCCTATTACGTCACCGGCGCGCTCACCGCCGCGGGAGGCTCGTGGAACGCGGCGATCGTCGCCGAATATGTGCGATGGGGCGACGAGACCCTCGCGGCGCATGGCATCGGAGCCTATATCGCCAAGGCCACCGCCGACGGCGATTACCCCAAGATCGTGCTTGGGGTCGCCGTCATGAGCGTCTTTGTGATCGTGTTCAACCGGCTGTTTTGGCGCCAGCTGTTCGGCTTTGCCGAACGGCGCTTGCGGCTTTCGTGAGGACCTAAAATGCTTGCTTCCGCCAGCGCCCCGCCGCTGCTCGAGATCAGAGACGTCTCGCAGCGCTATGGCAAGACGTCGGGCGAGAAAGGGCTGCTCGTCCTCGACGGCGTCACGATGCAATTGGAGGAAGGCGAGATCGTCGGACTGCTGGGGCGTTCCGGTTGCGGCAAGTCCACGCTGTTGCGCATCGTGGCCGGTCTGGCGCGGCCGGCTGGCGGCGAGGTCGTCTACCGCGGAGCCAAGGTTGAGGGGCCCGTCGATGGCGTCGCCATGGTGTTCCAAAGCTTCGCGCTGTTTCCCTGGCTGTCGGTGCTCGCCAATGTCGAACTCGGGTTGCGCGCCAAGGGCGTTCGGGAAGCCGAAGCGCGCCGGCGGGCCTTGCAAGCGATCGACATCATCGGTCTCGATGGCTTCGAAAACGCCTATCCCAAGGAAATTTCCGGCGGCATGCGCCAGCGCGTCGGCTTCGCCCGGGCGCTCGTCGTCGCGCCCAATATTCTACTCATGGACGAGCCGTTTTCGGCGCTCGACGTGCTGACCGCCGAAACCTTGCGCACCGATCTCCTCGATCTGTGGGTGGAAGGCCGCATGCCGATCAGATCGATTCTGATGGTGACGCACAATATCGAGGAAGCGGTGCTGATGTGCGACCGCATCGTGGTGCTGTCGTCCAATCCTGGACGCATCGCCGCCGAGATAAGGGTCGACTTGGCGCATCCGCGCAATCGCCTCGATCCCGAATTCCGCCAACTGGTCGATCATATTTACGCCCTGATGACGCAGCGGACGGAACCCGCGAAGGTTCGTGAAGGCGCGTTTCCCGGCACGGGACTCGGCATGGCTTTGCCAACCGTTTCGACCAATACGCTTGCCGGCATGATCGAGGAGGTGGCCGCGCCGCCATATGACGGCAAAGCCGATCTGCCAGCGCTCGCCGACAGTCTGCAACTCGAGATCGACGATCTCTTCCCGGTTGCGGAAACCTTGCAGTTGCTGCGCTTCGCGGAACTCGCGGAAGGCGACATCAAATTGACGCCGGCAGGCAAGCGTTTCGCGGAACTGGGCGTCGATCAACGCAAGAAATTGTTCGGCGATCATCTCCTCGCTTATGTGCCGTTGGCGCAGCGCATTCGCCGCGTGCTCGACGAGCGGCCGTCGCACCACGCCCCGGCGACGCGCTTTCGCGAGGAGCTCGAGGATTACATGAGCGAGGAATATGCCGAGACGACGCTGAAGAGCGTCACCACCTGGGGCCGCTATGGCGAGTTATTCGCCTATGACGAGAGCGCGCAGGCGTTCAGCCTGGAAAATCCGCAGTGACGATTGCGTTTATTATCTGATGATGATAGGATAGAAATGACATGGACGAAGACGCCGAGCTCGAGCTGCTGCTGTCCTTGGACGGCTCCAGTTTCGAAACGGCGGAAGACTATGTCGTGGAATTCATGGCGCGACGCACTGACCAGACGCCGGAGCGTCCCCACGGCCTCAGTTACGCGCTCGTATTTCGTCCAAAGGACGGCGAACCGCTCGTGCGGTTCGACAATGCGCATCCCGTCAAACGGCCCGGCGGGAAGTTCGTGAAAGCATCCGCGGCCAACGATCATTGGCATCGAACCGCGAACCATCCGGGACGGCCGTATGTTTTCACGACAGCGGCGCAGCTCCTCGATGATTTCTGGGGCGAGGTGAAACGCGCGATGGATGAGAGGGGCATACCCAATGACCTATAAGACCGGCTCGATCGGCGAGTTCATGCGGTGGACGAAGCGCGTCGTCGCCGATCCGGCTGCTGCGGAAGAAGCGCCGAAGCGTTGGTTCGACAACGACGCGACCGCCGCGCGCGCGCTCGGCGCCACGACCTCGCCGGAGGCGATGGTGAAACTGCTCTCCGAGGAAAATCTGCAGCTCTTGCGGCTGATCGTGAGGAAAAAGCCGCGCTCCCTGCATGAGCTGGCGACCCTCGCGCATCGCAAGGAATCCAATCTTTCGCGCACGCTGCGCAAGCTGCGCGAGGCGGGCATTGTCGATTTCGAGGAAGGCCCCGGCCGCACGCGCGCCCCGCGCCTCACGGCGCGCCGCGTCACCCTCGAACTGGATCTCGTAGGGCCGGGGAGCCTCGTGTCCGTCGAGCGGCCTCGGTGACGTGGGCCACACTCATGGCGAGCATTATCGGCCCGCTCGCCATGCTCGCCGCCAAGACATGAAAGACGAATTGCGAGTTCGCCTGAGATTGGGAAGGTATGCAACATCAAAGACGTGGATGGCCGGGACAGTCCCCGGATCAAGTCCGGGGACGGCCATGACGATGCGGCGGGCCATCATGTATGATATTAGACGCGAAACGGAAGCGGCCATGAACGATCGCCACCCCTTCGACGACATCAGCCTCGAGGAGCTGAAGACCGGCCTGGCCGACGGCTCCATCCTGCTCGTCGACGTGCGCGAGGCGGAAGAATATGCGGCCGGCCACATCGCGGGAGCGCTGTTCAACCCGCTGTCGCGTTTCGATCCGACGAAGCTCCCGGCCGGCGCGCCGGGCAAGAAGATCGTGATCTACTGCCGCTCGGGCCGCCGGTCGGTGACCGCCATGGAACAGGCGCGGCTCGCCGGGCGCGCCGACGCCGACACGCACTTTGGCGGCGGCATGCTCGCCTGGCTCGCGGCGGGCGAAAAGGTCGTGCAGGGACTGTAAGGACAGGAGCGCGCCTGAAGGCGCGCGGTCCCTTGCGCGCCTGGACCGCGAGCCTTCAGGCTCGCATCACCCCCACAATTCGGGTTCGGGCGGATAGACGACCGACCCCTCGTATCGCAGCGCCGGCTCGCGGTCCTTGGCCAGCAGCAGCGGGCCGTCGAGATCGACGTACGCCGCATGCTGCGCCACCAGCAGGGCAGGCGCCATGGCGAGCGACGTGCCCACCATGCACCCGGCCATTATGACGAAACCCATGCGGCGGGCCTCGGCGGCCATTTCCAGAGCTTCAGTGAGCCCGCCGGCCTTGTCGAGCTTGACGTTGACCGCGTCGTAGCGCCCGACGAGCGACGCCAGGCTGGCAAGATCATGAACGCTCTCGTCCGCGCAGATCGGCACACACCGCGAAATTGCGCCCAGCATCTCGTCCTCGCCGGCGGGCAGCGGCTGTTCGATCAGCTGGACCCCGGCCTTCGCGCAGGCTTCGACATTGGCGAGCAGGTCTTTTTCCCGCCAGGCCTCGTTGGCGTCGACGATGAGGCGAGAGTTCGGCGCGCCTGCCCGGACGGCGGCGATGCGTTCGAGATCGCCGTCGCCGCCGAGCTTGACTTTCAGCAGCGGCCGATGCGCAGCCGTCGCCGCGGCCTCGCGCATCTCCAGCGCAGCGCCGAGCGAGATCGTGTAGGCCGTCGTCACCGGTCGAAGGCGCGGAACGCCCGCGAGGACGCAAACCGGGACTCCGGCGCGTTTGGATTCCAAGTCCCACATGGCGCAATCCAGCGCGTTGCGCGCGGCCCCCGCGGGCAGAAGCCGCCTCAGCGCGCCTCGGTCCGCGCCGGCCTCGATCGCGCCGCGCGCGCCCTCGATCGCCGCGACGACGCTTGGCGCGCTCTCGCCATAGCGGGAGTAAGGCACGCATTCGCCGCGTCCGCGGTTTTTTCCCTCTTGCAAGGTTGCGGTCACGACGATCGCTTCCGTCTTGGCGCCGCGCGCGATGACGAAGCGTCCGGCGATTGGGAACGTCTCGACTGCAACGGACAGGTCTACGTTCATAAGTCTTTCGTTCTCACGGCCGTTCGAACAGAGCCCGAAAAAACCGGGGACCGGCGACGGCGGCGCTCGACTTCGCCCATCCACGAAGTTACTAGTTGCAAGCCGAGAATGGGCCGATAGTGTTCGGGCGCCGACCTATTTCTCCAAAACGTCCCGCCCGCCAGCCCCGCCGAACCTCCATGGCCACCGACCAAATAGAGAATTCTCCCAAGGTCTCTTATCAACGAAGGGGAGATACGGCGCAATTCGCCTTGAGCGGCGACTGGACGCTCATCGCGTCGAGTTTGGTCGAGGACCAAGCGGCGGTCATCGTCTCGGAGGGCCGGGGCGCCGCCCGCGCGGTGATCGACGTTCACGACGTCGCGCGTTTGGACACCGCCGGCGCCTGGCTGATCAATCGTTCGCGCGACGAGCTGGCGCATGCCGGCGTCGACGTCGCCGTCGAAGGCGCCCGCCCGGAGCATAACCTATTGCTTGAGGAGGCGCATTTTCGCCGCTTCGCGCCGCCGGCTCGGCGCAAGGGCAATGCTCTCGTCGATATGTTTGCCGAACTCGGTCGGTTGGTCGTCACCGGATTTCGCGACCTTCATGCGGGGATGGGCTTTCTCGGCGAGTTCGTTGCGGACGTGGGCCGCATCTTTGTTCGCCCTTGGCGGTTTCGGGGCGTTTCGCTGGTCTTCCACATCGAGCGTTTCGGCTTTCACGGCGTACCGATCATCGCGCTCATAAATGTGCTGGTCGGCGGCATCGTCGCGCAACAGGGCATCTTCCAATTGCGCCGATTCGGCGCGAGCAGCTATGCGGTGGACCTCATCGGCATTCTGATCTTGCGCGAACTGGGCGTCCTCTTGACCTCCATCATGCTCGCCGGACGCTCGGGCTCGGCCATCACGGCGGAACTCGGGTCGATGAAGATGCGCGAGGAAATCGACGCGCTGCGCGTGATGGGACTGTCTCCCATCGAAGTCCTTGTCGCCCCGCGCGTTCTCGCGCTCATGGTGGCGCTGCCGCTCCTTACCGTCATCGCCGATATGATGGCGCTGTTTGGCGGACTGCTGGTCTCCTGGGTCTATGAGGGCATCAGCCCGGCCGCCTTCTTGGGGCTGTTGCAGCGAGCGATCGGCCGCAACACTTTTTACGTGGGCCTGATAAAGGCGCCATTCATGGCCTTCGTCATCGGCCTCATCGGGGCGATGGAAGGCCTGGCGACCGAGGGTTCCGCCGAATCGCTCGGCCGTCACGTGACGGCCTCCGTGGTGAAGTCTATCTTCATGGTCATCGTCCTCGACGGTTTTTTCGCGATTTTCTTCGCCGCAATCGATTATTGAGGACGGCATATGAACGAGCTGCGCACGACGACGAACGGCGCCGGCGCGAAACACGCGCCGGAAACCGTTATTCGCGTGCGCGGCCTGGTCGTCGGTTTCGGCGATCAAGTCGTCGTGGACGACGTCGATCTCGACGTTTACCGCGGCGAAGTCCTCGGCTTTGTCGGCGGTTCTGGACAGGGCAAAACCGTGCTGATGCGCACCATCCTCGGCTTGTTGGACAAGCGCGCCGGCTCGATCGAGCTGTTTGGCAAGAATCGCGACAGCCTTCCCGAAGAGGAGAGACACTGGCTCGAACAGCGTTGGGGCGTTCTTTTCCAGAACGGCGCCTTGTTCTCGAGCCAAACCGTCAAGCAGAACATCCAGATGCCGATGCGCGAAAATCGCGATGTTTCCCATCGGTTTATGGATGAGCTCGCCATGCTCAAGCTCGAGCTTGTCGGACTGCCAGCCGACGCCGCGGACAAACTTCCCTCGGAATTGTCGGGCGGCATGGTCAAGCGGGCGGCGTTGGCGCGCGCCCTCTCGCTCGATCCGGAGCTCCTCTTCTTGGACGAGCCGACGTCGGGTCTTGATCCGATCGGCGCCGCCGAATTCGACGAACTGATCGCCACATTGCAAAAGACGCTGGGCCTGACTGTTTTCATGGTGACGCACGATCTCGACAGTCTCTATTCGATCTGCGATCGTGTCGCGGCGATCGCCGACGGCAAGGTGATCGCCGCCGGCGCAATGGAAACCATGTTAGCGTCCGACCATCCTTGGCTGCACGCCTATTTTCACGGCGTTCGTGGAAGACGCTTGACTGGGGCGCTCTCCCAGCGGAAAGACGAAACATGGAAACCCGCGCCAGTTACACGCTGATCGGCGTCTTCACGGTCGCGGTCGTTTTCGCGGCCTTCGGCTTTGTTTACTGGTTCTCAGGACCCGCCCAAACCGCGCAATACAAGACCTATGAGATTGTCTTTCCCGGCTCGGTGGCTGGATTGGCGCGCGGCAGCGCGGTCGAGTTCAACGGGCTCAAGGTCGGCGAGGTGACGCATCTCGCCATTTCCGCCGAAGACCCGAGCCTTGTCGATGTGCTCATCAGCATCGACAAGCACACGCCGGTCAAGGCCGACACGACGGCGCGCCTCGAGCAGAAAGGTCTCACCGGAGTCCCGGCGCTCTCGCTGACCGGCGGCACGCCTGGCGCTCCCGAACTCCAAGTCGAACCGGGCCAGCGCTTTCCGCGCATCTTGGCCGAGCGCTCCGACATTCAGAACCTGCTGGCAAGTCTGCAGCGTTTTTCGAATAAGGCGAGCGACGTTTTCGAGAAGCTGGACAAAGTGCTCGACGCCAACTCCGCCGCGCTCGCCGCCACCCTGAAAAACACCGAGGCCTTTTCAGCCCGCCTCGACAAGCTGCTCGCCGCCGTGGAGCCCAAGAAGATAACCAGCATAACCAACGACGTCGCAGGCGCCTCGACCAACATCAACCGATTCTCGGGCTCTGGCCTGCGCCAATACGAACAGCTGGCGGTCGATGCGCGCAAGGCGGTGGACGCGCTCGATCGCGCCGTAAGATCGCTGGAACGCGATCCCCAGCAAGTCATATTCGGCGCCACTCCGGCGATCCCGGAATATCGCGGGCGCTGATTGCCAGCGGAAATCTGGTGAAACAGCGATTGCTTGGCGGCCGGCCGCTTTGCGCCGCGGCCGTGTTCGGCTAAGCTTGCCCTCGCGAACGAAGGGCGGCCGCCAGGGGCGGGTCCGCGGGAGCTGAACGCGCAGCGCTTGCGTCGTGGAAGGACATCGGATGTGGCCGTTGAGCGCGGCGAAACCAACGGCCAGAGCGCGGGCTTTGATCGCCTTGGCGGCGCTGGCGCTGGCCGGCTGCGGCTCAGCGCCGCGCGAGACTTTCGATCTGACCCGAGCTGACTCGGGCGCAGCGCCCCGGCCATCGATGCGGGCTTTAAGGACAACCTTGGCGATCAACGAGCCCGAGGCGAATGTGCCGGCCAATTCCGATCGCATCGTCATCCGCACCGGACCGCAGGAGATCGCTTATCTCGCGGATGCGCAATGGGCCGATCGGCTGCCGCGCCTGGTGCAGGCGCGCCTCATCGAGGGTTTCGAGCACACCAGCATCTCAGCCATGCGTCCGGGACCGACGGCCAGCTTTACGCTCGCCACGGACATCCGACGGTTTGAGATCGACGTGACGCGCCAGGCGGCCATCGTCGAAATCTCCGCAAGGATACTCCGGGATCGGGACGCCAGCGTCCGCGCGGCGCGGGTCTTCATCGGTCAGGCGGAGGCGTCCCATTCCACCGGGGCGCCGGCGGCGCAGGCTTTGGAAGAAGCGCTGGAGCGGGCGACGCGCCAAATCGTGCAATGGACAAGTCTGACGGTTGGCGGCGAGCCTCGCCAGAGGCAAAGCCTGGCCGCAAAGCCCGCGCTTTCCGCCTCTGCTGCGTGGGGCGCTGTTGCGCAAGCGCAAACGGACGCCTCGCCTGCCAATCGGGACAAATGATGCGCGGAAGCCGATCGCGGGGGCTAGCGCGCTTTCCGGCCGGATGATAACTGATCGGCCGATATGCGAACGCCTTCGGCGGGCGTTCTTGAATGCGGCGCCCAAGTCGGATTTTTAAGTATCTGCCGAACGCGCCGGCCACGATCCGTCCAGGGAAGAGACCTTAAGCCGAAGAGACCCTAAGCCGAAGAGACCCTAAGCCATGGTGAAGAGTTGCCTCGATGACCCAGCGGCCCGTTACGGCGCCGAGCCCGGCGGCGCCAGCGCGCCGGCGAAGGCGAAGATCACCTTCGTCGATTCGCATGGTCAGGCCCGCACGGTCGAGGGAGAAAGCGGCGCCACCGTCATGGAGACCGCGCTACGCAACGATATTCCGGAGATCGCGGCCGAATGCGGCGGCGCCTGCGCCTGCGCCACCTGTCACGTCTATGTCGATGCTTCCTGGACCGAAAAGACCGGCAAGGCGTCGCAAATGGAAGAGGACATGCTTGACTTCGCCTTTGGGGTGAAGCCGAATTCCCGTCTGTGTTGCCAGATCACGGTCAAGCCCGAACTCGACGGCCTGGTCGTCAGCACGCCCGCGCAACAAGGCTGACGCGGATCGAGGCGTCTTTGGGAATGGGCTGTTTGCCGGCATGTTCCAAGCGCCACCCGTCATGGCCGGCCTTGTGCCGGCCATCCACGCCGGGACAAATGCGAAGCGATGCACGCGGAGCGACGACGTTACGCGCCTTTTCCATCATCCCGCGGCGTCACGGCGTGGATGCCCGCGACATAGGCGAGCGAAGCGACGCCGTCTTCGACGGCTTTGCGCGGGCATGACGGTCAAAGTCCAAGGCCGTTATTAGTATTCACTGTGCTCGACCCTCCGAGCGCATCAAAGGATCGAAAATGAGCGAAATGATCGAAACCGATGTCGTCATCGTCGGCGCGGGCCCCGCCGGCCTGTTCGCGGTGTTCGAATTGGGCCTTCTGGACATCAAGGCGCATCTCATCGACATTCTGCCGCGCCCCGGCGGACAATGTTCGGAACTCTATCCGGAAAAACCGATTTACGACATTCCCGGGCTGCCGATCGTCACCGGGCAGGAGCTGACCGATCGTCTCCTCGCCCAGATCGCGCCGTTTCATCCCACCTTCCACTTCAATGAAATGGTCGAGAAACTGGAGTCGACGGGATCGGCGACGGCGCCGTCGTTCCGCCTTGCGACCGACGCTGGCAAGGTCTTCTCCTGCAAAGTCGTGTTCGTCGCCGCCGGCGGCGGCTCGTTCCAGCCGAAAAAGCCGCCGATCCCCGGCATCGACGCCTATGAGGGCAAATCCGTTTTTTACGCCGTGCGGCGCATCGAGGATTTCCGCGACAAACATGTCGTCATCATCGGCGGCGGCGACTCGGCGCTCGACTGGACTCTCAATCTGCAACCCGTCGCCAAGAGCCTGACGCTCGTTCACCGCCGCGACGCGTTCCGCGCCGCCCCTCATTCCGTCAACGCCATGCACGAACTGGCGGCGGCCGGAAAGATCGATTTCCGCCTCGGTCAGGTGACGCATGTCGAAGGCGCCGATGGTCAGCTGCATGCAGCGACCATTCGCGGCAATGACGGAGCAGACAAGCTCATCGCCTGCGAGCGGCTCGTGCCGTTCTTCGGTCTGACGATGAAGCTGGGCCCGGTGGCGGACTGGGGTCTCAATCTGCATGAAAACCTGACGCCGGTCGACACCGAGAAATTCGAGACCAGCCATCCCGGCATCTTCGCCATCGGCGACATCAATACGTATCCCGGCAAACTAAAGCTCATCTTGTGCGGGTTCCACGAAGCGGCGCTGGCGGCGCAGCAGGCCTATCACTATGTCTATCCCGGCAAGAAGCTGGTCTTCCAATACACGACGTCGTCGACCAACCTGCAAAAGAAGCTTGGCGTGGTCTGAAGGCGCGCCCTGTTCATTGCTGCACGTGGGGCAAGCTTTGCCGCCCGGCTGTTCGGCGTCATGGACTGGCGCGAAACGCTGGCGGCGAGACGTCGATTTTGCTTATTGCCATCGTCGCCGCCCTCTGCTTATGGTGCCGGCGGCGGCGATCAAACTGACGAGCGCGCGTAAGCTCGGCTGTGCAGCGGCGTCGTCGAGCGTGTGAAGAATATCGAGTGTGTGAAGGATGCTGTTCTCAAAGCCCACTGTCTTAAGAGCGGCAATGTGGAATTCTCAAATCATCTGGCGAAAGCGCGAGAGAGCACAATGCACCAAGCGGGTTCATTCGACGCAGCGTTCGGAGCCGAGTCGTTCGGCCTCGAGAGTCTGAAGAACGTTTCCTACAATCTCGAAGCGCCGCCTCTTTACGAAGAGGCCCTGCGGCGCGGCGAGGTCGTGATCGCCAGAGGCGGCCCGCTCGTCGCCGAAACGGGCGCGCATACGGGGCGCTCGCCCAATGACAAGTTCATCGTGCGCGATGCGCTCACTGATGCGTCGATCTGGTGGGACAACAGCGGCGCGATGACGCCCGAAAGCTTCGATAAGCTGTACGCCGATATGCTCGCCCACGCCAAGAAGTTGAACCTCTTCGCCCAGGACCTTTACGGCGGCGCGGATCCCTCGCATCGGTTGAAAGTTCGCGTTTTTACCGAATATGCATGGCACTCGCTGTTCATCCGCAATTTGTTGATCCGTCCGCAGAGATCGGAACTGGAGAGCTTCGTCGCCGATCTCACCATCGTCGATCTACCGTCGTTTCGGGCAGACCCGGCGCGGCACGGTTGCCGTTCGGAAACCGTCATCGCGATCGATTTCAGCCGCAAGCTCGTGCTCATCGGCGGCACGAGCTACGCCGGCGAAATCAAGAAAGCTGTTTTCACCTATCTCAATTACGTGCTTCCAGCCAAACGCGTCTTGCCGATGCATTGTTCGGCCAACGCCGACACCGACAAAGGCGGCGGCGCCGCGCTGTTTTTCGGCCTGTCCGGCACCGGCAAGACAACGCTTTCGGCGGACGCGTCCCGCTGTCTGATCGGCGACGACGAGCATGGCTGGGGGGAGGAGGGCATCTTCAACTTCGAGGGCGGCTGCTATGCCAAGGCGATCAAACTATCGCGCGAGGCCGAACCCGAGATTTTCGCGACATCGGAGCGTTTCGGCTCGATCATGGAAAACGTCGTGCTCGATCCCGTGACCCGAGCGCCCGACTTCGACGACGACTCGAAGACGGAGAATACGCGTATCGCCTATCCCCTCGATTTCATCGCCAATGCGTCGGCCACCGGACGCGCCGGCCATCCGACAAGCATCGTGATGCTCACGTGCGACGCTTTCGGCGTCTTGCCGCCGATCTCCAAGCTCGATCCGGCGCAGGCGATGTATCATTTCCTGTCCGGCTATACGGCCAAGGTCGCGGGAACCGAGAAAGGCGTGAGCGAGCCGCAAGCGACGTTCTCGACCTGTTTCGGGGCGCCCTTCATGCCGCGCCATCCTTCCGAATACGGCAATCTTCTGCGCGAGCTGATCGCACTGCATGGGGTCGATTGCTGGCTCCTCAACACCGGCTGGAGCGGCGGCAAATACGGCGTCGGCCGGCGTATGCCGATCCGACTGACGCGCGCCCTGTTGCGCGCCGCGCTGAATGGCTCGCTCGCCAAGACGAAGTTCCGCGCCGACCCCAGTTTCGGCTTGCTGGCGCCGCAGTCGGCGCCGGGGATCGAATCGGATCTCCTCGATCCGATAAAGACCTGGGCCTCGAAGGAAGAATTCGCCGAGACGGCGAAAAAGCTCGTCGGCATGTTCCGCAAGAACTTCGTCAAGTTCGAGCCGTTCGTCGACCGCGCCGTCATGGGAGCGCAGCCGGGGGTCCGCTGACCGCGTGATGTGCGGCATGCGCGCGGCGCCGATGGCCGCAAGGGCAGGACAATAGGGGATACGCTCGTCGTCAGGTTCTGACGACGGGCGTTACTCTTTCCGTGGCTTTATCCCATCAGCGCGCGTCATGGCCGGGCTTGTCCCGGCCATCCACGCCAAGACATCACAGGAATTCTTCAAAAGGTAGCAGAAACGCCGCGCGTTT
>JACOUB010000010.1 GCA_016178015.1 Methylocystis sp. | reverse complement strand
TGAAATGGCGCCCGCCTTCCCTGGCGCAGGCAGGCCAAAGCTCAGCTCGCAAGACCGAGAAACACGACAATGGCGCGGGTGAGGCGCACCATATCCTGGTCGGCCAGGCGGCCAATGCGAGCCCCCAATTTCGATTTCGGAATGGTCGTCACCTTGTCCGCCATGATGCGTGAGAGCAATCGAAGGCCATTGCCGTCGCTCGGCGCCACCACAATGCGAAACAACGGCAAATCCGCCGGGTCCGTCGTCAACGGACAGATCGTCACGGAGTCCAACTGATCGAAAGCGTCGTCCTGTAGGATGACCACCGGCCGCGGCTTGCCGGCGTAATCATTGCCTCCCGCCACGGTCCAGATTTCGCGGCGGTTCATCAGAACTTGATGGCCGAGACGGCGTCGACGAAGGCTTGGTCGTCCGCCGCGTCGGGGCTTTCAGCCGCAAGCCGGGACTGGCGACTTGCCTCTTCCGCGAAGCCCGGGGCCCGAACATCTGGCGCCCAAATCTGAATCGGGCGCAGGCCTTGCGCTCGCAAGCGCGCGCGATGCGCCCGCACCTTCTTGCGCGTCGCCTTGCGGCTGTCCTGACGCTTACGTGCGGCCCGCATGAGGATCCTCCTAGTTACATGTAACCTAATGCCTGAGCCCGGTGATTGCAAGTAGAGATTTCCACGCCTGTCGGTGACACACGATGTGTTCCGGTTTCGCAACAGACGATTGTCCGGTTTGAGGCCGGAGGGAGCGCTGCCGAGGGTTCGGCTCGAAGTGCATCGGCGTGATCACCGCACCGGCGGCGCGTACATGATCCCGCCCTTCGACCACAGAGCGTTCAACCGCCGCTCTATGCCGAGCGGCGAATCGCGTCCGAGGTTGCGCTCGAAAACTTCGCCGTAGCTGCCGACATGTTTGACGATGCGATAGGCCCAGTCCGCCGAAAGGCCGAGCCCGTCGCCATGGTCTCCTTCGATTCCGAGCAGACGGCGTATTTCCGGGCTTTCGGATTTCAACGCTTGATCAACGTTTGCGGACGTAACGCCAAGCTCTTCGGCGTCGATCATGGCGAAATGCGTCCACCGCACGATGTTGAACCATTGATCGTCGCCCTGCCGCACGATCGGCCCGAGCGGCTCCTTGGCAATGAGATCGGCGAGGACGCCATGATCGCTCGGCGCCTCGAGCTTGAGGCGTTGCGCCCAGAGAGCCGAGGCGTCCGCCGTCAGTGCGTCGCAAAGGCCTGCGTCATAGGCCTTGGCCGCCTCCTCGAACGTTGCGAACAGACGCGGCTCGTAAGTCTCCTTCCTCGAGCGGAAGAAATCGACGAGATCGAGCTCAAACGACGTTCCCTGCTGCACGCAAATAGAGGCGCCGGCCAATGCCAGCGCCGCTTCGAACCCTCGGCTTTTGCGGGTCAGAAAACCCTGTCCGTCGAAGAAGGTGACGGCGGCGTAAAGCAATCCCTGGCCGGTGTCGCGCGATTGCGTCCACACGGCGTTGCGCGACAGAATGTCGATTTCTCCCGATTGCAGGGCCGTAAAACGCTCCTTGCCGGACAGCGGCGTGAACCGCACTTTGCTCGGATCGTCGAATATCGCCGCCGCCAAGGCGCGGCAAAAGTCCACGTCGAAGCCGGTCCATGCGCCTGTGTCGCTCTGTCGCCCGAAGCCCGCCAAACCCTTGTTGGCGCCGCAGATCAGAAAGCGGCGCTTTTGGATCTGCTCGAGCGTGCCCGGTTGAGCGGCCGCCGCCGGCGCCAGCGCGAAGCAAGCGGCAAACGCAAGCATCCCTGCGAGCGCGAAAGAAAGGAAACGGGATGTCATGTCAAAGTCGGCTCTCGTTTCGCGATACGCCTCGAGCGCGAGGCGCGAGGTCCCTCACCCGCGAACGCGTCGCGGGACAAAGACCGTCGGTCGCCAGCAAGGCCGGTTTCTCGCCAAAACCGGTTATATTGACGTCCATCGAATGCTTACGAAAAAAGCGTTTCGAAAGACCGACAGGAACCGGTGATGACCAAGACTACCAGGGAAACAAGGCGAAAAAAGAGAATCCGCACGCGTCTCGTCCATGCCGGGCGGCTGCCTTTCGAACAGCACGGCTTCGTCAATACCCCGATCTACCGGGGTTCGACAGTGCTGTTTGCCGATACCGCGGAACTTGTCGCCTATCGAGCGCCTTATGTTTATGGAACCAAGGGAACGCCGACCACTACGGCGCTGGAGAGCGCCTGGAGCGAAATCGCCGGAGCGGCCGACGCGGTGCTCGCGCCCTCGGGCCTCGCGGCGATCGCCCTGGCGCTGCTGACGGCGGCCAAAGCCGGCGACCACATTCTCGTCGCCGATTCCGCCTACCGCCCCGCCCGCGTCTTCTGCGACGGCGTGCTGAAGCGGCTCGGCGTCGACACCCAGTATTACGATCCGCTGATCGGCGCAGGGATCGCCAACCTCATCCGCCCGACGACCAGCGCCATCCTGACGGAATCGCCGGGCTCGCAGAGTCTCGAAATACAAGACATCCCGGCGATCGCCGCGGCGGCGCGGGCGCGCGGCGTTTGCGTCATTCTCGACAACACCTGGGCGACGCCGCTGTTCTTTCCGCCGCACGAGCGCGGCGCCGATCTCGCGGTCGAGGCCGGCACCAAATATCTCTCCGGTCATTCCGATCTGCTGCTCGGGCTGGTGTCGGCGAACGAGCAGTGGCGATCGAAGCTGCGCGCGACGTTCGACGCCTTCGCCATGTGTCCGGGCGCGGACGACGTTTTTCTCGCGCTGCGCGGCCTGCGCACCATGGAGCTGCGTCTGCGCGAAGCCGAGCGCGCCGGCCTCGCCCTGGCGCAATGGCTCGAGCGGCGCGAGGAAGTGGCGTGCGTCCTGCATCCGGCGTTGCCCTCGCACCCCGGCCACGACATCTGGAAGCGTGATTTTTTAGGATCGACGGGGCTGTTTTCGATCATCTTGAAGCCGGTCTCGCGGGAAGCGGTCGCGGCGTTCCTGGATGGCCTCGAGTTGTTCGGCCTCGGCTATTCGTTTGGCGGCTTCGAGAGCCTCGTCATCCCGTTCGATTGCGCGAGCTACCGCACCGCGACGCGATGGGCGCCTGGCGGCCCCGCTTTGCGATTTTCTGTCGGGCTCGAGGACATCGAGGATTTGAAGGATGATCTCGACGCCGGTTTGGCGCGGCTACGCGCCGTCGGTTGATGGTGCTTCGCTCGTTCGGAGAGGCGTTCCCTTCTCCCGCTTGCGGGAGAAGGTGTCGCGCGCATGCGCGACGGATGAGGGCCCTCACCCGACCCGGCTTCGCCGGGCCACCCTCTCCCGCAAGCGGGAGAGGGAAGCGGACGCCGTCACTTCGGGAAGCAGGCGCTGGCGCTGAGCGTCAGCGTCGGGGTTCCCCAATAGCTCGTCAAAAATTGGAAGGGGTAACTTGCGCTCACCTGATTTCCGCAAGCCGGCGCGCTCACAGTGAAGATCGAGGCCGCCAGATTGACCCCGTAAGCTTGCGCCGCCGCATAGGTTTGGATGGCGCTTGTGCTGCCGCAAAGCGTGGTGTTGACGGTGGCGCAACGCGCCGCCATCTCGGCGCCATGCTGCATCCCGAGCTGTGTCCAGACCAGCAGCCCGCCCTCCGCAATGCCGAACAGCAACATGAAGAATGCCGGCAGCGTCAGCGCAAATTCGACGGCCGTGGCGCCTCGCTGGTCGCGGCAGGCGCGAATGAAGCTCATTGCAGCCTCACCGTCGACTTCGCCGTGAAGTTGAAGCTCGTGGCAATTCCCGGATAGGGCAGCAGCGTCGTGTATGTGGCCTGCGCCGACACTGCGACGTAGGTTCCGGGACTCGATCCTCCCGAACAGGTGGAACTGCAAGAGATGCTCGTGATCGCCGTGCTCGACGCGCATCCGCAGAACTGATTTGGCGCCGGCGAGGCGCTGATCCCCGTGTAGCTCGTCGCGTTGGTAACCGCGCTTGCGATCGCAGTCGCATTAATCGGCACGCTAGGTTGTTGCCGGATCGCCCATTCCATTCCCGCCCGCGCGGCGTTTTGCACCTGCATCTTGCGATTAATGCCGAGGCTAAAGTCCACGGCGGAAATCATTAGGAGGGCCAAGGTCGGCGCTAGGATGGCGAATTCGATCGCGGCGACGCCGCGGACGGAGGACAGAAGACCGAGGACAGAGGGCGGAAGACAGACGTTCCGTCCTCCGTCGTCTGGCGTCCGTCGTCTAAAGCCGGCCATCGTCTTCCCCCAGTTCATTCGACGAGCGCCGCCTTACCCGAGCCGAACGCCGTTGTTCCGTAGCCGCTGCAATTGATCTCGAAGTGCGAGTTGCTGGTAAATTCGATCGTATCGGCGATGACCTGCAGGCAGCCGCCGGTGGCGCCGGCGTGGCCGAATTTGAGCGCCGCCTTGGGCAGGTAGATCGCGCCGCCAAAAGATTGGGGGGCGCCGGCGCCGTCGAATTCGAAATCGGCGCCGACCGGCATGTTGCGATCGCCAAACAGCACGATGCCGGCGGTGGCGCCCGAACTCGGCGCCGTCAAATTGACGCTCGCGTCCTTGTCGACCTTGGCCTTCGCCCAGTCGCTGCCGGTGCTCGAGGTGAACACCAGCGTCACGCCCCCGGGCTTGCCGGTGATCGTGGACCCGGCTTTCAGCTCGAATTGGTCTCGATCGAAGTAATAAACGCCGGAATTGAGCGTCACCTTGGCGCCGTTGTCGAGCTCGAAGCCTTTGCAATAGACCCCGGGATTGAGCGTCGCCGTGCCGCTCGTTTTGTAGCCTGTCTTAAGGCAGCCCGATAACGACGGCGGCGCGACGCTGGCGTAAGGATCGGCGACCGGCGGCTTCATGCCGGTCGTGACGCCGTTCGTCGTGGCAATGCCGCCCGCCCCCTCGATGCCGCCGACGACCCCGACCGACGCGGCCAAAAGTTTCGCCGAGCCGTTTAACGAAAGCGCCTTGCCGCTGCTGGAGTTGTCGTAGACGTTGCAGGAATGAAGGTCGACCGTGCTGCTGCTTCCGTTTTGAATGGCTTTGTCTTTGGTTTTGTTGAGGGCGAGTACGCAGCCATTTCCTCCACCCACCACACCCGCGGCGGCGACGGCTCGCGCGCTGACGGAGAGCGGCGTCGAACTGAACAGGGCGGAGAAGAGACGGCTTTGCGGTTGCGCGACGATGACTTCGACGGCCCCCTGCGTAGTCTTATAATTTCCTGATTTCGGCGGCTGGTTCACCGTCACGGTAACGCCGTTCTGGCCGTCGACATAGCCGTACGAGGCGGCGACGCCTCTTGCCTCCGTTTGCTGCGTCGCGAAACTGCCGCCCGCCGTGGCGGCGCTGATGGCGCCCGCATCCGCTGCGCCCAATATCGCCTGCTGGGTATAGAACCATTGGCCTGCTTCGGCGGCGAGGCCGACGAAACCGATGACCGCCGGCAGCGCGAGCGCGGCGATGACCGCGTAACTGCCGGAACGATCGCGCTGGAAGCGAATGAACGCGTTGCGACTGCTCATCTATGCTTCCTCCTGGTTGTGGCCGCACAGCGGTCCGCCTGGCGCGGCAAATCCTTCGCCGAGGCTATCGTTCAATCGTTTCAAGTTGGTGAATTCAGCGCCGCGGACGCGGTTACAACTCATTTTTTGGCGACCCCGGCAGGATTCGAACCTGCGACCTTCTGCTTCGAAGGCAGTTGCTCTATCCAGCTGAGCTACGGGGCCGTGCGAAATCCGCTTGAACCAACGCGCAACACCAACGGCCGGAAATAGGGCGTCGTCATGGCCGGGCTCGTCCCGGCCATCCACGCCGACAAGCTGAGGGGCCTATCGATGAGAAGCCGAGCGTTTCCGCCTCTTTCTGAACCCTTCCCGCAATGTCCCGGCGTGGATGCCCGCGACAAGCGCGGGCAAGACGGTCATTGCTTATCGCCGCTGGTTAACACATGGCGACCCCGGCAGGATTCGAACCTGCGGCCTACTGCTTAGAAGGCAGTTGCTCTATCCAGCTGAGCTACGGGGCCGCGCGGGCGAGCGTAACCACCAAACGCGCCCACTCCAACGCGATCAATGGGTCCACTGGCCGATGCGCGTCGTCTTGAAATTATCGGCATAAGAGACGATGCGGCGCGTCGCCGCGCGCGGCTGCGGCGCCTCGACCTCAAATGGGATTTCGTTGCGTCGCGCGTAACAAACCGCCGCCTCCTTGGTCGGGAAACGCAAACGAATCTGCGCCTTCATGTCCGACGAGCTGGTCCATCCCATCAATGGCTCAATTCCCCGCGCGGCTTCCGGTTCGAAAACCAGAAGCCAGCACTTGGCCGGGCCCGGACCCGATTGCGTCGCGCTGGT
Source organism: Methylocystis sp. (assembly GCA_016178015.1). Classification (GTDB taxonomy): domain Bacteria; phylum Pseudomonadota; class Alphaproteobacteria; order Rhizobiales; family Beijerinckiaceae; genus Methylosinus. The sequence continues at coordinate 36,391 of JACOUB010000010.1, read as the reverse complement.
GGACGAACGGTAAATGCGCGCCGTCATGTCAGCCTCAAGTCAATGCGCGATGCGCGTCTGAGCCAATGCGCGACGCGAGGTTTAATTTCCCGATCGTGCTCGCCTCGTCTCGCCTTTGGCTCGCCGAGCCGAAGCACGAAGTGCGAAGGCTGGTCGGGGCAGCAGGATTCGAACCTGCGACCTGAAGTACCCAAAACTTCCGCGCTACCAGGCTGCGCTATACCCCGCCCCGCGGACCTGTCGTGTTCGCCGCCGGCCCGCGTTGCTCGGCGTTTCGCTAGCACGCGCGCGCGCCGCTCACAAGTTGCGGCGAGCCCTCGCCTCAGTCCTACTCGCGAAATATCGGGTGGCGGACCGCATCGCCCACGGCGACGCCGATCTTACGCGCCGCTCCCGCATTGAGTTCGATCACCGCATAGGCCGGCGCGCCGGACGCGATGACCCGCTCCGACATCGGCTCGGCGTCTTGCGCCACCGACACGACACCGCCCTTTCGCGACACGAAGATCATATCGAGCGGAATATAGGTATTCTTCATCCACATCAACACCTTGTCCTCTACTTGAAAATCAAACAGCATGCCGCGGTCGGCGGGAAGAAAGCGCCGAAACATCAGTCCCCTCTCCCGTTGGGGGGACGTGCGGGCGACCTCGACGCGAAACACGTGGGTCCCGCTCGCGGTGATGATTTCGAGCGGCTCGACCCCCGCCTGCCCGGCCGCCGCAGCGGCGGCGAGCCCAAACGCCACCAGACACGCCAACGCCACTTGTTTCCCTCTCCCGCACCGAAGCCGGCTGTTGCCGACTTCGGCATTTGATGCGCAAACCGGGAACACCCGGTTTGCGATGGGAGAGGGTGGCCCGGCGAAGCCGGGTCGGGTGAGGGCCCTCATCCGACCCTCGCTGACGCGAGGGCTGCGTTCTCCCGCACCGAAGTCGGCTGTTGCCGACTTCGGCATAAGATGCGCAAACCGGGAACACCCGGTTTGCGACGGGAGAAGGATTTCGCGTCAAATAAAATTGCGCATGAACTCATCAGAGGACCGGGCGAACCATCTGCGCGCCCCTCAATGCGACGCGGGCAGCGCCGTCTCGAGCGGACGCACCTCCGTCGCCATCAGGCCCTTGGGGCCGTCTCCATGGCGCACCAGCATGCTGTCGCCAGGCTTCAACTCGGCGAGGCCGCAACGGCGCACCGTCTCCATATGTAGGAAGATATCCTCGGTGCCTTCGCCGCGCGTCAGAAACCCGAACCCCTTCACCCGGTTGAACCATTTGACGATGGCGATTTCATAGCCGCTGGAGGGCGTCACCTGCGCATGGGTGCGCGCCGCCTGCCCGCGAGCCGGTTGCAGCGCCATCGACTCGTCCATCGCGATGACGCGGAAAACCTGCATACCCTTGGAGTGCTTCTGCGCCTCGCAAACGACGCGCGCGCCTTCATTGGCGGTTTGGAAACCGCATCGCCGTAAAGTTGTGACATGCAGCAGAATGTCGGGCGAACGATCGTCGGGAACGACGAACCCGTAACCTTTGGCGACGTCGAACCATTTGATGCTCCCGGAGACCTCCAGGAGGTCGAGGCAGATTTCATCTCCTTCCATTCCGGAGGAAGACGCGCCGAACTCGCCTTCAAAAGAAATCTTGGCGCTCAACTGACCAACTCCCCATGCTGACCCAGAGCTGTCACGCATAACGCCTCGCGATCCTTAGCCACTCGAAAACGAGTCGCTATCCCACCCACGAATCACTTGCGTGAAGATAGCATTCGCCGCGCGTCATCCAACTGTCTTTTTCGCGCCCACGGCGAATGCTGTGGATAGCGATTCACAAGTATCGGGCAAGCGGCGGACTACGCCTGAAAATCGAGGCCGTTGGTCGATCAAGTTTTTGTTGCCAAAACAGGGATGGCGTGCGCATTTGGCGCCGAACGGCGGGACCGGGCGCGCTGTTTGGTCGCAGGCGGCCCCGCCGGTCAGCAAGGATGTCATGGATTCGAGTTGAATCGTCGGCCGATTTGGGCCTTGAGCTGCGCCGCTGATCCCTTAAGCGCGCAAGGCTCTCGCCTGAATGCGCCGCGCAACCGATGGAGCCTGCTATGACTGCCCGCCCGCCCATGCAAACGGACCAAGAGCTAAGTCGACGCGGGCGCTCCGCCGCAAATTTCGATCTCGCGGCGCTCCACGCCGAGCATGAGAGCGAGCGCTACGCCCTGCACTCCAAATATCTCAACGAGATGTGGGTGCGCGTCTTGCGGACCATCGGCTATGACGTGGGCTTTGTGCGCGGCCAAGGACAATATCTGTTCGATCGCGCCGGCGACCGTTATTTGGATTTGCTCAGCGGCTGGGGCGTTTTCGCGATCGGGCGCAACCATCCGTCCTTGCGCGCGGCGCTGATCAGCGTGCTGGCGGCGGATCTCCCCAATCTCGTGCAACTCGACGTCTCGGTTGCAGCGGGTCTCTTGGCCAAGCGCCTGCTTGCCTATGCGCCCTATCTCGACAAGGTGTTCTTCGCCAATTCCGGCGCCGAGGCGGCCGAAGCGGCGATGAAGTTCGCCAGAGCTGCGACGGGAAGGGCCGGCGTCGTCCACTGCGCGCATTCCTTTCACGGACTGACCTATGGCGCGTTGTCGATGAACGGCGACGGCGTTTTCAAACAAGGCTTCGGACCGTTTCTGCCGCATGCCACCGAAATACCTTTCAACGATCTCGCCGCGCTGGAACAAGCCTTGACGGGAAAAGACGTCGCGGCCTTCTTCGTCGAACCGATTCAGGGCAAGGGCGTCAACATCCCGGACGACGCCTATCTCGCGGAAGCCGCGCGCTTGTGCCGAAAATACGGAACGCTGTTTGTCGCCGACGAAATTCAGACGGGGGTCGGCCGCACCGGGCGGTTTTTCGCCATCGATCACTATGGCGTCGAGCCGGACATGATCCTCATCGCCAAGGCGCTGTCGGGCGGCCATGTGCCGGTCGGCGCCGTCATCACCCGCAAGTGGATTTTCGACAAGGTGTTCGACCGCTTAGACCGCGCCGTCGTGCATGGCTCGACGTTCGGCAAGAACGATCTCGCCATGGCGGCGGGCTATGCGACCCTGGACGTGCTCGAGTCCGAACGGCTCATCGAGAACGCCGCAGCATTGGGCGAACGCATCGTCACTTCCTTCCGCGCCATGGCCAAAGGCTACGAACTCGTCGCCGACGTGCGCGGCAAGGGATTGATGATCGGCGTGGAGTTCGGCGAACCGCGTTCCTTCAAGCTTAAGGCCGCGTGGAACCTGTTGGAGACGGTCAATTGCGGCCTGTTCTGCCAGCTCATCAGCATACCCTTGTTCAAGACCCACAAGGTGCTGACGCAAGTCGCCGGACACGGCAACCACACCATCAAGCTATTGCCGTCGTTGACCATCGATGCATCGGACTGCGAGTGGATCGAGAAATCCTTCGACGCGGTGATCGCCGACGCGCACAAGGCGCCCAGCTCCGTCTGGTCGCTCGGCAAGACGCTCGCCGAACACGCCATCAAAGCGAGGGTGAGCGCTTAAGGCCCGACGCCTCGGCTCGCCGTCCGGAGTTGCTTGGACCGCGAACCTTCAGGTTCGCTTGTGCTTGCTTTTCAAAGGAACGGCGATTGCATCGCCGATACGGGGCGATGAACGCGTCCCGTTGGCGAACGATGCAGGCGGTCGACGCCGGCGCCATCGGATCAATTCGACAAAGAGGGCGCGCCATGCGTTTCATTTTGAAACTTCGAGCGATCGCATTCGGCGGCGCGGTGGTCGTCGGCCTGTTGGCCGCTGGCGGCGCTGCGGCTGGCGACTACGGCGGCAATGGCTACGGCTATGACTGTGGCGACGGCGGCGATGGCTGCGGCTATGGTTACGGCTGCGGCTACCGCGGCAAATATGATCATGTCTACCGTCCGGCCGCCTACAGCGCCGTCAACGCCGACCCGACGGTCCTCGCCGCCCTCGCTTATGGGCAGAGCTGCGCGGGCGGCGCCGGCGTTCTCACGACAATCTATGCGCCCATCGCGGCCACGAGCGACGCGCCCATGACCGCCCGTCGACCGCTGCAACGGGTCCGCGATGTCCCGACAGTCCCCTATCGGACCGTGCGCAAGCGTTATTATGCCTGGGCGCGATATTGAGGCGAGATTCGGACGCTTCGCGCCTGCGCCTTCGCAGACGGCGCCTCACGCCGCCGCCGCTCTGGGATTGACTTCGCGCGTGTAGTCCTCGATCAGCGCGCGGGAAATAGCGCCCGGCGTGAATTTGTAAGGACCCGCCTCGGCGACCGGCGTCACTTCCGCGCCGGTGCCGCAAATGAAGCACTCGTTAAAATTGTTCAGTTCGTCGGGCAGAATGCGCCGTTCAACCACCTCGACGCCGCGCCGTCTGGCGAGATCGATCACCGTGCGCCGCGTCACACCGTCGAGGAAGCAATCGGCGATCGGCGTGTGCAGCGCGCCATCAGCAACGAAAAACACATTGGCGCCGGTGCATTCGGCGACGCGGCCCTGCCAATCGAGCATGAGCGCGTCGGCGTAGCCGCGCCGCTCGGCCCGATGCTTGCTGATCGTGCAAATCATATAAAGGCCGGCGGCCTTGGCCAGCGCCGGCGCGGTCTGCGGATCGGGTCGGCGATATTCGGCGATGTCGAGACGGATGCCCTTCATCTTGGTCTCCACGTCGAACATGCTCGGCCAATCCCACACGGCGATCGCCACATGGATCGTCGAATTTTGCGCCGCGACCGCCATCATCTCGCTGCCGCGCCAGGCCACGGGGCGCACATAGCAGTTGGTAAAGCCATTGGCGTCGACGACGAGTTGTTTCGCCGCATCAAGCTCGGCGACCGAATAGGGTATTTCGAAGTCGAGAAATTGCGCCGAACGCTTGAAGCGCTCGGAATGTTCCCTCGATTTGAAAATGGCGCCGCCGTAGGCGCGTTCGCCTTCGAACACGCAGGAAGCGTAATGCAGCCCATGCGAGAGGACGTGCAGCTTGGCGTCCCGCCACGGAACCAGGGCGCCATTGCGCCAGATATGGCCGTCGCGCTGGTCGAAGGGCGCAACCGACATTTAACTCTCCGAAAAAACCGCGCGGCCCGATGCGGCTTTGCCGCCGCTCCTCGCGGCAGACCACTAGCCATCGGCCACAAATATGTCAATATAGCTGACGTATAAGGCGGCGGGACGCGCAACAACGACCCATCGGAACCGAAACGACATATGTGGCGGGCGCCAAGGTGAAATCAGCGGTTCAGCGAAAATCCTTAGAGGCGAACGCCCTGCCCGCGCCGGCGCGGCGGCGGGAGGCGCTGAGGGCGGACGAACCGATCTTCGATCTCATCGAACTGTTCTTCTTCGCTTATCGCGACTTCGTCGGCGACGCCGACCGGATGCTGGAGAATTACGAATTTGGACGGGCGCATCATCGCGTGCTGCATTTCGTCAACCGCCGGCCGGGCCTGGCCATCGCCGCGCTGCTCGACATATTGAAGATCACCAAACAAAGCCTCAACCGCGTGCTCAAGCAATTGCTCGAAGCTGGTTTCGTCGAAGCGAGAGCCGGCTTCAGCGACCGCCGTCAGCGTCTGCTTTACACCACCGCCAAGGGAGCTGGGCTAGCGCAAGAGCTTGCGCACTTGCAATCGGAGCACTTCGTCCGCGTGCTGAACGAGCTGCCGGCAAGCGCGCGGGGCGCGGCGACCGACTTTCTCCTCGCCATGATCGACGCAGCCGAACGCGAGCGCGTTCGCGTCCCTCTGTCGCGCGGCGGCGCGCGCATGACAGCGAGCAAGGCGTCATGACGGCGCGCGCGGCGACGGCGAGATTCGACCCCGGGGCGAGCGGCGCCCATATTCTGGTCGTGGACGATGACAAGCGCATCCGCACGCTGTTGTCGCGCTTCCTGGCCAGCGAGGGCTATCTCGTCACCTCCGCCGCCAACGCCGGCGAGGCCATGGCGCGGCTGCGCGATCTGACTTTCGATCTCATCGTGCTCGACGTGATGATGCCGGGCGAGAGCGGCACAGAATTCGCCACCCGCTTGCGACGGCAAGACGAGCCGTTGCGCTCGGCGCCGATCCTGATGCTGACGGCCTTGACGCAGACCAGGGATCGCGTCGAGGGCCTCGAGGCGGGCGTCGACGATTATCTGGCGAAGCCCTTCGAGCCGCGCGAATTGTCGTTGCGCATCGCCAGCGTATTGCGACGCGCCAGCCGCTCCATGCAACCTCCCGCCGCTTGCGAGATTGTCCGCTTCGGCGATTTTTCGTTCCACCTCGAGCGCGGCGAACTCCTCGAGCGCGGCGCCGCCGTTCACTTGACCACACGCGAGCGCGAAATGTTGCGAGTGCTGGCGCGAAGCGGCGGCGACATCGTCTCAAGGCAAAGGCTGGCGCTGCGCGACGTCGATGGCGGTGATGCAAGCGCGGGCGAACGCAGCGTCGATGTCGAGGTCGCCAGGCTGCGCCGAAAAATAAAGAGCGACGCCGGCTGCCAGCGCTATCTGCAAACCATACGCGGCCGCGGCTATCGTCTCCTGCTGGATCGTGCGCCGAGCAGCGAACAAGGAAACGGGTTCCCACGATGACCGTCGTTCTCCCAAGCGTCCTTGGCGCGCCGCGCGCTGTTTGGCGGCAATTCGCCGGCTGGCTGCATGACCGCATGCCGAGGGGACTCTATGCCCGTTCGCTGTTGATCGTCATCCTGCCGATCGTTCTGTTGCAGTCGGCGGTCGCCTATTTCTTCATGGAGCGGCACTGGCAGGCCGTGACCGCTCGGCTCTCAGCCGCCGTGGCGCGCGACGTCGCCGCCTTGGTCGACATCTATCACGACTATCCGCAAGACCCGCGTCACGAAACCCTGCAACGCATCGCCGGCGCGGACCTGTCGATCGACTTGCAGATCCTGCCCAAGGAGCCGTTGCCGCCGCCGGCGCAAAAGCCGTTCTTTTCGCTGCTCGATCACGCGCTGTCGGCGGAACTCTCGCGCAAACTTGCGCGGCCGTTCTGGATCGACACCGTGGGGCGCTCCAATCTGATCGAGATCAGAGTGGCGCTCGAAGACGCGAACATGCGCCTTCTCGCGCATCGCACCCAAGCCTATGCGTCGAACTCGCACATCTTCTTCATTTGGATGGTGATCGCGTCGCTGGTCATCATCGCGATCGCCACGTCCTTCCTGCGCAACCAGATTCGCCCGATCCTGCGGCTCGCGCGCGCCGCGGAGGAATTCGGCAAGGGCCGCGACGTCGAGTTCAGTCCGCGCGGCGCACGTGAGGTGCGTCAGGCCGGCGCCGCCTTCCTGGAGATGAAACGCCGCGTCGAGCGCGCCATCGAACAGCGCACCACCATGCTCAACGGCGTCTCCCACGATCTGCGCACCATCATCACGCGCTTCAAGCTTTCGCTGGCGCTGATGGACGCAACGCCCGAAGCTTCGGGGATGAAGAAAGATTTGGACGAGATGGAGCGCATGGTCGAAGCCTACCTGGCGTTCGCGCGCGGCGACAGCGGCGAGGCCCCGGCGCCGACCGACATCGCGGCCATTCTCAACGAATTGACGGCCGACACGCAGCGACGCGGCCTCGAAGCGCAAGCGTCCTTCGCCGGCAAGCCGCACATCACCGTGCGCCCCGCCGCGTTCAAACGCTGTCTCGCCAATCTGGTCGGCAACGCCCAGCGCTATGGCAAGCGCGTCGACATCGCCGCCGTCAACGACGGACATCTATTGACCATTCACATCGACGACGATGGTCCGGGAATTCCGGTGGAGCGCCGCGAGGACGCCTTCCGGCCGTTCTACCGGCTCGACGAGTCGCGCAATCAGGACAGCGGCGGTTCGGGGCTGGGGCTCGCCATTGCGCGCGACATCGCCCGAGCGCACGGCGGCGATATTGAGCTGGAGCGCAGTCCGCTCGGCGGACTCCGCGCCACTGTGACAGCGCCGGTGTAATTCTACGCTCTAAAACTCTGCTGCAAATCCACCATGCGCACCATCATGGCGCGGCGTGGATCGAACGGCAGGTCTTGAAATCCCCATCGCGCGTAGAAACGGCGCACGCCATCATCGAGCGGATGCGTGATGACGCCCATGCTGCCGACGCTTTCGGACGCGCGCAGCGCCGTCTTGAGCGCGAACAGGAGCAGCGACGCGGCGTGCCCCTGTCGTTGATAGTCCTTGTCGATGGCGAGCTGACCGAGCAGCGTGACGGGCACAGGGTCGGGGCGATTGCGTTGCTGCCGCTTAGCAAGGAACGCGCGCTCGATTTGCGCGGCGCTCAGGGTGACGTAGCCGACGATCCGCCCCAACGCGGCGTCGGCGATTATGTTCACGCGTGAAGCCCCGCTTGCCTGATTGGCCCACGCGTGCCGTCGCAACCAGAAGTTGAGCGACTCCCGGCCGCAATCGAAAAGATTGCGGTCGTCATCCTCGGCGAGCGGACGCGGCGGAGTCACCGCCGCCATGTCATCGCTCCCAGGACGGGGTTCGGCGCGCGAGTTTAGTGAGCGCCGGGATCGCCACGGCGGGGCGATCGATCCAGGCTTCGAACGCTTCCCAGTCCTTGGCCGGAATGGTCACGAGCGTCCGATTGAGCACGTCGATCTCGGCCGCTTCGATGGCCTTGCGGCGCATGAAGTCGCTGAGACTCGTGCGCGCTTGCTCCGCCGCCGCTTCAAGGATAGCCCGCTCATCGGGACTGACCCGGACGCTCAAAACCGTGGTGTTCGATAGGTTGGGCATGTGTATGACAATAGCATACACGGCCGAGAGTTTCAATCCTTGCTCCCGTCCCGTCAACGCCGTGCGCGGCCCGAGTCATGTTCGTGGCCGGCGTGTAGCGACGGCTCGCACAACAGCAGCGCATCGCCGCAAAATGGCTGTTTCAGACCGCCCGCCGCTCACGCCCGCGCGTGGCCGCGATGATCGTCGTCGTGACGACGACGGCGATGGCGCGCGTCGTAGCCGTAGTCCTCGGACTCCTCGTCGCGATCCCTGGCGTGGCGGCGCGTGTGTTTGCGCCGCCCGTCAAAGCCGCCGAAGATGGCCCGGCCCAGCGAGGTGAAAGGCGAGGCGAGGCGCGCAACGTCCTCGATGCGCTCCAAATAGCTCTCGATGCGCGACAGTTCGCGGTCGAGCGCCGTCTTGGTGCGACACAGGTCTTCGTCGCGGTCCTCGAACCAGACGCCGAGCACCCGCCACCAGACGATCGCCAACGCTTGCAGCCGCAACGCCCCCACGGCGCCTTCACTTTCGATGTCGGCGGCCTCGAGCATGAAGCGCATGGAGTTGACCACCGTGCGATTGAGCGCGGCGGCGGCGAAGGGATCGGTCCAAACCCATTGCGTAACGCCCTCCAGGGCGGCGCGATAGGGCGCCAGCGCCTCGAGGCGGCGGCGCAGCACGTCGTAAAGTCGTTCGCGCGCCGGTTCGCTGGCGTAATCGCCGGTCATGCCGTCCAGCACGAGCCGGTCGATCTTGTGCGCAAACCCGTCCAGCACGGCGCCCTTGGACGGGAAAAATTCTTCGAAATCGGCCAGCGATACATTCGCCTCATGGGCGATGTCGGTGATCGTGATGTCCTCGAAACGGCGTCGCGCCGCGAGTTTCATCAAAGCTTCGACGATACGCTCGCGCGTCTCTCCCTCCCCCGCCCCGCCGCTGGCGGTGCGCGCGCCGGACCTCTCGGATTTGTCGCCGCCAACTGTCATGACGCCCCTCCCATATTATTGCCAAAAGCGCCGGCTGCCGATGTTGCTCGTCGTCTTCGCGAGGGCGGCGTGACGCCCACACTCATGTAGGCGCGCAACTGCTTGGGCCAACCCCTCAACCGGAAAGTTCGCCGGCCCGCCGCTTGGCCGCCGCCGCGGCGCGTGCGAGAAGCTCGATGAGCCCCTGTCTCGCCATCAAAACCTCGAGCGCTGCAGCTGTCGCGCCGCCGGGCGAGGTCACATTCTGGCGCAACGTCTCGGGGGAGACGCCGGCGCTGCGATGCAGCAACTCGCCCGAACCGATGAGCGTCGCCCGCGCCAAGCGCGCCGCAAGGTCCGCCGGAAGACCGACCGCTGCGCCGGCTTGCGCCAGCGCCTCGACAAAATAGAAGACATAAGCGGGACCGCAGCCCGACACCGCCGTCACGGCGTCGATGAGCTCCTCACTCTCCACCCATTCCACCGCGCCGACGCTGGCGAGCAGCGCATGTGCAAGGCGGCGCTGCGTCTCGCTCACCGCCGCATTGGCGAAGGCCCCGGTGACGCCGCGTCCAATCGCGGCCGGCGTGTTGGGCATGGCGCGCACGATCGCTGTCGCCGCCGGCAGACGCGCCGCGATCGTGGCGACAGCCTTGCCCGCCAGGATCGACACGACGAGCGCGCCGGGCGCCATGCGCTGCACAAGCGATGGCGCGACGCTTTCCAGCATCTGCGGCTTGATCGCCAGAACCAAAGACTCCGGCGCTGGCCCCTGCCCCACTGGCGGATTGAGACGAAAGCCGCGATCCGTGCAGAGTGCGGTTACGTCCTTTGTGGGATGGGGTTCGAGAACGGTGACGCCCGCGCCGGCAAGCCCACGCGCCGCCCAACCTTGCAGCAAGGCGAACCCCATCTTGCCGGCGCCGACCAGGGTCAGCGTCGCCGGCAAGGCGCCCGTTGCAGCGGGCCCGCTCACGCCTCGCCTTTGGTCTCGAACGTCGCCGTATCCAGTGCTTCGCGGGCGCTCTTGCCGGCCCAGAGAACGAACTGGAACGCCTGATAATAGCGTTCGCAGGCCTTCAGCGCGGTGTCGAGCAGAGCCGTGCATTGCGCGCCGGAGGGCTGCGCTCCCCCGGCCAGCAACAGGCCATAGCGGTGCATCGCCACGCCGTCCGCCGGCCACAAATCGAAATGTCCGACCCACATCTGTTCGTTGATCGCGGCGATCAGCGCCATGACCTCAGCGCGCCGCCGCTCGGGGACGCGCAGTTCAAAGCCGCAGCTCACATGCAGCGTCTCGAGATCTTCGAGCCAGGTGAAAGCCACATGGTAATCGGTCCACCCGCCGGCGACGGAGATGGAAATCTCGTTTTCATCGTCGCGGTCGAATGACCAGTCGTTGGTGGCGGCCAGTTGCTCGACGACATCGACCGGATGCTCGGCGCGTTCGATGTTTTTTTCGGATGCGATCAGCATGAGCGAAACCTGTTGTGAAGTGTCGGCCCGACACGGCGACGAATACAAGACAGCGACGCAGGACGCGTCTGCGCGCGCTTTGAGGTCGAGTGAACGCCGATCGACCAGCCCGAAAAAAGCGCGTTCGGTCGCAAAAGCGTCGCGCATGCGAACGTAAAACCGGATTCCACTCTTTACGGAAATGCGCTCCGGAGGCGTCTCCTTTGCAAAGCTCGTTGGAAACGAATCGTTTCCCCACCCACTTCTACCGGCTTTCCCGGCAGTCGAACACTGGGCGAACAGCCTTATCGTCACGCGCACACTGTTAGATTCGTACGCCGCGGTCTACTGGCGCGAGGCCGCCTTTCACAGGCGCGAGCGTGGTTGGGCGCAAAAAAAATCGTGGGAAAACCGCGCTTGTCAAGGAAATGGCTAACGCCGTTTCGATGACCGGCCGCCAAGAAACCGCAAAACAAACAACCTCACCCGTCGAAGCGCCGGCTTCGCCCGATTCGCAAGACCAGGTTTTTTGATCATGATTCGGCCGCCGCGGCGGCGCCGCTGCGAACCATGCGAGCGACGCTCACTGCGTCATGACGACGGGGGTGCCGACGCTGACGCGATCGAACAGGTCCACCACATCCTCGTTTAGCATGCGGATGCAACCGTAAGAGGCCGCGGTGCCGATCGAGGCGCGCATTTTATGGGTGGTGCCGTGGATCGCCACCTGGTATCGATCGAGCGTCAAGGCGCGCATGCCCATCGGATTATGCGGCGAACCGCCTTTGATGAAATTCGGCAGTTCCGGATGGTCGTGCTTGACGATCGGCGGCGGGACCCAGTCCGGATTGACGTATTTGGCGTTGACGCTGGCGTAACCCGACCATTCCTTGCCGCTTTTCGGCACGGCGACGCGGTAGCGAATGGCGACTCCCTGTCTGACCACGAGGAACAGCTTGCGCTGGCTGGCGCTGATGACGATCGTGCCGGGCTGCACCGTCGGCGAGAACGCCACCATGTCGCGCGCCGAACCGGCCGCCGGCATAACCGTCACGCCGGCGGCGAGAGCGACGCCAGCTGCGAGATTTTGCACAAAGCGCGCGCGCCGCGCGCCGAACCGCAAAGCATGGTCACGGAAGAATGAGCTACGCATGACGTTTCCAACCTCGTTGACTGGGCCAGCGTCGGGCCAAGAACAAGACGCCACACTCTAGCTTCTGCGCTACCCTTGTCGAACCATTCGGGTGCTTTCGGTTAGGGGGTAACATTAAGATTTTCCGAGCTGTGACATTCCTGCAACAACGACTCGACCGCCGCGCCACTGTGCCCTCCCCACATTTTCATCATATGTGGCGCCGGCCGGAAAAGACGCGGTCAGTCTTGCGTCGGAGCCGTCGTTCGAGCCATGACGGCGTATGAGCGCTGCATCAGCCCCGCCGCTGGTTTTCGATCGCCAACTGTTGCGCGAGCGCCTGCGTCGCGCCCTTGCCCGCAATGCGCCGCACTTTCTGATGGAGCGCGCGGCGGCAGACCTCGCCGATCGTCTGGCGGCCATCAAGCGGAACTTTCCGCGTGCGCTCGACCTTGGTTCGCCGTCATCGCATTTTTTTGAAGTCCTGCGCGCCGGCGGAGGCGCCGCGCCCATCCGCGCCGCGCCTTTGGCCAGCTCGCTGTTGCGTGAGGACGCTCCCCGCGTCGTCGCGGACGAAGAATTGCTCCCCTTTGCGCCCGCCTCCTTCGATCTGGTGGCGTCGGGCCTCTCGCTACAGTGGGTCAACGATCTGCCTGGAGCGCTGTCGCAAGTCAGGCGCATCCTCGCGCCGGATGGATTGTTCCTCGCCTGTCTTCCAGGGGGCGCGAGCCTCGTCGAGCTGCGAACGGCGTTGGCGCGAGCCGAACAGGAAATCCTCGGCGGCGCCGCGCCGCGCGTTTCGCCGTTCGTCGACGTGCGCGAAGCCGGCGCGCTGCTGCAACGCGCCGGCTTCGCCCTGCCGGTCGCCGACGTCGACAGTTTCAGGCTGCGCTATGCTTCGATGTTCGGTCTGTGCGCCGAGCTGCGCGCGATGGGCGCGGCTAATGCGTTGACCCAGCGCTCGCGCCGCCCCTTGCGGCGTTCGGTCTTGACGCGCGCGGCAGAACTATACGGCGAGCTATTCTCAGACGCCGACGGCCGCGTGCGCGCCAGTTTTGAGCTCGTCTGGCTGACCGGCTGGGCGCCGCACGAAAGCCAGCAGAAGCCGTGACGACCTGGTTCGTCAAGGCGCGGCGCCCGCTCGACCTTTCCCGCAAGCGGGGAGAGGTAAACCCCGAACCGATCAAGCGGAAACCGTATGAGGCTGCCGATCAGGCGATCCGCTGCGCCTGATACTGCCCGCTCTTGCGGAAGCGATAAAGGTAGGCTGGCGCGATCGCCCCAATCGCCTGCGGCGCGATCCCCAAACCTTCCAGCGTCAGGCCGGCGGATTTGGCCTGTTCCGAAACGACATTGTCGCAGCGCAGCAGCTCGACTTGATCGCCGGTCAGCGACAATGATTTGGGGAACAGTCCGAGCGACAGCTTGCGGAGGAGCTGCGTCGCTCCCGCCACCAGCTTGGCGCTGCCGAAGGGGATCGCCACGAGGCGGCGATGGCGCTGAGTGACGGCCAGAACATACTCGACCAATTCGCGCAAGCTCTTCACCTGCGGGCCGCCGAGCTCATAGGTCGCGCCGGCGGCGGCCTTGCCCGCTAAGGCGAGAGCCGTCGCCTGCGCGACGTCGCCGACGAACACCGGCTGGAAACGCGTCTTGGCGCCGACCAGCGGCAGCAACGGCAGCAGCCGGGCCATCGCCGCAAAGCGGTTGAAGAAATCATCCTCCGGACCAAAAATGACGGAAGGCCGTAAGATCACGGCGCAGGAAACGAGGTCCCGCACCGCCGCCTCGCCCGCAGCCTTGCTGCGCGCGTAAGCAGAGGCGGAATTCGCGTCGGCGCCGATCGCCGACACATGCACGAAACGGGAGATGCCGGCCGCCCGCACCGCTTCGGCCACCGCTCGCGCGCCCTGCACGTGCACCCCTGCGAATGACTGACGTCCGCCCTCGGCCAAAATGCCGACGAGATTGACCGCCGCGTCGGCGCCGCGCAAAGCAGCGGCGATCGACTCGGAATAACGCAGATTGGCCTGCACGGCGTGAATCTGGCCGGCGTCGCCAAGCGGCTGCAAATGCGCGGCGAGATCGGGCCGCCGGCAGGCGATCCGCACCCGCCATCCATCTCTGGCCAAGGCGCGCACGACATACCGCCCAACGAACCCGGAGCCGCCGAACACCGTCGCCAGCTGATCCGCCCCCGCTCGATCGCCACCCATCATAAGCCCCACGCTGTCTGGTCGAATGTTCGAGCTTGCGCCGGCTCCAGCTCGTGCTGTAGCGCGCTTTCCGCCAAAATGGAATGATTTGACCAAACTAAAATCGTTTTCGCCAAAGGTAACCGGGCGGTGAGCGTGAGCCCGGACATCACATTGACAAGACGCTCGCCCGGCTCGTAAGAGACGCGCCGGGCCCAGGTGGCGGAATTGGTAGACGCGCTGGTTTCAGGTACCAGTGGTGAAAGCCGTGGAGGTTCGAGTCCTCTCTTGGGCACCATTTTTATCGCCATAGCTCAACTTACGTGGGGGCGTTCGGATCGTATCGCAGGCGGCGCGTTTGCGGAACCGGATAGAATTTTCCGGTAGACGTCGGTGTAACGCGCGGCGACATCCGGCCAGGAAAAATTCTTCCCCAAGGCGATGGCGCGTTGGCGCGTCTCGGTCGGCTTTTCCAAAAGTTCAGCGAAAGCTTGCTGAATGGCTGCGGCGCTGGCGCGCGCGTTGGCGAAATCAGCCAGACGGATGAAGCCATGCGTCGCCTCGAAGCCGCGAAATGTGGCATTGGCGTGAACGATTGGCGTCAGCCCGGCGCTCAACGCCTCCACCAACGCCATTCCGAACCCCTCATATTCGGAGGCGCTGACGAACAAGCTCGCATCGCCGATCACGTCGCGCATCTGGTCATTGGTCAAGCCGACATGCGCGGTGACTTCACGCGCCAAGCTGCGCGCATTGATGGCGGCGGTCACATCTTGAAGCGTCCAATCCGATTGAGCGCCAACAATGTGAAGCCGCCACTCGTTGTCCAGAGCAACCAGGGCGCGCATCGCGTCGAGCAGACGATCAAGCCGCTTATTGGCTGAGAATCTGCCGATCGTCACCAGCTTCTTGGCCGGCGTCTCGCGCGCGGCGCCGGCGAACTTGGCGATGTCGACGCCATTTTCGATGAGGACCAAATTGCTCGGCGCAATCTTCGAGAAACTCTCGAAGTCTGCGCGGCTACAGGCGACGACGGCCCGGTAAGCAGAGGCCGTGCGCCGCGTCACTGTGTTAAACCAAACGCGTTTGAGGCGGGCGTGCGCATCGGTGTGGAAAAAGCCGCCATGCGTCGTCGCCACCAGCGGGCGACGGTGCATGACCTGCGTCGCCGCAAGAAAATCAAAAAAGAAGTCAACCGCATGAACGTGGATGAGATCGGCTCGATCGAGCTTGCCAAGAATTGCCGGCGCTAGGGGATAGCGTGTCGAACCCCAATATGGAATTCTGACGACTTCGGTTCCTTCATGAAGGTCGGTCGCAGGAAGCTTCCGCCTTGGGCCTTTGAAGGGCCTATTCAGCGTGACGACGCTTGGGTTTAGTCCATTGGCGCGTTGCTCCGCGCAAAGGCGGGCCACGAATTCCTCAAGCCCTCCGATGGAAGGCCAGTATTGCCGCACCACATGAACTATTTGCATCTCTGCCACGCCTCGTGAGAGCAGCCTATGGTTTCATGGGAATGGGCGAAGAGGCGTCTTTTTGTGTCGCGCGAGGCGCGCCGCCGACGCCTGCGCGCGCTTGTGTTGCAAAATCTCCCAAACAAATTCGATCATTTCGAACGTATAGCGATAAGCCAACCGACGCGGCTCTTGTGTCAGACGATACAACCATTCCATTCGCATCCGACGCATCCAGAGCGGCGCACGGCATACTGATCCAGTGATGAAATCGAACAGAGCGCCAACGCCGATCGCCAATTGGCAGCCAAACTCCTCGGCATGTCGGTGCATGAACAGTTCCTGACGAGGATTGCCCATGCCAACGAGCAGGATGTCGGGACGCGAGTCCCTGATCTTGGCGACAACTTTGTTTTCAACCGTGTCCGGGAAATAGCCGTCGTGGAAACCGACGATGTGATGTTGCGGAAAACGACGCGCCAACACGGTCGCGGCCTGTTCGATCACGCCTGGCTTGGCGCCGAGGATGAAGAGGCGCAACGGCCTGTCGCTGCTGCCCAGAAGTAAGGGAACGAAGTCCGTTCCACAGAGATTGGCCGGAAAACCATGGCCGGATGTCAAACGGGCGGCGATCTCCATGCCAACGCCGTCGTTCAATACGATCATGTCGCTCAGGGCTGCGTGAAGATCTGGTCGCTTGAACGCCAGCGTCGCGGTGTGAGCGTTGCAAAACGCCAGCAAAGTCGAAACTGACGAGCGATACTGCATCGTCTTGTAAACCATGGTCACTGCAGCCTCGTGATTCAGTCTTTTTATGCTTATCGATCCGAGCCTGAACTCTTCACTCGATACTGGACGCACGGGTTCCCTCCCCCGGCGTCCGAAACCTGCTTCAAGGTGAAACAGGTCGCCAACGCCGCAACACCACCGAGCGAAGAGAGGGCCAGTTTTGGTCGAGAATTTTGAACCGTCGCCATCCGCAGCAATCGGGCGGCGCATTATGTCGGGGATATTGATCTGTGCGCTCGCCGAAAGAGGTGCGGCAACGAATGCCTCTCGATATGTTCCACTATGGCGCCGCTGACGGATCAATTTGTATCAACGGCGATAAATATCGACCCCGTCATGCCCGCGCACAGCCGTCGAAGACGGCGTCGCTTCGCTCGCCTATGTCGCGGGCATCCACGCCGACAAGCTGCCGTGTGTTCGAAGGCGTGGCTGAGAAGTTCCGCTCGCCGATGATGATTTCGCGTCGCATCCGGGCGTGAATGACCGGGACAAGCCCGGCCATGACGCGCCCCTATCGCGCACCGACGGGTCAACATTTATGGCGGTTGGTATTACGCTGGCCTCCCCTTATCGAAAACCTCGCCAGTCCCGAAAATGCGAGGTCTTTAACAGGGCCTGCTTCAACTCGCCGCGACCTTCGCCTCCCGCGCCGCCGCGCGCCAGCCGATGTCGCGGCGACAGAAGCCCCCCGGCCAGTCGATGGCGTCGACGCCCCGGTAGGCAAGCCGCTGCGCCTCGCTCACGCTATCGGCCAGCGCCGTGACATTGAGCACGCGGCCGCCGCTGGCGATGAGCCGCGCGCCCTCCCGTCGCGTGCCGGCATGGGTGACGATGACCCCTTGCAGCGCGCTGGCGCGCTCGACATGGCGGATTTCTGTACCCGTCAAAGGCGCGCCCGGATAGTTTTGGGCGGCGAGCACCACGGTGAGCGCGGTCTGCGGCGACAATCGGATCGGCCGCTCCGGCAGAGCCCCCGCGGCGGCGGCGAGCATCAGTTCGAGCAGATCGTCCTCAAGGCGCGGCAACATCGCCTGCGCCTCCGGATCGCCGAAGCGAACATTGAATTCGATGAGCTTGGGGCCGTCGCTGGTGAGCATCAAGCCGGCGAACAGCACGCCCTTGAACGGGCAGCCCGAGCCGCGCATCGCGGCAAGCGTCGGCTCGACGATCTGACGCATGACCTGCGCCTCGATCTCCGGCGTCACAGCAGGCGCCGGCGAATAGGCGCCCATGCCGCCGGTGTTCGGCCCCGTATCGCCGTCGCCGACGCGCTTGTGATCTTGCGCCGAAGCGAACGGCATAGCGCGCCTGCCATCGCAAAGGACGAAGAAGGAAGCCTCCTCGCCCGCGAGCATGTCCTCGATGACGACTTCCCCACGGGACTTGCCGAAGGCGCCGCCGAACATGCCCTTCACCGCGCGCTCGGCCTCCGCAACGCTTGCGGCGACGACGACGCCTTTGCCGCTCGCCAGCCCATCCGCCTTGACGACGATCGGCGCGCCCTTGGCCCGCACGTGGCGCAGCGCAGCGTCCTCATCGTCGAAACGCTCGTAGGCGGCGGTCGGGACGCCATGGGCGCGGCAGAGGTCCTTGGCAAAACCCTTCGAGCCCTCGAGTCGCGCCGCCGCCTTGGCGGGGCCGAAAACAGGAACGCCGCGCGCCTCCAAGCAATCGACGAGCCCGGCGACGAGCGGCTGTTCGGGGCCAATGACCACGAGGCCGATATCGCGCCTGATGCAATAATCGACGACCGCGCCATGATCGGCTGCGTCGAGCGCGACGTTCTGACCGACCTCCGCGGTGCCGGCGTTGCCCGGCGCGACGTAAAGCTGCGCGAGTCGCGGGCTCTTCGCCAGGGCGTTGGCGATGGCGTGCTCGCGCCCGCCCGAACCGATGAGCAGAACGTTCATGAATTTGGCGTCCGCGACTGGTCTGCGCCGGAGCTATTGAGACCTCTATTGCTCTTGCCCCATCGGCCATCGCCCGTCAAACTGCGGCGCCGCTATGCTTGCAAGCGCGTTCGAGCTGCGCCTCGAAACGATTGCGCGCCAACGCCGATCTCGCGGCGTCGTTCTAACCATCGACAACGAAAACGAACCCGCCCTGAACGATATCCCCGTCCGTCGAAAGAACCCGGAAATTGACATGATAGCGCCCGGGCGACAGGGGCGGGACGGGAAGCGCAAATTCCCTCGATAACTGCGGTTGCGTTCCGGAGGCGAGGATGTCGCCGTTTTCATTTTTCAGATGGATCGTCGAATAGCGCGCATCGACCCTTCCCCCAAAATGCAGCTTCACTGCGTCAATCGGCGTCGTGATATGCGACTTGGCGGCAGGCAGCGAATCCAACAGAAACGTATGACTCTGCGCAGGCACAGGCGCCATTGCGCCGACCGCGCTCGCGATAGCCAAAGTGGTGACCGCCTTGGTGAGAATTGCTCTCATAGCCCGCTCTCCTCTCGGCGCAGACCGCCACCTTCGCCGTCAGACGATCAAGCTCGCGTTGCTCATCAGGCGAAATCGAACCGAAGCAAGGCGGCGCTGTCTCATTTTATACCGATGAATTAGGAGGCCGCCGCGCGAGTTCAAGCTCGGGCAAACCGAGGCGCTTGCTCTGTGCGCCACTCAACAAAAACCTCGCCGCCGCTTGACGGGGCGAAGCATCGGCCACATTTTTATTGACGATTAGACGATTCTTCGCGGGAGAGGCCGGCCGACCAGCCGGAGCCGAAGGCGAAACCGCCCCGGAAACGCTCAGGCAAAAGGACCGCGGAGAAGACGAAACTCTGGAAAGCGGCGCCGTCGCCAATGCGCGGCGCGCCCACCGACGGGTGCAACCTGCGTTAACGCAGGGAAATCTCTCAGGTTACCGGACAGGGGGGGCGCGCACGGGTGGAGAAATCCGTCTCGCGCGAGGCGCAGCCGCCGTCCGGAGAGCGTCGTGAGCGATCCCGCCACCCTCGTCGAACTCTGCAAGACGCCGCTCGACGCGCTGCATCGGCGGCGCGGCGCGCGCATGACGCCTTTTGCCGGCTACGATATGCCCCTGCATTATGCGTCGGGCATCGTCGCCGAGCATTTGCATACGCGCGAGAAAGCGGGGCTCTTCGATGTGTCGCATTTAGGTCAGGCTATACTCGCAGGCGACGGCGCGGCGCATTTGCTCGAGACGCTCGCGCCCGCCGACATCGAGGAGCTGGCGCCAGAAACGACGCGCTACACGCAGTTTCTCGATGACGACGGCAATATCCTCGATGATCTGATGGTCACGCGTTTGCCTGGGCGTGAGGAGCGCCTCTTTCTCGTCGTGAACGCCGCGACGAAGGCGTGGGATTTCGCGCTGCTCAAGGCGGGATTTCCAAAACTCGGCCTGGACGTGCTGCAAGATCGCGCTTTTCTGGCTTTGCAGGGGCCGCACGCCGCCGCCGTTCTCGCCGCCGTCCTGCCTGGCGTCGCGGACATGCCGTTCATGGGCTGGCGCATGTGTGATCACGAGGGTTGCAGTCTGTTTGTCAGCCGCTCCGGCTATACCGGCGAAGACGGTTTCGAGATTTCGCTTCCCGCCCCTATCGCGCCGTCCTTTGCGGAACGCTTGCTCGCCCATCCAGACGTTGCGCCGATCGGACTCGGGGCGCGCGACACCTTGCGATTGGAGGCGGGATTGTGCCTTTACGGCCACGACATCGATCGAACGACGAACCCCATCGAAGCCGGACTTCTCTGGTCGATCGGCAAGCGCCGGCGCCAACAGGGCGGCTTTCCCGGCTTCGAGCGCATTCGCGCGGCCATCGATGGCGGCCCGTCTCGTTTGCGCGTCGGCTTGCTGCCGGAAGCCAAGACGCCGGTGCGCGAAGGCGCAACGCTCTTTTCAAAAGACGGAACCATCGTCGGCCGCGTCACGTCCGGCGGGTTCTCGCCGAGCTTGGCGCGTCCAATCGCCATGGGCTACGTCGAACGCGGTTTCTTGGAGCCTGGCTCGCTGCTCGCTACAGAGGTGCGCGGCAAGCCGATGGAGATGCGCGTGACGCGGCTCCCCTTTGTGCCGCATCGCTTTTTTCGAGGTTGAATAACCGAAAGGAGTGGAAATGACCGGTCTGCGCTACACCAAGGATCACGAGTATGTCCGCGTCGACGGCGATATCGCCGTGATCGGCATCACCGACTATGCGCAGGCGCAGCTCGGCGACATCGTCTTCATCGAACTCCCCGCCGCCGGCAAACAAATCGCCAAGGGACAAGAACTCGCCGTCGTCGAGAGCGTGAAGGCGGCCAGTGAGGTCTATGCGCCAGTTTCAGGCGAGGTCTTCGAAATAAACGCCGAACTCGGGACGGCGCCGGCGATCGTCAATGAAGATCCCATGGGCAAGGGCTGGTTCGTGAAATTGCGGATGGCCGAGCCCGCAGAGCTCGCCCTGCTGATGGATCAGAGGGCATACGAGTCCCTCGTGCAGGGTTGCTGATGTGATTGCGTCGGTCCGAAATCGTGTGTGAAGCGGAAGCAACGAGGAGCAAGCGATGCGCTATCTACCGCTAACCGATCAAGATAGAACCCAAATGCTCCACAAGATCGGCGTCGAACGCAGCGATGATTTGTTTGCCGACGTGCCGAACGGCCTCTTGGATCGAGGGCTGGACCTCCCGCGTGGCAAATCCGAACTCGAGGTCGAACGCTTTCTGTCCGCGCTCGCGGAAAAGAATGTTCCAGCGTCGCGCGCGCCCTTCTTCGTCGGGGCAGGCGCCTACAAGCATCATGTGCCGGCGAGCGTCGACCATCTCGTGCAACGCTCGGAATTTTTGACGAGCTACACGCCCTACCAGCCGGAAATCGCCCAAGGCACGCTGCAGTATTTGTTCGAGTTCCAGACGCAAGTTGCGATGCTGACCGGCATGGAGATCGCCAACGCCTCCATGTACGACGGCTCGACCGCTTGCGCGGAAGCGGCGCTCATGGCGCATCGCGTGACGAAGCGCAAAAAAACCGTGCTGTCCGGCGGCCTGCATCCTCAATACGCCGATGTCGTGCGCGCCATGTCGAAACTCGCGGACGATGAGACCGTTGCGCTTGCGCCCGACGTGCGCGCTCGGGAAGACCTCATTGCGGCGATCGACGATAGCGTCTCCTGCGTCATCGTGCAGAGCCCGGATTTTTTCGGCAATTTGCGTGATTTGGCCGCGCTCGGCGCGGCTTGCCATCGCCACGGCGCCTTGCTCATTGGCGTTTTTACCGAGGCGGTAGCGCTGGGTCTCGTGACGCCGCCGGGCGCCATGGGCGCCGACATCGTCGTCGGCGAAGGACAATCGATCGGCAACGCCTTGTCGTTCGGCGGCCCTTACGTCGGCCTGTTCGCGACGCGCCAGGACTATCTGCGCCAGATGCCTGGGCGGCTGTGTGGCGAGACGATCGACGCAAACGGCGAGCGCGGCTATGTCCTCACTCTGTCGACGCGCGAACAGCACATCCGCCGCGACAAGGCGACATCGAACATCTGCACCAATTCGGGCCTCTGCGCGCTCGCGTTCGCCATTCACATGACGTTGCTCGGCGAAGCGGGGCTGCGTCGCCTGGCGCGCGTCAATCACGCCAACGCCGTGAAACTCGCCGACCTGCTGGCGCATATTCCCGGCGTGGAGGTCGTCAACGAGACCTTCTTCAATGAATTCACCCTGCGCGTTAAAGGCGACGCCGCTGAGCTCGTCGAAAAGATGGCGGTGCGCGGCGTGCTCGCCGGCGTGCCCGTGTCGCGGCTGTTGCCGGGCGTCGGATTGGACGATCTGCTGCTCGTCGCCAATACCGAAGTAAACACCGACGACGACCGCGGCGCCTTCGTCGCCGCAATGGAAGGAGCGCTGTGATGCTCGACACGCCCAAGCATTCCGTTCCCGCCGTGGCGACGGCGCCGCATACCTTCACGTCCAATCGTGGATTGGATCAAGAGGAGCCGCTGCTGTTCGAGATTGGCCGTCCCGAGGTGAGCGGGGTCGACATCGAAGCGCCGGCGCCGTTCGCGGCGCGCCTCGGCGGGCTCGAACGAAAGACGGCGATCGGCCTTCCCGGCCTGTCGGAGCCGGAGGCGGTTCGTCACTATGTGCGTCTTTCGCGCAAGAATTATTCGATCGACGCCGGGCTCTATCCGCTCGGCTCCTGCACCATGAAACACAATCCGCGCCTTAACGAGAAGATGGCGCGGCTCGAAGGCTTTGCCGACATTCATCCGTTGCAGCCGCAGTCCACCGTGCAGGGCGCGTTGGCGCTGATGCAAGAACTCTCGCGCTGGCTGCTGGAGCTCACTCACATGAGCGCCGTCGCGCTCTCGCCCAAAGCCGGCGCGCATGGCGAGCTTTGCGGCCTCATGACCATCAAGACGGCGATCGCGGCGCGCGGCGAAACAGGCTCGCGCAACGTCGTGCTCATTCCGCAATCGGCGCACGGCACCAATCCGGCAAGCGCCGCGCTGCTCGGCTTCATGGTCCGCACGGTTCCGGCCGGCGCAGACGGGATCGTGCATTCTGAGGCGGTGGCTGCGGCGGTCGGCCCGGATGTCGCCGCCATCATGCTGACCAATCCCAACACCTGCGGCCTGTTCGAACGCGACGTCGTCGCGATCGCCCGCCTGGTGCGCGACGCAGGCGGATATTTTTACTGCGACGGCGCGAACTTCAACGCCATCGCAGGCGTGGCGCGCCCGGGCGATATGGGCGTCGACGCCATGCATCTCAATCTCCACAAGACCTTTTCCACGCCGCACGGCGGCGGCGGGCCAGGCTCGGGGCCAGTGGTGTTGTCGTCGCGGCTCGCCCCCTTCGCGCCTGTCCCCTTCCTGGCGCGCGAGGGCGAGACGCTGCGTCTTGTCGAACATAGCGAAGGCACGGCGAGCTTTGGCCGCATGGTGGCGTTTCATGGCCAGATGGGCATGTTCGTGCGGGCGTTGTCCTACATGCTCTCTCACGGGTCGGACGGGCTTGCGCAAGCCTCGCGCGACGCGGTGCTGTCCGCCAATTACGTGAGGGCGTCGCTCAGAGACGTGATGTCGCAGCCGTTCGGCGACCGTCCCTGCATGCACGAGGTTTTGTTCGACGACGCGTGGCTGCAAGGAACGAGCGTCACGACGCTCGACTTCGCCAAAGCGATGATCGACGAGGGCTACCATCCGATGACCGTCTATTTCCCGCTCGTCGCGCACGGCGCCATGTTGGTGGAACCGACCGAGTCGGAATCGAAAGCCTCGCTCGACCTGTTCATCGCCACGCTGCGCGATTTGGCTCGCAGCGCGCTGAGCGGCGATTCGCGGCGCTTTTCCTCGGCGCCGCATTACGCGCCACGGCGGCGGCTCGACGAGACGGCGGCGGCGCGCCAGCCGGTCTTGCGTTGGCGCCCCGGCGGGTGATGCGGCGTCCGGTGGATCCGCTCGGCGTTTCTCCCTCTCCCCGCAAGCGGGGAGAGGGAAAACGCGTCCGGCTCACTTATTTCCGAACGACGCCCTCAGTTCGCTAAGGCTGTGGGGCGCGCCGCGGTCAGCGCAGCGCCGAGCTGCGGCTCCCAGTAGTCGCCTTGCCGGAACATGTGCCTTGCCTGCGCGTATTGGAAAAGCATGCGCATGACGAACGGCGTCGCTGCGGGCCGCCGCGACACGGCCCGCCAAACGCGACCCCACATGCGCGCCTCTTGCTCGCCCATGCGGCGAACGTCGAGCGCCAGTTGGATGGCCTGCGCATCGACCTCGCGGACCGCGCCCGCGACGGGCGGCGCCGCGGCGCCGTCGCGGCGCGCCTGGCCAAAGCTTTCGATGAACCGCAGCATGCGTTCTCCGAACGCCGCCGGCGCGTAAAGCGCATTGCACAGCCGCTGCACGCCACCGCGCAACTCCTCGCCGCTCATATTGCGCGGCTCGATATTAGAGGCCCACGGCACGCCCTGCACCTCGTCGGCGCCAGGCGAAAGGCGTCCCTCGCGGACGATCCGTTCATAGAGCGGCGTGGCCTCCGACGCGACGAGTGCGCCGAGGCTGAACATAGGAACGGCGGTCGACATCGCGAATTCGTATTGCTGGTCGAACACGTCCGGCCCGTCCGCGTCGAAGCCGACGATCAGGCCGCCGCTCACCGCGATCCCGTGGTCGATGAAGCGCTGCACCTCCTCGGCGAGATCGACGCGCAGGTTTTGCCGCTTCCCGGTCTCGCGCAGGCTCTCTTCATTCGGCGTCTCGACGCCGACGAACACCTGCGTCAACCCGGCGGCGGCGCACATATCGAGCAATTCCTCGTCGCGGGCGGCGTCGATGGATAGCTGCGTGACGAAGTCGACCGGATGGCGGCGACGCCACCAGGCCATGGCGTCGAGCAGCTCCTTGCACCGGCGCCGGTAGGCGGTGAAATTGTCGTCGGCCAGGAACACCGTCCGATAGCCCTGCGCAAACAGCGCATCGAGCTCCGCCAACACCTTGGCGATCGGCTTGTGGCGCTGCTTGCGTCCCAGATATTGGATGACGTCGCAGAATTCGCATTCGAACGGACAGCCACGCGAGGTCTGCACGGCGCCCGCCAGAGCGCGCTGGTTGGGGTAAAGCTCCCAGCGCGGCATCGGCGAACGCGCCAGATCGGGCCTGTCGCCGATGTAAGTCTGGCGCGGACGGCCGGCGCGCAGGTCGGCGAACAGCTCCGCCGCGATGTCCTCGATCTCGCCGCATACAAGGATGTCGCAATGCGGCCTCAGGCGCGCGGGACTGAGGCTCGCATAAGGGCCGCCGATGATCACGCGCTTGCCGCGGCGCCGGAAATCGTCGGCGATCGCCGTCAGGCGTCGCCGTTGATTGACCTTTCCAGTGATGGCGATCCAGTCCGCCGGATGATCGAAATCGACCGCAGAGATGTTTTCGTCGCAGATCGCAATCTGGAAATCGGCGGGCGCCAGCGCCGCCACCGTCACGGCGGCCAGATCGGCCATCATGGTCGCTCCCGGCAATCCCGAGGCGGCCAGAACTTCGGCGCTGTAATAGGTCGCAAAATCGGACTTCGGGTTCACGAGATAAAGGGACGGCGCCATGCTTTGTCTCCTCAAGCCAGCCCGATATCGCCGCTATCGACGCAACGCGCGAACTCGACGCCCCGCCGTCCGCCGGCGCTGCGCCACTAATTTCACGCATGAGTAGCATACGGCGGACCGTCCCGGAAGCCATCGACCTGGCCGCAGGCTTGGTCGCGCGGGCTGGAGCGTAAGGCTGGCTCGGGGCGCGCGATCTTGATTTGCGACCGTTCGTCTGATTCCGCGCATGAATGTCGGCTTTGAGACGCGCCGTTCCGCCCCGGTCCGATCCGATCGAATGCGTTTTACAACAGGGTATTACGAGCAATTGTCGGAGGTGGCATGGCGCTTGCGGGAAGAGGCCCGCAAGGCGAGGCTGCGGATTGGGCGCCGATCGCATCAAACCGGTATCTCTAAGGAGACATAAAATGGCGCTTCGACAGATCGCGTTCTACGGCAAGGGCGGCATCGGAAAATCCACGACGTCGCAAAACACCCTCGCGGCGCTCGCCGAGTTGGGCAAGAAAATTCTCATCGTCGGCTGCGACCCCAAGGCGGATTCCACCCGCCTCATCCTGCACGCCAAGGCGCAGGACACCATCCTCAGCCTCGCCGCCGAAGCCGGCGCCGTCGAGGATCTCGAACTCGAACAGGTGATGAGGGTCGGCTTCCAAAATATCCGCTGTGTCGAATCCGGCGGTCCGGAGCCGGGCGTCGGCTGCGCCGGGCGCGGCGTCATCACCGCGATCAACTTCCTTGAAGAAAACGGCGCTTATGAAGGCGTCGATTATGTCTCCTACGACGTGCTCGGCGACGTGGTGTGCGGCGGTTTCGCCATGCCCATCCGCGAGAACAAGGCGCAGGAAATCTATATCGTCATGTCCGGCGAGATGATGGCCATGTATGCGGCCAACAACATTTCCAAGGGAATTTTGAAATACGCCAATTCCGGCGGCGTGCGCCTCGGCGGGCTCATCTGCAACGAACGCCAGACCGACAAGGAGCTGGAGCTGGCGGACTCTCTCGCCAAGCGGCTCGGCACGCAGCTCATCTATTTCGTGCCGCGCGACAATGTCGTCCAGCACGCCGAGCTGCGCCGCATGACCGTCGTCGAATATGCGCCGAACTCCAAGCAGGCGGAACATTATCGCACGCTGGCCAAGAAGATCGACGCCAATGTCGGCAACGGCGTCATTCCGACGCCGATTACCATGGACGAGCTCGAAGACCTGCTCATGGAGCACGGCGTCCTGGATGCGATCGACGAGAGCCAGGTCGGCAAGAAAGCCGACGAACTCGCCGTGACCGCTTGAACGACACTCTCGAGACAAAGAAGCTAAAGAGGCCGCGTCATGAGCTTGGTAGAACCTGAAACCATTGAAGAACTGGTAGCGCGCAACAAGGAGCTCATCAAAGAGGTCCTCGAGGTCTATCCGGAGAAGACCGCAAAGCGTCGCGCCAAGCATCTCGGCGCATACGAAGAAGCCAAATCGGATTGCGGCGTCAAATCGAACGTCAAGTCCATCCCAGGCGTCATGACCATCAGGGGTTGCGCCTATGCCGGCTCGAAAGGCGTGGTGTGGGGTCCGATCAAGGACATGGTCCACATCAGCCACGGGCCGGTCGGCTGCGGGCAATATTCCTGGGGCGCCCGTCGCAATTATTACGTCGGCGCGACAGGCGTCGATACGTTCGGGACCATGCAGTTCACCTCCGATTTCCAAGAAAAGGACATCATCTTCGGCGGCGATAAGAAACTTTCCAAGCTCATCGACGAAGTCCAAGCTCTGTTCCCGCTCAACAAGGGCGTCTCGATCCAGTCGGAATGTCCGATCGGCCTTATCGGCGACGATATCGAGGCGGTTTCGAAAGCGAAGGCGAAGGAATACGACAAGACCATCGTTCCGGTGCGCTGCGAAGGGTTTCGCGGCGTCTCGCAATCGCTTGGCCACCATATCGCCAACGACTCGATCAGAGACTGGGTGTTTGACAAGCAGGCGGGCAAGCCGGCGCGCTTCGAGCCGACGCCTTACGATGTGGCGATCATCGGCGACTACAACATCGGCGGCGACGCCTGGTCGTCGCGCATTCTGCTCGAAGAGATCGGCTTGCGCGTCATCGCCCAGTGGTCGGGCGACGGAACGATAGCCGAGCTCGAAGCGACGCCGAAAGCCAAGCTCAATATTCTGCACTGCTATCGCTCGATGAACTACATCTCGCGCCACATGGAGGAAAAATACGGGATTCCGTGGGTCGAGTACAACTTCTTCGGGCCGACCAAGATCGAAGAGAGCTTACGCAAGATCGCCAGCCAATTCGACGACAAGATCAAGGAAGGCGCCGAACGGGTCATCGCCAAGTATCGGCCCCTCATGGATGCGGTGATTGCAAAATATCGTCCGCGTCTTGCGGGCAAGAAAGTCATGCTGTTCGTTGGCGGCTTGCGTCCGCGTCACGTGATCGGCGCCTATGAGGATCTCGGCATGGAGATCGTCGGCACGGGCTACGAGTTCGGCCACAACGACGATTATCAGCGCACCACCCACTATGTGAAGGACGGCACGCTGATCTACGACGACGTCACCGGTTACGAGTTCGAGAAGTTCGTCGACAAGATAAAGCCCGATCTCGTCGGCTCCGGCGTCAAAGAAAAGTACATCTTCCAGAAAATGGGCGTGCCGTTCCGTCAGATGCACTCGTGGGACTACTCGGGTCCGTATCACGGCTATGACGGCTTCGCGATCTTCGCGCGCGACATGGACATGGCGATCAACGCGCCGGTTTGGAAATTAACAAAAGCGCCGTGGGCGGCCTGATTGAACGAGGAGCCGATATGCCACAGAATGCAGAGAACGTCCTCGACCACTTCGAGCTGTTCCGCCAGCCGGAATACAAGGAGATGTTCGAGAAGAAGAAGCAATTCGAAAATCCGACAGCCGACGCGGAGCTCGAACGTGTCTGCGAATGGACCAAGACAAAGGACTATCGCGACAAGAACTTCGCCAGAGAGGCGTTGACGATCAATCCGGCCAAGGCCTGCCAGCCGCTTGGCGCCGTGTTCGCGGCGGTCGGCTTCGAAGCGACGCTTCCCTTCGTGCATGGCTCGCAAGGGTGCGTGGCCTATTATCGCAGCCATTTCTCGCGCCACTTCAAGGAGCCGACCTCTTGCGTCTCCTCGTCGATGACGGAAGACGCGGCGGTGTTCGGCGGCCTCAACAACATGGTCGACGGGCTCGCCAACGCTTACAATATGTACAAGCCCAAAATGATCGCGGTTTCGACCACCTGCATGGCGGAAGTGATCGGCGACGACTTGAACGCCTTCATCAAGACCGCCAAGGAAAAGGGCTCAGTGCCGGCAGAGTTCGACGTTACGTTCGCGCATACGCCGGCGTTCGTCGGCAGCCATGTCACCGGCTACGACAACGTGATGAAGGGCATTCTCGAGCATTTTTGGGATGGCAAGGCGGGAACGGCGCCGGCGTTGGAGCGCAAGCCCAATGAGAAGATCAACCTTATCGGCGGGTTCGACGGCTATACGATCGGCAACCTGCGCGAGATCAAACGCGTCTTCGCCTCGATGGGCGTCGAATACACCATCCTCGGCGACGCCAGCGACGTGTGGGACACGCCCACCGACGGCGAATTCCGCATGTATGACGGCGGCACGACGCTCGAAGACGCGGCGAATGCGCTGCACGCCAAGGCGACGATTTCGATGCAGCAATTCTGCACCGAAAAGACGCTGCCCTACATTGCTGGCAAAGGCCAGGAGACCGTGGCGCTCAACTTTCCCGTCGGCGTGCAGGCGACCGACAAGTTCTTGATGGAGCTGGCGCGGCTGACCGGCAAGCCGATTTCCGCAGAGCTCGCCAAGGAGCGAGGCCGGCTCGTCGATGCGATCGCCGACTCGAACGCGCACATTCATGGCAAGAAGTTCGCGATCTATGGCGATCCGGACCTGACCTTAGGTCTTGCCGGTTTTCTTCTCGAGCTCGGCGCCGAGCCCGTCCACATCTTATCGACGAATGGCGGCAAGGCCTGGGCGGCGAAGGTGCAAGAGCTGTTCGACAGCTCGCCGTTCGGCGCCAACTGCCATGTCTATCCCAACAAGGATTTGTGGCACATGCGCTCGCTGCTCTTCACCGAGCCGGTCGATTTTCTCATCGGCAACACCTATGGCAAATATCTCGAGCGCGACACGGGCGCGCCGCTGATCCGCATTGGCTTTCCGATCTTCGATCGCCACCACCATCATCGCTATCCGGTGTGGGGCTATCAGGGTGCATTGAACGTTCTCGTGTGGATTCTCGACAAGATCTTCGACGAGATGGACCACAGCACCAATGAGGTCGGCAAGACAGACTACAGCTTCGACATCATTCGCTGAGGCGTCTGTGGACCGCGAGCCTTCAGGCTCGCCTGATTGGCTGCGAGCCTGAAGGCTCGCGGTCCGGCTCGCCCGGGGGACTTGTTATGAACACGCTGGCGGCGACGGCGCCACAGGTCTTCCATGAGCCTGGTTGCGCGAAGAACAAAGGGAAGTCTACGAGCGACCGCAAGAAAGGCTGCGCCAAGCAATTGGCGCCGGGGGCCGCGGCCGGCGGTTGCGCCTTCGATGGCGCCAAGATCGCGTTGCAGCCGATCACCGACGTCGCGCATCTTGTCCATGGACCGATCGCCTGCGAGGGAAACTCTTGGGACAATCGCGGCGCCAAGTCGTCCGGTTCGACTCTTTATCGCACCAGCTTCACCACCGACATGAACGAAACCGACGTCGTGTTCGGCGGCGAGAAGCGCCTGTTCCGATCGATCAAGGAAATCATCGACAAATACGCCCCGCCTGCCGTCTTCGTCTACCAGACCTGCGTGCCGGCGATGACCGGCGACGACATCGGCGCCGTCTGCAAGGCGGCGGCGCAAAAATTCGGCAAGCCGATCGTTCCGGTGATTGCTCCCGGCTTCGTCGGCTCAAAGAATCTCGGCAACAAGCTCGCTGGCGAGGCGCTCCTCGATCATGTGATCGGGACGCAAGAGCCAGAATACACGACTCCCTATGACATCAATATCATCGGCGAATACAATCTCGCCGGCGAGTTGTGGCAGGTCAGGCCGCTGCTCGACGAACTCGGCATTCGCATTCTCGCCTGTCTCTCGGGCGACGCCAAATACCATGAGGTCGCCTCGTCGCATCGCGCCCGCGCCGCGATGATGGTCTGCTCCAAGGCCATGATCAACGTGGCGCGCAAGATGGAGGAGCGTTACGGCATTCCCTTCTTCGAGGGTTCGTTCTATGGCGTCGGCGACATGAGCGATTCTTTACGCGAAATCGCCCGGCTGCTGATCGAACGCGGCGCTCCTGCGGAATTGCAAGCGCGAACCGAAGCGCTTATCGCGCGCGAAGAGGCGCGGGCCTGGGCGCGTCTTGCGCCTTACAAGGAGAGGCTCGCGGGAAAGCGCGTGCTTCTTATTACCGGCGGCGTCAAGTCGTGGTCGGTGGTCGCAGCGTTGCAGGAACTCGGGGTCGAGATCGTCGGCGCCAGCGTCAAGAAATCGACACGGCGAGACAAGGAGAAGATCAAGCAGCTGTTGGGCGGAGACGCGCATATGATCGACGATATGCGGCCGCGCGAAATGTACAAGATGCTCGCCGAGGCGCGCGCCGACATCATGCTCTCGGGCGGCCGTTCGCAATTCGTCGCCTTGAAAGCCAAAATGCCGTGGCTCGACATCAATCAAGAACGCCATCACGCCTATGCCGGATATGAAGGCATGGTCGAACTGGTGCAGGAAATCGACAAGGCGCTGTCGAATCCAGTGTGGAAACAGGTGCGCCGTCCCGCGCCTTGGGGCGCCACGGCGCTTGGTGTGGAGGGGCAAGCGACGAAGCGCATCGCCGCCCTTCCTGCTTCACGAGCGGCGTGAGGCGATCCATGGCGCTCGTGCAAGTGTCGAAAAAAGCCTGCGTGGTGAACCCGCTCAAGATGAGCCAGCCGCTCGGCGCAGCGCTGGCCTTCATGGGCGTGCAACAATGTATGCCGCTGCTGCATGGCTCACAAGGCTGCACATCTTTTGGGCTTGTGTTGTTGGTGCGCCATTTTCGCGAATCCATTCCGCTCCAGACCACGGCGATGAACGAGGTCGCGACCATTCTGGGCGGACTCGAGAATGTCGAGCAGGCGATTCTCAACATCGTCGAGCGAACCAATCCCGCGGTGATCGGCATTTGCTCGACTGGCGTCACCGAGACCAAGGGCGACGACGTTGACGGCTTTATCAAGCTCATCCGCGCGCGCCATCCGGAACTCGCCAATGTGGGCATCGTCTATGTATCGACGCCAGACTTCAAGGACGCCTTCCAGGACGGCTGGGCAAAGACCGTCGTGAAGCTGATCGAGACATTCGTGCCGCAAGTG
Organism: Methylocystis sp.; assembly: GCA_016178015.1. Lineage (GTDB taxonomy): Bacteria > Pseudomonadota > Alphaproteobacteria > Rhizobiales > Beijerinckiaceae > Methylosinus. The sequence goes on along the minus strand of JACOUB010000010.1, from coordinate 4,231 downwards.
CAAACATTGCCGCAACGCGCGCCGCAACGCATTAATGTGCTGCCCGGCTGCCATCTCACGCCCGGCGACCTCGACGAACTGCGCGACATCATCGAATCTTTCGGCTTGCAGCCGACCTTCCTGCCCGATCTTTCCGGCTCGCTCGATGGGCATATTCCCGAGGAGTTTACGCCGACGACGCTGGGTGGCGTGTCGCGCGCCGATATCGCGGCCATGGGCGCCGCCGCTTGGACGATCGCCATCGGTGAGCAGATGCGCCCCGCGGCAGTCTTGCTCGAACAACGCGCCGGCGTTCCTTTCGTGCTGTTCGATCGTTTGATAGGCCTGGCGCCAAACGACGACTTCGTGAGCTTCTTGTCGCGCGTCAGCGGACGGCCGGCTCCAAACAAGGTGCGCCGCCAGCGCGGCCAACTCATCGATGCGATGCTCGACGGACATTTTTACTTCGGGGCTAAACGCATCGCGATCGGCGCCGAGCCGGACCTCTTGTGGAGCGTTGGCATGTGGGCGACGGAGATGGGTGCGACGCTCGAAGCGGCCGTCACCACGACGGCGTCGCCACTGCTCGAGAAAATGCCGATAGAGCAGGTTCTGATCGGCGATCTCGAAGACCTCGAAGCGCGCGCCGCACGCGCGGACTTGTTGATCACGCACTCGCATGGAAGACAGGCGTCGGAGCGCCTCGGCGTTCCTCTCTATCGGTTGGGGTTGCCGATGTTCGATCAGCTCGGCGCAGCACACGAAGTGACGGTCGGTTATCGCGGCACGCGCAATCTGGTTTTCGCGATCGGCAATCTCTTGCTGTCCGCGGTTCGCGAGCCCCGTCCCGACACATGGAGAACAAACGAGGACGCAGCATGAAAGTTGCATTCGCCACGCAAGACCTGGAGCGGGTCGACGCCCATTTCGGTTGGGCGAAGAATATCGCCATCTACGAATTGACGCCGACGAGCTATCAATTCGTCGAGGCCATGCAATTTACCGGCGATCCGCAGGAGGACGGCAACGAAGACAAGCTCCAAACCAGGCTCGAGGCCATCCGGGATTGCGTCATTCTTTACGTAGCGGCGATCGGCGGCTCGGGCGCGGCGCGCGTGGTTGCGCAAAACATTCATCCGCTGAAAGTTCAGCAACCGGAGAAAATCATCGATCTTCTGGAAAAGCTGAGGACAGTGCTCAATGGCGTTCCGCCGCCCTGGCTGCGCAAGGTTTTGTCCAAAGGTGAGGAGAGGACGTTCGATTGCGACGATGAGACGCCAGATGCTTGAGGCGGCGGCCATACCGGCGGGCGCTGCGGAGACCCCATTCCTCATGGAGCTCGTCGGACAATGGCGGGCGCAAGACCCGCACGGCGCCTGGGACAAGAAGAAAGACCTCGATCTTTTGAGCCCCTATGTCGTCGACCGGCAAGCGCGCCGCCAGATACCCATTATCGGAGATCCAGATCCCGCGATTTTGTGGAGACTGGAGCTGTTTTACAACGCCGTGGGTCTTTCCATCGAACGCGCCACGGGCGTGATGGCGCAACCGATAATAAAGCTGAGCCACGAAGGCTTCGGCCGGGTGATTTTAATCGCCGGCCGTCTGATCGTCGTCACCAAGCATCTTCGCGACGTGCATCGTTTCGGCTTCGAGAACCTGGAAACGCTTTCTCAAGAAGGAACCAAACTGGTCGACGCCGGGATCGAGATGATCAACAAATTTCCGGACGTCGCTCGTTACTGAATTGGAGGGGAAAGCGCATGATGGGCGTTTACAGGACGAGAGACGGCACGGCCTGGACGCCGTCATATCTGACGGATATCGACGCCGCAAAGTGCATCGGTTGCGGGCGCTGCTTCAAGGTTTGCTCACAGGGCGTGATGACGCTGTATGGCGTCGACGAGGATGGCCGAATTCTCGGGGCGGCTACCGATGACGACGACGATGATTTCGACGGCGAACTCAATCGCAAGATCATGAAGGTCGAAAATGCAGGGTCGTGCATCGGCTGCTCGGCCTGTTCGCGCGTCTGCCCGAAGAATTGTCAGACGCATGTCCCGGTCGATCGGCTCGTAGGCTGACGATCATGGTCCATTTAAGCGAAGATAGGCGTTGGGGAGACGGCTCCGGGCCGCGTTTCGCCAATCCTTACGCCGTCTATCTGAAGTTGACAACGCAACCAAGCGGCTTGGCCCGCCGCGATCCGTTTACCGCCCATGTCTTCGCCTGCACTCTGTGCATCGGCGTTTTCGAGGCCCGCGCTGGCGATGCGAGCGTTGGAATTTCGATCGGCTTGGATCGGCGTGCATTGGCCGCGCTCATCGAGCGTTGGGCGCCCGGCGCCGTGCGTTACGTCGATCTCGAGGAGCAACCGGAAACAATCTCGTTTGACGAAGACGAGGGTCAGCTCCGCGCGTTGCTCGAGCGCTTTCGCGGCGACTCGTCTGAAGAAACCGATTGGCTCGTTTCGATCGTGGCGCGACGCTCCATGTCGCCGCGACACTTGTGGCAGGATCTCGGGTTGACGCGCCGCGCGGAGCTGACCCGCTTGATGAGCGCGCGCTTTCCCGCACTCGCCGCCCGCAATCGGGCGAATATGAAGTGGAAGAAATTCTTTTATCGCTGTTTGTGCGAACTTGAAGGTTTCGTCTTGTGCGCGGCTCCGACCTGTTGCGAGTGCAACGACTTTTCCAATTGTTTCGGCGACGAGGCGGGAGAGAGCGCCCTGGCGCGCATGGCGCATGACGTGGTCCAAAGTCCTTGATGGTTCGCGCTTCCCTCTCCCGCTTGCTTAGAGAGGGTGGCCCGGCGAAGCCTTAGTCGGGTGAGGGCCCTCATCCGTCGCGCGTTCGCGCGCTGCCTTCTCCCGCAAGCAGGAGAAGGAAGGAACACCCCAATGTCCGGTCTCCGACAATGTGGGCTAGGCGACAGGCCGGCAGGCGCGCAACTGGCCGACTCTGCGGGAAAAAGCGGTCTGGCACAGGGGTTGCTAGTGGTAAGCCGGGGCAATTTCCGCGAGGGGTTCAGCCGATGATCCAGCTCACAGACAGCGCCTTGAGTGCGGTGCGTTCGGCCATCGCGGGCGCCGGCCAAGAGTTCGAAGGGCTGCGCATCATGGTCGAAGCAGGCGGATGCGCGGGCTTCAGATACGCGATGGGTCTCGTCGACGAAGTCGATCCCAGGGACCGCGTCTTCGAGTGCGACGGCGTCAAGGTCTTCATCGAGGAGGGCTCGCTCGGCCATCTCGACGGAACCAAGGTTGACTTCGTCACCACCTTAGAGGGCTCCGGCTTCACCTTCGACAATCCGCAAGCCAAGTCGAGCTGCTCTTGCGGCGCCTCATTCGGCTGAGGGCGAGAAAACGCGATGTGGGATTATACCGACAAAGTCAAAGACTATTTCTTCAATCCGAAGAACGCCGGAGTTCTCGCCGGCGCCAATGCGGTCGGCGAGGTGGGCGCGATCTCCTGCGGCGACGCACTCAAACTCATGCTCAATGTCGATCCGACGACAGAGATCATTCTCGACGCCAAGTTTCAGACCTTTGGTTGCGGCTCCGCTATCGCGTCGTCCTCGGCGCTGACTGAACTCATCATCGGCAAAACCATTCAAGAAGCGCTGACGCTCACCAATCAAGACATCGCGGATTTTCTGGGCGGCCTGCCTCCCGAAAAGATGCATTGCTCGGTCATGGGCTATGAGGCGCTGCAATCGGCGATCGCCGATTTCCGCGGCGAAACATGGAACGACGAGCACGAGGACGGCGCGCTCCTGTGCAAATGTTTCGGCGTCGATGAAGGCATGGTCGAGCGCGCCATCACGATGAACAAGCTGACCACAGTTGAGCAGGTGACCGCCTACACCAAGGCGGGCGGCGGCTGCTCGACCTGCTTCGACAGGGTTGAAGAGCTTCTCGAAAAGACCAACGCCTCGCTCGTCGCCGCGGGCGTTCTTTCCGAACACGAAGCCTATCGCATTGGAGCGACCGACGCGAAGGAGAGCAAAGCCAGGTCAAAGCGCGTCAAGGCGGACGCCTCCCCGCCTCCGCCAACTTCACCCCTTCCGTCGCCCGTCGCCGGGATGACCAACCTGAAAAAGATACGGTTGATCGAAGCAGTGATCGAAGAGTTGCGGCCTCATCTGCGCAGGGATGGCGGCGATTGCGAACTCGTCGACGTCGAGGGCTCCAATGTGCTCGTCCGCCTGTCCGGCGCCTGCGTCGGCTGCCAGATGGCCAGCGTTACGGTCG
>JACOUB010000002.1 GCA_016178015.1 Methylocystis sp. | reverse complement strand
GCGGCGTCGCCCTGTTGCGCGCCATTCCGGTTCTGGACAAGGTCAAGGTGGCGAACGCCGATCAGAAGACCGGCGTCGACATCGTCCGCAAGGCGATCCAAACGCCGGCGCGGCAGATCGTCGACAACGCCGGCGACGACGGCGCCGTGGTGGTCGGCAAGCTGCTCGAGGCCACGGAATATGCTTACGGCTACGACGCGCAGACCGGCAAATACGGCGATCTCGTCAAGCTCGGCATCATCGACCCGACCAAGGTGGTGCGCACCGCGTTGCAGGACGCGGCTTCCATCGCCGGGCTGATCGTCACCACCGAGGCGACGATCACCGAGCAGCCCAAGAAAGAAGGGCCGGCGCTGCCGCCGGGCGGAATGGGCGGAATGGATTACTGATCTCATTCTCGCCCACAAGCGACGACAGCGAGGCCCTGGGGAAGCCCAGGGCCTTTATGGAGTTCTTCGACGCCTTGAGGCGCGCTGGAACATGGTCCGCCGAAGTTCAAATCGCATCGCCGACAAGACTGGGCGCGATCTCCATTGGCAACGGATGAGCGCCTCAACGTCGGCTCGCCTCCAGTTGCGATTTCGGCGCGGCTCGCTTACCATATTCGCCACGCGCGGTCGACGGACCGTGCGTTGAAAAGGAGGGATCGAGAATGGCCGACAATAGGTCGCCGGCTGCTAAGGGAAATCCAGATCTGGCGGCTCGTGAGAGCACCTATCGGGGTTTCCTCAGGTTGCTGAGGTTCTCGTTAGGGGCATCCGTCCTCATCCTCCTCCTCCTTTACTTCTTCTTGACGCGCTGAGATAGACGCCGTAACAGGCGAGGCCGTGCGGCCAGGAACCGCAACGGCTATTCTTATGCGCGCAACCGGAGTTCGACATGCGCATTGCTGTTCCCGCCGAGACCGACAAATCAGAGCCGCGCGTCGCGGCGACTCCTGAAACTGTGAAAAAGTTCAAGGCGCTCGGCGCCGAGGTGGCTGTCCAGGCGGGCGCCGGCCTTACGTCGGGCTTTTCCGACCAGGATTATGCGAGCGCCGGCGCCGGCGTCGGCGCCAACGCCAAGGCTGTTCTAGCGGACGCGGATGTGGTGCTGCGCGTGCGTCGGCCGACGCCTGAGGAAATCGCCGGAGCGAAGTCCGGCGCGGCCGTCGTCGCCATACTCGATCCGTTCGGCGCCGGCCCGGCGCTGGCGGGATTGGCGAAAGCCGGCGCGACCGCCTTCGCAATGGAGTTGATGCCGCGCATCACGCGCGCGCAGACCATGGACGTTTTGTCGTCGCAAGCCAACATCGCCGGCTATCGCGCCGTCCTCGACGCGGCGGCCGAATACAATCGCGCCATTCCGATGATGATGACCGCAGCGGGCACGGTCCCCGCCGCGAAAATTTTCATCATGGGCGTCGGCGTCGCCGGCCTGCAGGCCATCGCCACAGCGCGGCGCCTCGGCGGCATCGTCTCGGCGACCGACGTGCGCCCGGCGACCAAGGAGCAAGTCGAATCCTTAGGCGCCAAATTTGTCGCCGTCGAAAACGAAGAATTCAAGCAAGCGGAAACCTCTGGCGGCTACGCCAAGGAAATGTCGGCGGAATATCTGGCCGCGCAAGCTGCGTTGGTGGCTTCGCACATCGCCAAACAGGATATCGTCATCACCACGGCGCTCATTCCCGGCCGGCCGGCGCCCAAGCTCATCTCGGCGGACATGGTGCGTTCGATGCGCGCCGGCTCCGTCATCATCGACCTCGCCGCCGAACGCGGCGGCAATTGCGAATTGACCAAGCCCGGCGCAACGGTCGTCGAGGGCGGCGTGAAAATCGTCGGAGCCCTCAATCTGGCGGGCCGATTGGCTGCGACCGCCTCCAGCCTCTACGCCAAGAATCTTCTGGCGTTCGTGGAAACCTTGATCTCCAAGGACACCAAGGCGCTTGCCATCAATTGGGACGACGAACTGGTAAAAGCGACTTGTCTCACGCGCGACGGCGTCGTCGATCCAAGATTCCAGGCGAAGACTTGATTGAGAGGATGGGATTTGGTGAACAGCCCCCTCCCGGTCGCTCCCTTAGCGTCGCAAGTCGGATGCTTCCGACTTGCGCATAAATGCCGAAGTCGGCGCCAGCCGACTTCGGAGCGGGAGAGGGGCCCCTGACGATCAACGTTTGACGTTTTTGTGATGATGCGCCGAATCTGCCGCCCCTCCCGCAAGCGAAGCGCGCGGGGGAGGGTTGGGGAGGGGGCGACGCAACCGAGAAAGGGCGCTCTAGAATGGCTACCGAAACTACGCAGCAGTTGCTCGAAAAGGCGCAGTCCGCAGCCGAGGCGACACGCCACTTGGCTGACACTGCGCAAACCTACGCCGATCAATTGGCGCAGGCGGCCGCCGCAGCGACCGCCCACGGCCTGGGCGGCGGCATTGATCCGGTCGTTTTTCGGCTGGCGATCTTTGCGCTCGCCGTGTTCGTCGGCTATTACGTCGTCTGGTCGGTGACGCCGGCGCTGCATACCCCGCTGATGTCGGTCACCAACGCGATTTCCTCGGTGATCGTGGTCGGCGCGCTGCTCTCGGTGGGCGTCGACACAGCGGCCGCCGATGGCGGTTCGTCCTGGGCGCGTTGGTTCGGCTTCGTCGCCCTCACCCTCGCGTGCGTAAACATCTTCGGCGGCTTCCTCGTCACGGAACGCATGCTGTCCATGTACAAGAAGAAGGGCTGAGGACATGAACGATCTCGCGGCCCTGCTCTATCTCGGAGCGGGCGTTCTCTTCATCCTCGCCTTGCGCGGGCTCTCCTCGCCGGCGACATCGCGGCGCGGCAATCTCTACGGCATGATCGGCATGGGCGTGGCGGTCGCTACGACCTTGCTGTTGCGTCTGCCGAGCTTCTCCAGTGCGCTTCTCATCCTCATTGGCGCGGGCGCCGGCGGCGGCGTCGGCGCTGTTGTCGCGCAGCGCATCGAAATGACGAAGATGCCGCAGCTCGTCGCCTTCTTCCATTCGCTCGTCGGCCTGGCCGCCGTGCTGGTGGCGGCGAGCGCCTTCTATGCGCCGCAGGCGTTCGGCATCGGCGCTCCCGGCCGTATCGAGGGCGGCAGCCTGTTCGAAATGTCGCTCGGCGCGTCGATCGGCGCCATCACCTTCACCGGGTCGGTCATCGCCTTCTTGAAACTCGACGAACGTATGACCGGCAAGCCGATCCTTTTGCCGGAGCGCCATCTCGTAAATATCTTTCTGGGGATTGCGCTGGTGGCGCTGATCCTGCTGTTTGCCTTGACCGAAAGCGGCTTGGCTTTGTTCCTGCTGATCTTGGTTTCGCTCACGCTCGGCGTAACCTTGATCATTCCGATCGGCGGCGCCGACATGCCGGTCGTCATATCGATGCTCAACTCCTATTCGGGATGGGCGGCGGCCGGCATCGGCTTCACGCTCGGCAATCTGGCGCTGATCATCACCGGCGCGCTGGTCGGCTCGTCGGGCGCGATCCTCTCGTACATCATGTGCAAGGGGATGAACCGCTCGTTTATTTCGGTGATCCTCGGCGGCTTCGGCGGCGAGGCGGCGGCGGCCGCCGGCGCCGTGGAGCAACGGCCGGTGAAACGGGGTTCGGCGGAAGACGCCGCCTATATCATGCAGAACTCCGGCAAGGTGATCGTCGTGCCGGGATACGGCATGGCGGTGGCGCAGGCGCAACACGCGCTGCGCGAAATGGCCGATCTTCTCAAGGAGGAAGGCGTCGACGTCAAATACGCCATCCATCCCGTGGCGGGCCGTATGCCGGGGCATATGAATGTGCTGCTCGCCGAAGCCAGCGTGCCCTATGACGAGGTGTTCGAACTCGAAGACATCAATTCGGAGTTCGGCCAAGCCGACGTGGCGTTCGTCATCGGCGCCAATGACGTGACCAACCCCGCGGCCAAGACCGATCCGCAATCGCCGATCTACGGAATGCCGATCCTCGACGTGGCAAGAGCCAAGACCGTGCTGTTCTTGAAGCGCGGCATGGGCTCTGGTTACGCCGGCGTCGAGAACGAACTGTTCTTCCGCGACAACACCATGATGTTGTTCGGCGACGCCAAGAAGACGGTGGAGACGATCCTCAAGTCGATGGCGCATTAGGCGAGCGCGTTTCCCGCCGAAGTGGATGCCGGTTCGGCGTAGTGCGCACGCCGCCGCCGCCGGGCGGCGCTTTTTTCGCCAATCGGTCTTCCACTGATCGCCAATTGCTGAATCTCGTCATGAAACGCCCGGCTCTCGCATGGCTGTCATGTCCAGCTCACATCTTGCTACGGCGGCGGCCGCCGGAGTCCTCAGCCGCGTTGAGTGGCGGCATCAGCATTCTCACGTGTTGCGCCCGGCCCGGCCTGCGCATACAGTTTCGAGCGTTCGCTCTCGCAATCGAAGACTCAAAGCAGATGACCCCTCGGCGCGCCGCGTTCTATATCATGCTCGCCATCCTCTTCTTCTTTTTCGCTCGCCTCCTAACCGCGGGCTGGCGCACCGCCTCCAGCGTCGATCAAGACGCGTGCGTCCTGGAGATTGGCCCCGACGTGATGCACTTGACCACCTATCAGCCGGTTTCGGCCGATAAGAAATTCTGTGAAGATATTCCCGCGACGGGCGCCACGATCTTTGTTTTCGATTATGAGCAGTCGGAACTGCGCGACATGGCCGCCGATTTCCGCATCGCGCGCGCGGCGGGGGAGACCGACGAGGTCGCCGATATCGAGCGCGACACGGTCGCCTATCTGCCGCCCAAGGTCTATCCGACGGGCACGCTCAGTTTCGAGCACGTCTTCGATGCGCCGGGAAATTACGTCGGGATCGTTACGGCCGATGGGACGCACGGCGAGCATTGGGTGTCGCGCTTCTCCTTCTCCGTCGCCAAGAACCGTTATCTACGCACGCCATATTATTTGCTGGCCATCGCCGCCGCACTCGCTTTGGCGTTGCTTTTCTGGAGAGGGGGCCCGCTCGCGTCCTCGAGGTCGCGTCGCCCTCATCAATGATCGCCCGCCGGCGACGCTCGGTCACCCTCATGCTGAGGAGGCGGCGGAGCCGCCGTCTCGAAGCACGACGGCGAGCTCGAACGCCTGTTTGATGGTTTCCTCGTCCTTCGAGACGGCCCCTTCGGGGCCTCCTCAGGATGAGGGAACCTTTCACCCGATTGCCCTGAGTCGTCTTGGCAAAATTCGTTGACATGCGCCGAGGGTGTTCTAATTTGCGCATGGGGACAGCGATCTCCCCATAAGGCGGCATGCCCAAGCATCGCGTCCAGCTCTTCGAGCCGAGGATGCCGCATGCCTTCGTACATTCCACCTTCTCTCCACAAACTCGCGCGACAGAGTCGGTTCTTTAAGAGCCGAACTGTTGTCGACTGCCGCGCCGACGTGAACGCCGCGTCGGCGCCGCATTGGCTGGATCGCGTTCAAGCCGGCGCACGCTCGACCTCGCTCATCCAAGGAGGAGACGATGAAATCCGCTCGACTCGTATCCGGGCTGCTGATGGGCCTCATGTTAATGGCAAGCCCAGTTTTCGCCCAAAGCAATGCGCGGCGGCTGAATCTCGAGGGGATCGCCGACGCCATGGGCAAGAAGGGAGACCTCACTGGGGAGATGTACAAGGTCTCTTTCCCGAGGTCGGACTTGAACGTCAAGGCGGGAAACGTCGCGATCAAGCCGGCGTTGGCCCTGGTCAACTGGGCCGCCTTCATAGGATCGGGCGGCGCCGCGGTGACCTATGGGGACCTTGTGCTGCTCGAGGACGAGGTCAATCCGGTCATCGGCAAATTAGAAGAGAGAGGCGTCGAAATAGCGGCGCTCCACAATCATCTCCTGCACGAGCAGCCTCGGATCATGTACATCCATTTCGTCGCGCGCGGCGACGAGGTGGAACTGGCGAAGGCGATCCGAGAGGCGCTCGCGCTGACCAAAACGCCTTTGGTCGCGACCTCCTCCGGCCCGGAAACGAAACCCGAACTCGCCAAGGAGATCGAGCGGATCATTGGTTACGAAGGCAGTATGGGCGGGGGCGTCTTGCATGTCGTCGCGCCTCGCAACGACGTCCACGTAACGGCGATGGGCGCCACAATTCCCGGCGCCATGGGCATGAACACGCCGCTGAACTTCCAGCTGGATGGAAAGAACGCCGCCGTCAACGGCGATTTCATGCTGCTTGCCGCCGAGGTCAATCCAGTGATCAAGGTGCTGCGCGCCAATGGCGTCGAGGTGGCGTCGCTGCACAATCACATGCTGGGCGATGAGCCGCGGCTGTTCTTCATGCATTTCTGGGCCTATGGCGACGCCGTGGCCCTGGCCAAGGGATTGAAGGCCGCGCTCGATGAGAGTCATTCGCCGCGTTAGCCGAGGCGCGACGATGCCTCCACGGCGAATGCTCGCGACCGTCCTAAAGAGCAAATCAGGAGGAGCCGATGAAGAGCCTACTTGCCGCCGCTGCGACGATCATGGCCGCGACATCGGCGTTCGCCGCGACCGATACCTTCGACAAGGCGCCGGCCGGCGCCCCGCCGGCCGACTGGACCTGCGGCGTGACCGGCGGCGGCTCTCCCAAATGGACGATCGAGGCTGACCCATCGGCCCCGAGCCCACCCAACGTTCTCAAGCAATCGGGGAGCGGCGCCTTTCCGTGGTGCGTGAAGAAAGACGTGGCGATCGTCGACGGCGCTGTCGAGGTCAAATTCAAACCGCTGGCCGGAAGCGAAGATCAGGCCGGCGGCCTCGTCTGGCGCTGGAAGGACGGAAACAATTATTACGTCGCGCGCGCCAACGCCTTGGAAGACAACGTCTCTCTCTATTACACCGAACATGGACGCCGCAACACGATCAAATACGTCGATGCGCCCGTGGCGCGGGGCCAATGGCATACGCTGCGCGTCGAATTTTCCGGCGCCGACATCACGGTTTTCTTGGACGGCAAACGCTATATCGAGGCGCAGGACGGCCATATTTCAGGAAGCGGAGCAATCGGCGTGTGGACCAAGGCCGACAGCGTCACGGCATTCGATGATTTTTCGTTCGGCGGCAAATAGCGGCGCGCGTCAGCGAAAGGATTATGCGCATGAGGAAGTTTTTTTGGATAGCGGCCGTGATCCTGGTCGTGGCGGCCCTCGCCTATTGGCGCCTCTTTTCTCCTCAAGGAGCGCCGACCGTGACTGTCTACGTCAGCCATGACCAGGTCTTTTCAGAGCCCATTCTGAAGGACTTCGAAAAGGACACAGGCATAAGGGTGCGCGCCGTCTACGACACCGAGGAAACCAAGAGCGCCGGCGCAATGAACAGACTCATTGCCGAGAAAAACAATCCGCAGGCCGACGTCTACTGGGCCAACGAGCCGATCCGCGCCGAGGTGTTGCGCCAGCAGCGCATCGCCGCGCCTTACCTTTCGCCCAACGCCGTTGGCGTCCCGAAAACGTTCCGCGATCCGCAAGGCTACTGGACCGGTTTTGCAGCGCGGGCGCGCGTTCTCATTGTGCATCAGGATGAAAATCCCAAACCAACGTCTATCTTCTCGTACGCCGACCCGCGTTGGCGCGGCCGGACGGTGATCGCCAATCCGCTGTTTGGCACCACGACCGACCAGATCGCGGCGCTCTTTGTGCTGCTGGGCGATGAGCGCGCCCGCGCCTTCATGCAGAGCTTGCATGACAACGCCGTCAAATTGTCGCCCAGCAACGGCGACAGCGCCGATCTCGTCGCGCGCAGTCAGTTCGCCTTCAGCCTAGTCGACAGCGACGACGTGGTGAACCGGATGAACCGGCATGAGCCCGTGACGATGGTGTATCCAGACCAGGGCGCAGAGGAGATCGGCTGCTTCATCGTGCCCAACGCCGCGGTGCTGATCGCCGGTTCGCCGCATCAGGACGCCGGCAAGAAACTCATCGACTACTTGCTCTCCAAAGAAACCGAAAGAAAGCTGGCGTTTTCCGATGCGGCGCAGATTCCCCTGCATCCGGGCGTCGCCACGCCGCCGGGACTGCAGCCGATCGACAAGATCAAGGCCATGCAAGTCGATTATGCCGCGATCGCCGCAAAATTACAGGCGATCCAGTCGTTTCTAAAAAGTTGGGGCAGGTCTTAAAGCCATGGCGAAACGCCTGACATTGGCCGCCGCTGCGCTAACGTTCGCCGCGATCGGGCTGGCGCCCGTCCTGACGATGGTCGCCCGCACTTTCTATGTAGACGGCGAATTTAGCCTGACGGCGTATCAAGCCCTGTTGGCCGCGGGCCAGCAGCTGACGCTGTTGATGGGTCACAGCGTCGTGTTGTCGGCGTCGGTCACGATGTTGGCGATCGTCGTGGGCGCGCCGCTCGGCGTTCTCTTGGGCCGAACCGATCTGCCCTGGCGCGGCGTCTTCACGATGTTGCTCACCCTGCCGCTGCTGGTTCCCCCTTATGTCATGGCGGTGGCGTGGTTTGCCGTGCTAGGTCGGTTATCGACGCCGGCGACAGCGCAATTCCTGTCCTCGACGTTCTTCGGCTTGTATGGCTGCATAGGAGCGTTGTTTACCGCATTCATGCCCGTCGTCATGCTGCTCACCATCGCCTATGCGGGCACGGTGAATCCGCGTTTGGAGCAAGCGGGTCTGTTGATGGCCCGGTGGCCGACCGTGCTGCGGCGCGTCACCTTGCCGTTGATCGCCCCGGCGATTTTGTTTGCGGCGGTGTTGGTGTTTCTCCTGACGCTCGGCGAAGTCGGCGTCCCGACCTTTCTGCGCTACCCTGTCTACCCGGTCGAGATCCTGACCCAATTCGCCGCCTTCTATGACTTCAGTGCGGCGACCGCGGCGGCGATCCCGATGCTGCTCGTCACGCTGTTGATCTTGGCCTTGGAAATCCGCATGCTGCATGGTCCTGGCTTGGAGCTCAGCGCGGCGACGTTGGTTGCAAGCAACGCGCCGATTAGGCTCGGGCGTTGGCGCCTTCCGCTGCTTGGACTCGTCGTGGCTTGGACGTTGGTCACGGTAGCCGCGCCATTGGCGGCGCTCGTCATCCAGTCATCCTCGCTGAGCGTTGTTGCAGACGCGTTGGCGCGGGCGAGCGACAGCATCCTGCGCAGCGTCATTTTTGCGATGACGGGAGCGACCTTGTTGACTGCGCTCGGCTTCTTCTGCGGCTATCTCGTTCATCATCGAGCGCTGCCCTTTTGGCGGAGCGTCGACGCATTGGCGCTGTTTTTGTTTACGCTGCCCGGCGCCGTCATCGGCATCGGCCTCATCAGCCTGTGGAACAGGCCGGCCACCAACGCGATCTACGCCACTCCGGCCATCATCATCCTCGGTTATCTCGCTCAGTATGCAGTGCTGCCCATGCGGATGACGGCGGCAATTTTGCAGCAGAGTCCGCCCTCATTGGAGCGGGCCGCGCAACTGTGCGGCGCCAGTTGGTTCATGACCTTAAGATACGTCGTGGCGCCATTGGCCAAGCGCGGGCTGATCGCCGCCTGGATCATCGCCTACGTGTTTTGCTTGCGCGACCTCGGCATCACCATGGTGGTTTATCCGCCGGGCGCCGATACGCTGCCGGTGCGCATCTTGACATTGATGGCCAACGGCGCGCCGAGCCTGATTGCCGCGCTGTGCGTCATCTTGATTGTGGCGACATTGGCGCCGCTCGGCGCCGCGGCTCTCTGGCAGAGGCGCGCGGGGCTATCATGAGCATGATCGAGTTTCGAGCGGTCTGCAAAGACTACCAAGGGCGGCGCGTCATCGACACGTTGTCCTTGACGATCGAGGCTAAAGAGCGGGTCGTGTTGTTTGGTCCGTCGGGTTGCGGCAAGTCCACGACGCTGCAGTTGATCGCCGGCTTCGTCACCCCCGATGCAGGAGATATCCTCATCGACGACGAGTTCGTCGCGACGGCGGGAAAAAACCTGCGCGAGCCGGGGCGACGCGGGGTCGGCATGGTCTTTCAGGACCTGGCGCTGTGGCCGCATATGACGGTCGCCGAAAACATCGAGTTCGGCCTCAGGGCCAAGAAAATCGCGGAAAGTGAGCGCAAGCGGCGTGTGCGCGAGATGGTCGATCTCGTGGGGCTGGGCGATTATCTGAACGCCAAGCCCGGCGAGCTGTCGGGCGGACAACAGCAGCGCGTGGCGCTCGTGCGGACGCTCGCCGTCGCGCCGCGCATCGTGCTCATGGACGAGCCGCTCTCGACCCTCGACGAGGCTTTGAATGTGCAGCTGAGACAAGAGATTTTGCAGTTGCACGGCGACTTGGGATTTACTCTCGTCTATGTGACTCACAGTCGTGATGAAGCGACCGCGCTCGGCGCCCGCATTCTCTATTTCCGGCACGGCCAAATCGACTCAACAGCTTCTTGAACTGACAGATGGAGTTTGGGCGAAAAACGACGTCAAAAATCGTCGCGGCGAGGCCGAGCAGTTCGAGCATGAGCAGTCCTCTCCGACTCTTGCTTTGGGCGCGTGGGCTGCGTGACTTCGGCGATGGCTTCGTCGCCGTGCTGCTGCCCGTCTATCTGACGGCGCTTGGCTTCTCGCCTTTCGAGGTCGGCGCCTTGGCCGGGACGGCGCTGCTCGGCTCGGCGCTGCTGACCTTGGCGGTCGGCCTTGTCGGCGTCCGTTACGACCATCAACGTCTGCTGCTGGCCGGTGCGGCGCTGATGAGCGCGACCGGCGTCGCTCTATCGAGCGTCGACTCCTACGCCGTGTTGCTCGTCGTAGCGTTCGTCGGATCGGTCAATCCGTCCGGCAGCGCCAGCTCCTTCGTGCCGGTCGAACACGCCGTTTTGACGCGCGTGACAGACGCTCGCGAGCGGACAAAAGTCTTCGCGCGCTACAGTCTCGTCGGCGCTCTGGCCGGCGCCTGCGGAGCTCTCGCGGCCGCCGCGCCTGATGTTCTCATGCAACTGAGTTGGTCGAAACTCTCTGGCGTCAAGGCGATGTTCGTTATCTATGCGGCGCTCGGTCTCGCCGCAGTGCTGCTTTATGCGCGCGTTCCTCGCCGGCCGCCGCCAGTGCAACAGGTTGTTGCGCCAGCTTTGGGCCCGTCGCGCGCCATCGTCTACAAACTCGCCGCGCTGTTCAGCCTCGACGCCTTCGCAGGCGGCTTCGTCGTCCAGTCGCTGTTGGCTCTGTGGTTGTTCGAACGGTTCGATCTGTCGCTTTCGGCGGCGAGCCTGTTCTTCTTCTGGTCCGGCGTCCTCTCCGCCTTCTCTTTCCCGGTCGCGGCATGGCTTTCGCGCCGGTTTGGGCTAGTCAACACCATGGTTTTCACCCATATCCCGTCCAGCCTGTGCCTGATGCTTGCCGCATTCGCGCCATCGCTTGTCACAGCGCTCGGCCTATTGCTCGTGCGGGCGGCGTTGTCGCAAATGGATGTGCCGACGCGCTCCTCGTATGTCATGGCGGTGGTGACCGAGGCGGAGCGCACGGCGGCTGCGAGCTTCACCTCGGCGCCGCGCGGCCTTGCGGCCTCCATAAGCCCGGCGCTCGCCGGCGCGCTCATTTCCCTTTCCTGGCAGGCTTCGCCGCTCATCGTCTGCGGCGCGCTCAAAATCGCTTACGACCTCTTGCTGCTCAACCAATTCCGCCACGTGAAGCCGCCCGAGGAACGCTGACCCTTCTCTTGCGGCGTCCAGAATTCGTTCACAACTGCAAGAGCGAAGTCGCTATTTTGAGCAATCTATTCGGCGACGCTCTACGACTCATTGGGGAACTTCGAGCGTTCTTGGGCGTTCGTCAGTGGGCGCCCACTCGCTCAGGTGTCGGACCACGGCGTTTGACCTGTGATCCTCGGCGTCGCCGGATCTCGTCGGGGACCGTTATGACAGGGTCATGATCGTTGGTCATCGTTGCATTTTGTCGATTACAAGGAGGGTCGCCATGGCTATCGACGTTCTCGTGCATGCCGGCGCCGATGACGCGTTCGTCGTCTGGCGCTCGGAATTCATCGCTAATTGTCGGGGCTTTGCGCTGCGTCGCCGCATCAAGCGCGGTCGCAACAGCGCGTCGAGTCCGCACACGGTCGGCGAACCCGATGCGCAAGGGTTTGTCGAAGAGATCGTCGCAAGCTGGGTCGGCTTCGCCGATGAGCCGGACGTTCCTGAGGGAACGCGCCAACCGACCACCACCTGGCCGATCCAGAAATATCTGTGGTCGGATTTCGCCGTCCGCGCCGGCGATATCGTGTCCTACCAGGTCGGCGCCATGGTCGGCCCGCGGAACGACCTGCGGGAGGCGCCCGACATCGCTTCGCCATGGAGCGATGCAGTCGCCATCGGCGCAGCGACGAATGGCCATCTCTCCTGTTTCTTCAATCGAGGAATTGTCGCCAGCCAGTGGCTGGCGCGGCTGCTGCCGTCCAATCCCGATCCGCACAAGGACACCACAGCCAAGGGCGCGAAGCTCACCGAAATCATCGCCAGCCCCGGCGATTCCACCCGCAACTTCCTCGCCGGCCCGTTGCGCGAAAAGCTCATCGCCTTGCTCGGCGATGCAAAATCCTCGAAGGGCCACGTCTACGCGGCTCTGTTCGAACTCGACGATCCCGAACTCATTCCCTTGCTCAAAGCGCTTCGTAAGCGCGCCCATGTGGTGCTCGGAAACGGCAGCGTCAAGAAGAAGGGCGACGACGAGAATGCGGACGCGCGCGACGAGATCGCCGACATCTGCGACGTTCATGATCGCTTCTCGGCGCCGCGGGCGCTGGCGCACAACAAGTTCCTGGTGATTTGCGATTCCGACAAGAATCCGCAGGCCGTATGGACGGGAAGCGCCAATTGGACGAAGACCGGGCTCTGCACCCAAACAAACAACGCGCTGCTCATCGAGAACGCCACGGTCGCTGCGGCTTATCTCGACCAATGGAAGGCGTTGGCCAAGGCCGGCGACGCCACGCCCGAGAGCCTGCGAGCGGCCGATGAGACGCCGCACAGGTTTGCGCGGACCAAGCCTCTGACCTTGTGGTTCACGCCGATGCCGGAGCCCAATGATCTCGAACAAGCAGGCGCACTTATCGCCGGCGCGAAGGAGGGCGTTCTCTTCCTGATGTTCAATCCCGGTCCGCGCGGCACGCTGCTCAACGACATCATCGAACTTGCTTCGCCGTCAAGCCCCAATTATCAGCCGCATCTCTATATCCAGGGCGTCGTCAACCAGAACCCTGGGACCGCCAAGAATCCCGTCACTCTGTTCAATCGCGGCGATCGCATCGACGCCAACGCCGATGTTGTTCTTCCGGCCGCGATCGACGAGACGACGAAATATTGGGTCAAGGAACTCCTGAAGCTCCCCACTGCGCACGCCATGGTCCACAGCAAGGTCGTCGTCGTCGACCCTTACGGCGACCATCCCGTGGTCATGACCGGCTCCCACAACATGGGGCCGAAAGCAAGCGGCGTGAACGACGAGAATTTCGTCATCATCGAAGGCAATCGAGCGCTCGCCAGCGAATACGCCACCAAGATCATGGAAATCTACAACCAGTATCGCTGGCGGTCTTCGCGCCACACGGCGCCTGATGGCCATCGCTGGTCGGGTCTTGCGGACGACGACACATGGCAGATCGGCGCTCCCGGCGTGGATGACGAGACGCAACGTTACGACAAGCGCCGTCGGCGCGAACTCGCCTTCTGGTTCGGCGGCAGCTGAGCTCTCCGATCAGGCCCGCATGGCTGCTCCCGACCGCGAGCAAGCAAACAGATGGCGCCCATATCGCTTTGGAAACGCGCCGCGGCCATCGCGGTCGGTTCCCAAGATTTCGATGTTGGTGAAGGAGGTGTTGTCTCTGAGCCAGTTTTGAATAAATTCGACATTCCAACCGCGAAGCGCTTGCTTGAAATGGTTTTCGTGGCGCTCACCCGTATCGAAAAACAGCACCGAGCCGGTACTCCCATCGACCAACCGGATGAACTCCGCCGCTGACGTCTCTCTCCCCCTTTGAATATAGTCGTGAAGAATGCTCAGGCAGCAGACGACGTCATATTTCTTCTCGGTCGATTTCAGGCACTTTGCCAAATTTGCTACCGTGATCATCCGCTTCTCAATGCCGTAAGCGAGCGGCCCGACAGCAGCCAGGGCCGCGTCTTGCTCAACCCCGGACGCTTCAAACCCACGCTTGGCCATCTCCGCCACGAACCAACCATAACTCGAACCGACGTCCAGGAAAGAGCCGGACGATATCCCATTTCGTTTGAGCCATGCCATTATCAAGTCGAGACGATCGGCGCATTGGCGCGCAACGCGCCAGCCTTGCAGTTCTGGAGCGGAGATTGGTTGCAAGAGCTGGCATCTTCCACACACCCACACGGAATCCATCACCAGAAGTTGCAAGGGGGTCAATGTGCCCTCGGTTGGCAGAATGGCGCAAGGGTAGTCTTCTGCCCCACGCACAGCGGCGACAGCCAGCCTGTGATGGCCATCAATGACCTCGTAGCAATTGGATAACCTGACCCGCATCACTTTGATAGGCGCTCCTGGTCGACTTCGGTGTCGGTCGGTATGCAGTGGCGCGGGCTTCCCATCAAACATGCGTGCAAAACTCTTAGCGCTGTGGAGAACGCCCTCGAGGTCAGTATGGGAAAAGTACCTGCCATAGAGTTCGATGCACTTGAGCGCGTACTGACAATAAGGCGTTGCGGCGAATCGCTCAGCTTCAAAAATGGAGTCGCCGATTTCGCGGTATGTCTCCAGGAACTGCACATGAGGAGAAGCCGCAATTGGCGTCGAGGGCCTGAGC
This sequence comes from Methylocystis sp., assembly GCA_016178015.1. Lineage (GTDB taxonomy): Bacteria > Pseudomonadota > Alphaproteobacteria > Rhizobiales > Beijerinckiaceae > Methylosinus. Next base: position 45,219 of record JACOUB010000002.1, on the reverse strand, counting down.
ATTTCGCCTGAGAGGCGGGCGTGGGTGAGACTCGAATAGGGACCTCCGCCGATCAGCAAGTTTTTGAGTTCGAGCCTTCTGACGAACAAGGTAGGACTGATGCGATAGGCGAGTCGCCTGAGGCTGGGATAGCGGATGACGTTGGACATATTGAAGACTCGCAGTTGATCTCGGCTAACCCTGGACGAAGGCTCGGAGGGCCTTTGGATGCAGCAAGGCTCGCAGCAGCAGCGTCAACCGGTTTTTGTCGGCAGTCTCCAGCAGGTCCAAAAACAAAGCGTCTTGCGCGCCACACACGAGCTCTGTTGGTGGGCAGACTGGACAACTGCCGCCGTCGGGATGGATCAGGGAGCGCACAATCTCGAGCAATCCGCGTTGGGCCGCGGCGCGAGCAACCTTGCCGCCAATCGCCTGCACCAGATCGGGGCGGCCGATCTTGCCGGGCGTAAAACTCCGGTCGGCGACGCGAAACATCGCAAGGTCCGGCTCCGAGTCGCCGATGGCGACCGTTTCGAGCGGCCGTTGTTTGGCCGCCTCCAACAACGCGCGCAGCCCCACGCCCTTGTCGACGTCCTTCGCCATAACGGTCGTGTCGATTGAGGTGTTGAAGCAGCGAAGACGGCCCAATTGCAGTCGAGACATCAGGTTCGGGACCATTGCAGCCGGCAAGGGAACGGTTCGGTTGCGTTCGAAAGCATAGGCGCGGATCGAGTATTCGTAGCCATCGTTCAAGAAGACGCCAGGCAGTTCGCGCAACGCCGCGCGCAATTTTTCGAGCTGCTCCATTGCTGCAGCGCTGGCGACTCTCACCCCCTTGCCGCTTATTGCGTCGAAGACATAGCCGCCATACTCGGCCACGCCCCCCACAAATCCGTATGCGCTGCAATATTCCTTGACCTGGCGGGCCGAGCGCGCGGTATTGACGGCGACAGCAAATCCGTGGGCATGCAGCAGCCTCAAGGCCCGGATGCTGGCCGCCGTGGCCGTCGGAAAGCCGAAGGTGCGGCGATCGAGGACGCCATCGATGTCGAGCGCCACGAGCCGTGCGCCCCACTGCGGCGACTGAGGCCGGTGGCAGAGGGCGCCGCAGAAGCGGGCGCATTCTCTCGTCAGGAAATCCCACGCCTGGATGTATTGCTTGTTGGCCTCCGCCGCCCTGCGCTCGGATTGCGGCGGCTCCAGAGCTCTTTCGAGAGAAGACGCCATCAACCAACTGCCGGCGATCAGCTTATTCATGAACAGCCGGTTCTGCACGCCTGCATCGCCGGTCTTATTTGCATAACGTTGAATGAGCTCCCGTTGTTCCTGGGGCGAGAGCTCGAGTTGAAGGACGGCGTCCGCAAGGTCGTAGGCCGGATCACACACGTTCAACTCGACCTTGCCGAAGCCGTGGTGTTCGAAATCCGTTTTGAGCAGTCCGGATGGCCCGACGATCCATTCGGACGGCGCCATCTTGCCATCGATCATCGTGGGATTGGGACACGTCCTGCGAGACAGTCGGCTAAGAAACCGGCCACCCATCAGCTTGGCGGCGATCGCACTGCCATAAGCCTTACAGAGGCTGAGCCTCAGGACCCGAAACCCTTCATGCTGCGGATCGACGCCAAGCTCCGGCGTGGGGTCGGCCGCCAGGCGCAAGCAGCCCACGCGCGCCGCCACGTAGTCGGCTGTGCGCTCGATCCATTGCGAGCGTTGCACAGCGCCTGCTCCGTGAGATTGGTCCTGCGGCAGCCATTCCGTGTAGAGGATGCCGTCGCGCAGGCCGAGCAGCGGCGGCACCAAGCCGGCAAGCCGCCAACCGGCCAAGAACGCCGAATAGCCGAAAACGCCCCAGCCGACGCCCTTGGCCAGAACGAAGCGTGTTTCGATCCGACCGTCTCTCGTTTCCAGACGAACCGCAAAAACACGCTTGAGCCGTTCGCGATCGTTGGCGTCCGACCTCTCCAAGAGGCGCGCGTTGTATTGGTCGGCTTCAGGGCTCGCGACAACAGTGGCCGCGGCATAATTGCGCCGAAAAAAATATTCGCGCAGTCGATCTTCGACGACCTCGGAAGCGAGGATACGATATTTATGCCATTCTTCCGGTTCGAGACAGATGACGACCTCGTCGAGGAATCCCGTTGCTTCGACGTGAGCGCGCCAGTCGCGGTATCGGACAGGAAACAAGATGACCAGCTTGTCGGAGTGAAAGCCTGTCTTGCGAAGCTGCTCGACGCCCTCGGCGATCGTTGCGCCGCTGAACGGCGGTTCGTCAATCACGACAGCCAAGCAGCCGGCGCGGGCGCAACGCGTCAGCTCGGCGCGCTCCCGCGCAGCCAAGCCCCTTTTCGGACGCATGGTCGCCATGTCGACGTCAAGGTAGCCTTCCGATTTGAGAAAGGCGCGCAGCAAAGGGGCAAAATAGGCGCCCGCCGTGCGCAGACCGACGATCAGGATCGGCTGTTGGCGATCGGGAAAGCGGGATATGAATTTTCGTCCCAACGCAAAAATGTCAAAGGGCGTCAGGTCCTGTTTTCGAAAGGCCGACGGGACGCGAATGCGCTCGGCCTGCAAATCGGCCGGCAGAGGCCGGAGCAGCAACGAAGACAGCTGACGCGCCGAACGCGCAACGGCCTCCGGCCGCGGCGCCTCGCCCACCAAGAGCTGCAGAAAAATATCGAAGCCGGCCTGCCATTGTCGTTCCCACCGCCCGGCTCGGGCGACACGCGCCGACCGCAGGACAGCCGTTGACGCCTCAGTCAGCGTCAACGCCCTTTGCGCCAGGCGGGCGCCCGGCAATCTCGACGCCTTGTTTGGAACCCGGTAAGCCGGCCCGTGCGCGTAATCATCGATCGAGTTGAGCAGGGTGCAGGAAAGAAGAAAAACGTTGGTCATTGCCTCGTTAAGTTGCCAAGGCTCAAGACTCGTCTCCAGCCGAGTCACTTCACGGCTAAGGTGGGCGACGGCTTCGCCGACGGTCGGAATCGGATTTAACCAATCGGAGTAGTCGCCGTAGAAGCTCAGTTCCGAGTCGAGGAGAGACGCTTCGAGCGTGGTCGCGTCGATGCAACGCAAGAGGTCTGGGCGTCTGGATTTTGGCTTTGCCTCATGGCGCTCTTGCGTGCAGCTCGCTGCCGACTGTTGGCGAGCGCTGGCGATCCCGAGCTCTAAGGATGGAGACTTCACGCGCTTTCCTTCGCACAGGCCAGAGGGCGCCCCCATGTCGAGCTAATGCCACGCCCGTCATGGCCGGCCTCGTGCCGGCCATCCACGCCGGGACATTGCGAAGCGATGCAAGTCGAGCGACGACGTTACGCGACTTTTTCGATCGTTCCGCAGCGTCACGGCGTGGATGCCCGCGACAAGTGCGGGCATGACGGTCAATCGGCAGAATGCGAAGGCGCTTTCTCCCCTTAACGCCAAGGGCTATCGCAGATAGGTAAAGAGTTCGAAAATTTCTTTTCCAAGCAGTCGGCTTGGTTTTTTTCCCCTCTCACTCGCCTTCGGGAAACCGCGCGTCGCATGGCCCATCTTGCGGCCGTGGCGCGCGTCCGATGCGGCGATCATGGAGTTTGTGTGAGCGGCTGTTCGCGTTGACCTTTCATTACGTTGGAAGCCCTAGCAAGCTATTGACCGACACGTCCTCGTCGAGGTCCGACCAGTGAATTCCCTCGCCGCGTCCGATCAGACGCCAATTTCGTCGTTGCTCGGGCGTGGCGTCGCGCAGCCGCGGGAACCAGTCCAATGGCGCGGACACTTCCCGTCCGTCCGCCAAAGCGACGCAGATGACAGCGTCATCGATCCGGACATCGACGGCGGCCGGATTATGCTTGATCGCCAAGGTGGGCATTCCAGGCCTCTTCAAGTTTCGCACGATGCTCGATCACCATGCCTCGCAAGCGCCTAAGCTCGTGCGGGCGGAAGCCTTGCGATCGGGCCAATTCCACGGGATCGAGCCAATATTTCGCAGTCTTGTCGCCACTCTCCACATGGACATGTGGCGGCTCGCCAGTCTCGAGACTGTAAAAGAAAAACCGAAACGCGCCAATGCGCAAAATCGTCGGCATCTTCTGTTCCTGTAACCTCTCGGGACGAACCATGAGCGCGGCGTCTTCTCCGCCGTTCTTCCTCACTCCCTTTCCGCAAACACCTTCGTTACGTGGCCCATCTTGCGCCCCGGGCGCGGTTCCTTCTTGCCGTAAAGGTGCAAGCAGGCGCCGTCTTCGGCCAATATGTTGCGCCAATTGTGGACATCGTCGCCGATGAGATTGCGCATCTCGACACGGCCATGCCGCCGCGTCGAGCCTAAGGGCCAGCCGGCGATGGCCCGCACATGCTGCTCGAACTGCGAGGTTGCGGCGCCGTCGAGCGTCCAATGCCCGGAATTGTGGACGCGCGGGGCGATCTCGTTGACGACGAGGCGCTCCCACGGCGGTCCGATGGCCTGCTCGACGACGAACATTTCGACGGCGATGACGCCCACGTAATCCAGCGCCTCCGCTATGCGGCGGGTGATCGCCACGGCCGCAGCCGCGGTTTCCGGCCGGATCGCGGCCGGCGCCGTGGTGACATTCAGAATGTGGCGTTGATGGACGTTTTCGCACACGCCGTAGGCTGCAAACGACCCGTCTTCGCCGCGCGCCGCCACCACCGAAACCTCGCGCGCGAAAGGCACGAAACTCTCGAGGATGCAAGAAGCGCCGCCCAGCGCGCGGAAGGCGACGGCAAGATCGGCGCCGTCGGGCGCCGTTATCTGGCCCTTGCCGTCATAGCCGAGACGCCGCGTCTTGAGGATGGACGGACGCCCGATTTGCGCCACGGCTCTCGCCAGCGCGCCGGCATTCTCGACGCTTGCGAAAACCGCGGTCTCGACGCCGAGCCGTTCGAGAAACTGCTTTTCGGCGAGACGGTCCTGCGTCAGAGCGAGCACGCTCGGATTGGGGCGGACGGGCCGCCGCGCTTGAAGGAAAGCGGCGGTCGCGGCGGGAACGTTCTCGAATTCGTAGGTGACGAGATCGACTGCCTCGGCAAAGCCGGCGAGGGCGGCCTCGTCAGAAAACGCGGCCTGCGTCTTGGCTGCGCAAACGTCGAACGCCGGGTCGTCCGCAACAGGCGAAAAGACGTGCGATTTCAACCCGAGGCGCGCGCCGGCCAGCGCCAGCATCCTGGCGAGCTGACCGCCGCCCAAAATGCCGATGGCGCCGCCTGGCTCTAGCATCTTTGTCTTCAGGTCTCGTCGGCGGGCGTTGCGGCGACGCTGTCCGTCTGGCGCTTGCGCCAATCGGCGAGGCGCGTCGCCAGCGCCGCGTCGCCGCGCGCCAGAAAGGCGGCGGCAAGCAGCGCGGCGTTGATCGCTCCGGCTTTGCCGATCGCCAGCGCGCCCACCGGCGCGCCGGCGGGCATCTGCACGATGGAGAGGAGAGAATCGAGCCCGCCGAGCGCCGCGGACCCGATGGGCACGCCGAGCACGGGCAAGTTCGTCATGGAAGCCGTCATGCCGGGCAGGTGCGCGGCCCCGCCGGCGCCGGCGATGATCACCTCAAACCCTTCCGCCTCGGCGCCCTTGGCGAACGCCACCAGCCGGTCGGGGGTGCGGTGGGCCGAAACGATGCGCGCCTCATGGCCGACGCCGAGTTCTTCCAGCGTCGCGGCGGCATGGCGCATGGTCGCCCAGTCGGATTGTGAGCCCATGATCAACGCGACGGGCTTTTGCGACTTCGCCACGGCGTTTCCGGCAAGCTGGAGCCATTAAAGCCAAGCGGCATAGACGAAGCGGCGGTCCCGCGCAAGTTGCTGCGCTGTCGGACGGCCGCGATGCGTCGCGCCAGAGCGTCATGCGGCAACGCTGTGCGCCGACGCCGCGTCCCATGCAATTCTCCTCCACTGCGAATTGTCGCAAGCGGAGGCGCGGCGTGGGATCGGGCGCCGGCTTCGCCGGGGATTTATCTTCGATTCAAATTCCCTTCAGGTACTCGACCAAGTCCTTCTTGTCTTTGTCCGAAAGATTGAGGCGGAGGTGCGTGTCGTAGTGGTTCACCACGTCGAGCAAGGTCGCAAAACGGCCATCGTGGTAAAAGCCGCCTTTTTGGTGCGTCCACAGTCCCGCCAAAGGAGCGGTGCGATACATATGCGTCGGCGACCGGTCGGCCTGGAACGAGTCGACGCCGACTTCGCTCGGCGCGTGCAAGTTGTGCCCCGGCTCGGTGAACAGCGGCGGCACGTGGCAGGTCGCACATTTGCCGGGCCCGGCAAAGATCGCCTTGCCCCGCTCGTAGGCAGAGTGATCATATGATTCGACTGGCGCTTTTGGCGCTGGAATCGAGAGCTGGTAGAAGTGCAGCGCGGCCAGCTTGGACGTCAGCTTGTCCGGCGTCCCGCGCGTGTTTCCGGAGCCGCTCTTCGCTGCCACCGGATACTGACCCTTGTCGTTGAAGCGAGCGTCGAAGAACGTTCCCGAGCCGTGCATCTCGGTCGCTCCGACGTAAGCGTTCCAATAGGTGACCGACCCGAACCCCGTCCAGGTGTGGAGGTTGACGCCGGCGAGGCCGAAGGCGGGCGGGATCAGCGTGCCCGCCTGCTTGCCGTCGGGGCGCAGCGCCTTGCCGTCCTTGTCGAGTTCCGCGTCGAAGCGACCGGGGCCCCAGCTGGCGAGAACTTTTTTGACGGTCGCGACGTCGACGCCGAGCAGGTCGGTGAAAGGCTTCAGGTTGGGGGCAAGCGACATGATCGCGCCGACGTTCAGGTCGCGGTTCGCCCAGCCGTCCAAGCGTTTGCCGATGCCCGGCGCGAACGAATCGTCAACCGTCGAGTGACAAAGCGCGCATTGGAGGCCCATCGACTTGACGCTGCCGTCGGGGTTGGCGAAGGCGGTGACGCCGACGACGGCGTTCAGCTTGAGCAGGGCGATCGTCGTGGCCGGATCGTCGAGGTTGACCTTTCCCGCCGCGAGCTGCTTCTTCAAAGCCGCCGGCAGGGCGTCCGCGTCGACCTTGAGGCCGACCGACAGCGCGGTTTTCGGCGAGACGCCGGGGCCGACGCCGCCGTTCTTGGCGCCGGCGATGGCTTTGTGCAGTTGGAGCGCGTCGCCCCAGAAGGCCTCGTCCCCGAACGTGTCGTAACGGAATGTCTTCTTGCCCTCGTCGAGCATCGTTTTCGCGTGACCGGCAATCTCCGCGTCGAAGTTTTTGGCGGGAGGAGCCGCGGAAGCAATAACGGCCCAGCTCAGGCCGGTCGCGCCTAAGACTGCAAAGACCAACATTGAGCGTTTCATTGAATCCCCCTTGTGGACGGAAGTCCCTGTCATATTTTCGGCAGTTTAGGAATTAACGCCAATTTTGCGCCGGCGCCCGGCGCGAAGCCTTCGACTGGCCTCGAAGATTTCAGAGCGGCGCCGGTTCCGGTTTGCTCACGGACAACGCCACGAGATGCGCCAAGGTTCCGACAGGCTCACGGCGCGCAGCTCGAGCAAATTCAGGCAAGGCTCGACCTGCGTCGTTATGTCGCCGCCTCTGTGAAACCCCACCATGCGCTGACGGCGACAGCGCCCTTATTTTGCGACTCATCCAAGGCTCTGGCCAAGCTTAAGTGCTTGGAAAGCTTTGTCCGAGATGGTCGACCGACCGGCGATGCGCGGCGGGTTGGAGGAGTTGATGGTCGCTTACCGAGAGATAGAAGTGGGCTCCGGCGTCGGCAAAGGCGACCGATCGTTCGATACGGCCGTCGCAGCGGCTGAAAAAGCCGTCGCCGCGATTGAGACGCATCCGCTGTCGGTGGCGCTGGTTTTTGCGTCCGTAAAATACGATTTGGAGGACGTTCTGCGTGGCGTGCGCAGCGTCGTCGGCGACGTTCCGGTCATCGGCGCCACCACCGCAGGCGAGATCTGCGGCGGCCGCCATGCGCAGAGCGTCGTCGTCACGGTCTGGGCCTCGCCGCACGTGGCCTTGCATTGCGCAGTGGGCGCCAACGTTTCGGGCGACTGGGAGCGCGCTGTCCACGACGTGACGTCCACGCCGGCGGTCGCCGGCTTTTTCCGCCCGGATCCGGAATTGTGGCAACGACTGACGCGCGAAGGCAAATCCGTTTTCGCCATGCTGTTCGTGCCCGGCGCCACCAAGCGTCACGATTCCAGGGGCGCCGAGATTTTGGAAACGCTCAAGGCCGCAGCCGAGGCCCGGTTTCCGATCATCGCCGCGGCCGCCGCCGACGACTGGAAAATGGAACAGAATTTCGTTCTCATGGGCGAGCGGAGCTTTCCCGACAGTTTGCTGCTCGCGGTGTTCGAAACAAGGCTTCAGTTCGGCATTGCGCTTGCCCACGGGTTCCAGCCGAGCGCCGTCACCGCCTCGGTCACCGCGGTCGAAGATCGCGAGGTGCTGACGGTGAACGGCCTGCCTGCCGCCGACGAGCTGCCAAAACTGCTCGGCTCGACGCGCGAGGCTGTCGAGGGTCGACACGTGTCTCTGACGACCGGCCGAGCGGTCGGAATGCTGAACGGGATGGGGCAATACCGCATCATGGTGAGCACCTATCTGACGCCCGGCGGCGGCTGCCGGATGGCGCAGCCGGTGACGCCCGGAACCGTGCTCACGGCGATGGAAGCCGATCCTGCGTCCATGCGGCTCGCGGCGAGCACAGCGTTGCGCAAAGCCATCCTTCGCGGCGGCATCACTGAACCCGCGCTGGCGATGGTCAGTTATTGCGCGTTGCGCGAGCGCTTCATGGGCAGGGAGGCCTCGGATGAGGAAATCGCCCAGACCAAGGACCTCATGGGCGACGCGCCGGTGTTCGGGTTGTCTTGCTTCGGAGAAGGCGGCGTTTCGGATGACGGCGTGAGCCGATACAACAACGCGACAGTATGCGCGCTCGTGGTCGGCGCCGATCTGTCGCCGGCCGCTCGGGTGGCGCTGGAGGCCGGCAAACTTCGCCGCGAGCTCGAGCGCAAGGCCGACGAACTGGAAGAAACGGTCGCGGAGCGAACCGCCGCCTTAAATCAAGCGGTCGCAAGTCTGAAGGAGAGCGAGGAGCGATTTCGGCTCGCCATGCGCGGCGCCAACGATGGCGTTTGGGACTGGAACCTGACAACCAACGAGACCTATCTGTCGCCGCGATGGAAATCCATGCTCGGATACGGCGACGATGAACTCGATAATTACCGGGACGCTTGGAGTCGCCTCGTGCATCCCGACGATAAGGCGGCCGCTCTGGCGAACTTGCGCGAGACCCTGGAGGGCGCAGGGAAATTCGATATCGAATTTCGCATGCGTCACAAGGACGGCCACTACGTCGATATCCTCTCGCGCGCCTTTCTGGTTCTCGACGAGCAGGGAAAAGTGGTGCGGCTGGTTGGCACTCACGTTGACATCAGCGAGCACAAACGGGTCGAACGATCGCTTCGGCAGGCGGCCGCCGTGTTCACGAGCACCCACGAAGGCGTCGTCATCACCGACACCGACGCTCGCATCATGGCGGTCAATCCAGCGTTCCGTGAGATCACCGGGTATTCCGAGGGTGAATTGTTGGGCAAAGGGCCTTGTATCTTGCAATCGGGACGGCAAGGCGAGGATTTCTATCGGGAGATGTGGCGCTCGATCAACGAAGACGGCTGCTGGCAGGGCGAGATATGGAATCGCCGCAAGTGCGGAGAGGTCTATCCCGAATGGCTGACGATCAGCGCCGTTCGCGACGACGCCGGCCAGGTCGTCAATTACGTTGGCGTCTTCGCCGATATCACCATCGTCAAAAAGTCAGAAGCACGGTTGGAATATATCGCTCATCACGACCCGCTGACGGATCTGCCCAATCGCCTGTTGTTGCTGTCGCATCTCGAACACGCGATCGCCCACGCCAAGCGCAACGACCACACAGGGGCGGTGCTTTTCATCGACCTCGATCGATTCAAGGACGTAAACGACAGTCTCGGGCATGCAGCCGGCGACGAACTGCTCAAGCTCGTCACTCGCCGAATTCGAGCAAGTCTGCGCGCCACGGATACGCTGGGGCGGCTCGGCGGCGATGAGTTCGTCATCGTCCTCGGAGAGCTGTCCTGTCCCGAAGACGCCGGCCAGGTGGCCAAGAAGTTGATCGACGAATTGTCCGATCAGTCTTTCATGCTCGCCGGCGGCCAAGAAGTCATGCTCGGCGCAAGCATTGGCGTCGCCATCTTCCCGGCGGACGGGGAGATTCCCGACGAGGTCATTCAGCATGCGGACGCTGCGCTCTATGAAGCAAAGAGCCACGGGAGAGCGACTTACCGCTTCTATTCGACGGCGCTGACCGAAGCGGCCTCGGCTCGTCTCGAAATGGAAGTGCGCTTTCGTCAAGCTCTAGAGAATGATGAATTCGTGCTTCACTATCAGCCGCTGATGTCAGGCTCCGACGGCCAAATCAGAGGGGTGGAAGCTCTCGTGCGCTGGCGGCGCCCAGAAATCGGCCTTGTCCCGCCCGATGAGTTCATCCCGTTCGCCGAAGAAACGGGCCTCATTATTCCGCTCGGCGAATGGGTCTTGCGCACCGCGTGCTTGCAAATGAAAAAGTGGCTGACGATGGGCGCAAGCGTCAAAACCATGGCTGTGAACCTATCGTCGCGACAATTCCAGCAGTCCGACATCCATGAGCGCGTGCGGGTCATCCTCGAGGAGACCGGCTTGCCCGGCCACTGTCTCGAACTGGAAATCACCGAGACGGCGCTGTTGTTGCAGAATCAGGAAATATTGCTCAAAATGGCGTGTCTCAAGGCGCTGGGCGTGCGCCTCTCCATCGACGACTTCGGCACCGGCTATTCGTCGCTCGCCTACCTCAAGCAATTTCCAATCAATCAACTCAAGATCGACAAGGGCTTCGTTCGCGATATGGCGGATGATGCAGCCGACATGGGGATTGTCAGCGCCATCATCGCCGTCGCCAGAGCCCTGTCCTTGGAAGTGGTCGCCGAAGGCGTTGAGACAACCGCGCAGCTCGACGTCCTGAAGCACCAAGGCTGCGATATGGTTCAAGGCTTTCTGTTCAGCCGCCCGGTCCCCGAAGACGAGTTGGCGCCTATGCTCGGCATCGGCCAAGGCGCGGCTCTTAAACGGTCTGCGTAGGGGTCCAGATCGGGAAACGCTCGTCGCCACTTGAATGACGCTGCGAGCCTGAAGGCTCGCGGTCCAATGACGTCGAACATTCCGGACCGCGAGCCTTCAGGCTCGCAAATCTACTCCGTCGCCTTGGTGACGATCACCAGGGCGACGAACACGACCGCCGAGACCACTGTCGTCGCGACCGCTTTCATCGCCAGTTTGGGCGCGACCGGCGCGCCGGGATCGACGCCTTTCGGTATGTCGCCCTCCTCATGCATGGAACGCACGCCGAACGGCAGGATCGCCATCCAGACCGTCCACCAGATGGTGAAATAAATGGCGACAGCCAGCGGAGTGGAAAACGGCATCAGGCGCACCCTCGGTTGGAACATATCATATCAGAGGCCGGAAACATTCACTCGTCATTGCGAGGAGCCGGGCCTCGAAAAACCTGCGCCAAACGAACGATGAACGAAAGAAGAACCGGCAGCGCGAATTTGTTATATTTGATTTAGCGCGGCATTATTAGTAGTTTACTTTTGGCATTGTCAGTTTGCGTGCGGGTGGCGTGTTTTATGCCTTCCTTATTGTCGCGTCTAGCTGTTTGCGCTGGCTTGCCGGTCCTCTCGCCAGTGGCGGCCAGGGGCGGCGCTTTGCTCGAGCCGCCGGGCGACGCGCTGGCCATCGTGACAACGACATTTGCCGACGCCGCGAAAGCCTATGACGCGCGCGGACGGCTCATCTCCGCCCCGTCTTATCGCAAGTTCGAGGCGCAGGGCTATGTCGAATATGGCGTTTATGACTGGCTGACGATCATCGCCGAATCCAATTACATGAACTTTCGCGGCGCCGCGTCCAACCTCGATTATCTGAATATTTTGACCGCGGAGGCGAAAGCGGGGGCGTCTCTTTCGGTTGTCGCTGCGCCCGGACCGAGCTACGCGGGATTGGGCGTCGGCTCGGCTGGCGCGCGCGTGCGTCTTGCTGAATTCGGATCGATGGTCATTTCGCTGGAGGCGAAATTGCGCGCCGCGACCCCATCCGCCCGGCAGTTCCTCGACATGAAGACGCAATTGCAAGAGGACGTGCGCCTGCAATTGGGCCATCCGGTCGAGCTGTTCGGAATGACAGGCTTCGGCGACCTGCAAATCGGCTATCGGACGCACGGGCAGAACGGCGGCGAGATCCGCGCTGATTTTACTTACGGCCTGCGGCCTTTCGACGCTGTTCTCCTGCTGGCGCAGAGCTTTACGGCGGCGACGCCGGGCAGGTTCGGCTCTTCTTTCATGGTTTCGCAAAAATTCGCGGCGAGCGCGGTTTATGATCTGACGACGAACATTTCCGTTCAGCTCGGCGTCTTTGCCGCCGTGCGCGGCGTCAATTCGTCCGCCGAGCGCGGCGCGCTCGCCGCCATATGGTATCGTTTCCACGGGAGCTCAGCGCGGGTCGAGAGCGGCGGGCCAGCCGAACTCTTTTAACGCGCCTATGGATCGCATGAGCGCTTGTTTTGGAATCATCCTGGCGGGCGGGCAGGCGCGGCGCTTGGGCGGCGCCGACAAGCCGTTGATCGAGATCGGCGGCGTTCCCATTCTTGCGCATGTCGTCTCCCGCCTGGCGCCGCAATGCGTCGCTCTCGTCCTCAACGCCAATGGCGATCCGGCGCGGTTTTCTCGCTTCGGGTTAGAGGCGGCGCCCGACGATGTGGAGGGGTTCGCCGGCCCGCTCGCCGGCGTTCTCGCCGGCCTCGATTATGTCGCAGCGTCGCATCCCGACGTTGCTCTCGCGGTGAGCGTTCCGGCCGATACGCCCTTTGTTCCGCGCGATCTGGCGCTCAGGCTCGCCAGCGCGCGCGCTGCGGCCGGCGCCGAAATCGCCGTCGCTTCGTCGGGGGGGCGCGCCCATCATGCGGTGGCGCTGTGGCCGGTCACGATCCGCGCCGCCTTGCGCCATGCGCTTATCCAAGAAGACATCCGCAAGGTCTCCGCTTTTATCGGGCGCCATCGACACGTCGTCGTCGAATGGTCGATCGAGCCGATCGATCCGTTCTTCAACGTCAACCGACCGGAAGACGTCGACAGAGCCGAGGCAATGGCGGCGAGCCTCCGGCGGGCGAGCGAGTCCTGACGCGCTCAAAGCCAGTTTCAGTCGCATCTTCCCGCAGGTTCAGATAAAAATGGCGCATCGGCGCCGGCCGGGGGCCGCCGGCCGACGCCGGCCGCCGAACAGGGGGCGAATGCGCCAACCGGCGGCCATCGAGGCGGGAACGTGGCCAACGCGCGCCATATAGCGGCTCGGATTCCCGATGGAACGCGCGTGTACGCCATCGGCGACATCCACGGCCGCGCCGATCTGCTGGCGCGGGTGTTTGACGAGATCGACGCTCATCGCATCGGCTGTCCCATTGATCGTCCCATTGAAGTCTACCTCGGCGACTATATCGACCGAGGCCCGCAATCCCGTCGCGTGGTCGACATGATCATGCAGCGCGCCGCCAACCCCGATGTGGTCCCCCTCACCGGCAACCATGAGGAGCTGTTCTTAAAAGCCATGGCCGATGCGAACGCGCTGGAAGGATGGCTGTGGAACGGCGGACGCGAGACGTTGCTTTCTTATGGCGTTGCGCCGCCTTTGCACGAGAGTCGGGCGGACCTCGAAAACGCAGTGCGGCTGATGAATGAATTGGTCCCGCAAAGTCACGTGGAGTTCCTCGGGCGTCTGCGGGAAATCTACGAATGTGGAGACTATGTCTTCGTGCATGCCGGACTTCGTCCGGGCGTTCCGCTCGCCGAGCAAGCGCGACGCGACCTTCTCTGGATTCGCGGCGAGTTCCTGTCTTATAAGGGTTGTTTCCCGCTCAAGGTCGTGCATGGCCACACGCCCGTTCGCGAGCCAGAGGTTTTTCCCAATCGCATCAACATCGACACCGGAGCTTTTATGACCGGGCGGTTGACCTGTTTGACGCTGGAAGGCGCGAGCCTCGATTTTCTTTAAAATTGCCGAAGCCTCATGCTGAGAAACTGGGCCAAGGCGCGATCATGTGGACGAGCGCGGCGTGCAGGGCCGCGGCGACGATCGTCACGAACAACGCCGCCGCTGTGAAAACATCAGCATACTCTTCGCGACACTTCGTCATTTTCGAAACGCCGAGATAGAAAACGTAAAGACCGTAGAGACCGAGGAAGTCGAGCCATCGCAGACCTGGGACCAGGCCGAAGACTTCCGCAACCCACGCCGGCGTCAAGGAATATGCGGCGAGCTTGAGGCCGTTGAGATCATTCTTTTCGCCCTCGAAGATCGGCGCGAAGTTCGACATCGCCAACGCCACGACATAAACGAGCGGCAAGCTGAGGCCATACTGTACAACCGCGTGGACCAGACCGCCGAAAAAGGAAGCGTGCACCGTTCCCAGCTCGGTGCGCGAGGCGCCGAACAGCCAGATTCCCAAGAAATTGGCGATCGGCGGTATCGCCGCGACAATCATGATGTAGTTCCGGTAGAGGTCCACCACGCTCGTTGGCTCCGTTTCGATCACAGACCATTCGGCCTTCGGCGTCAGGATGATGCGTTTCACACGCTCGACGACATTCATGACCATCATGACCGGCTCCTTCAACGTGAGGGCGACGCGATGCGCGCATCCGTCTCGATCGATGTCTTCCAGACAATCGGCGTTTGACCAAACTGAACCATTGCCGGGCGACAGGCAAGATGGAAATCGCTCATCGCTGCAACCGCGGTCGCCAAGCTTCGCCGAGGCGCTTGCGCGCCGCTCGGGCGCTCGCGACGGCGCCGCCGGCGGACCACGGTTGCCAATTGCGGCGTCGTCACCATGTTGAGATGAGAAAGGTCGTCCCACTTTTTTGCCGCTTTTGCCGTCGACAAAGAGTGTCGCAGTCAAATATGCGTGGATTTCCCATGTTGCGTTCGCGAATCCTTCTCGTCGTCTGTCTCGCAGGCGCTGCGCTCCTGGCGGAGGGCCGCTCCGTCATCGCTCAGTATTATTACTCGCCTTATTCGGGCTATCCGCCCTCAAATGAGCGCCGCTTCGATGATTCGCGCGGCCGCTATGCCGATCCCAACGGCGACGATGGCTATGTCGCCCCGTCGGCGCGCCAACGACCGCGCGTTGTCGGGCCTGACCGGCGCCGCTATTTCGACGAGGATCGTTACGCCGATCCCGCCGCGCGCGGCCGTCCACGCGGCAAAGCTCGCGTCGTGGCCCTGCCGCCCGACGCCGATCCGGCCTATTCGACCCCGATCGACTATGATGACGAGGTTGATTCAAGCGAGACGACGCGGCGCTTGGTCGTCGATCCCAGCGCGCAGGCGGCCGGCACGCTCACCATCGACACCAAAAGGCGTAAGCTCTACCTTTCGCTGGGCGACGGCCGCGCGATTGAATATGGCATCGGCGTTGGCCGGGCCGGTTTCGCATGGAGGGGCGTCGCCCAGATCGGCCGCAAGGCGTTCTGGCCAGGTTGGACGCCGCCGCCCGAAATGCTGCTGCGCCGGCCCGACCTGCCCGAGCACATGGACGGCGGCATGAATAACCCCCTCGGCGCGCGCGCTCTCTACCTGTTCCAGGGCAACAAGGACACGCTGTTCCGCATCCACGGCACCAACGAGCCAGACACCATTGGCCACGCTGTCTCGTCCGGGTGTATCCGCATGCTCAACGCAGACGTGATCGACCTCTATCGGCGCGTCGTGAAGGGCGCGCGCGTGGTGGTGTTATAAGCGAATGCGCGCCGCCGAGGCGTTCACGTCGCAAACTCCTCGGGACGGGCGTCGCGCGCGATCTTGTCGAGCACGGCGTTGATCATGCCCGCCTGTATGGCCTCAAAAAAGGCGCCGGCGACATCGACATATTCCGTGATCACGACTTTCGCCGGCACGTCGCGCCGCTTCTCGAGCTCGAAGGCGCCGGCCCGCAGAATGGCGCGCATCACCGCCTCGAGGCGCTGCAACGGCCAGCCGCCGGCGAGCGCCGCATCGATCTTGCGATCGATCATCTGCTGATCGGCGAGAACGCCGCGCAGAACGTCGCGAAAGAACGCGAGTTCGGCGGGCTTATATTGCTCGCCCTCGATTTCGCGGCCGATCCAATGCGCTTCGAATTCGGCGGAAACCTCGTTGACGCCCTTGCCGCCGACTTCCATTTGGTAGAGCGCCTGCACGACGGCGAGCCGCGCGGCCGATCTTTGTTCGACGCTCATGCTCCGCCCCGCAGGCTGCGCGTCAGGCGCACCAAGGCGAGCGCGGCCAGAGCGGCGCCGCCCCCCTTGTCGCCCTGCGCCGGATCGGCGCGGACGATCGCTTGCGCTTCATTATCGACAGTGAGCACGCCATTGCCGAGCGCCAACCGGCGAGACACGGCAAGATCGGTAAGAGCGCGCGCGCTCTCGCCCGCGACGATCTCGAAATGATAGGTGTCGCCGCGCATGACGCAGCCGAGCGCCACGACGCCATCGTAAGGCGCGCCGGCCCGTTCGGCGAGATCGAGCGCGATGGCGATCGCGGGCGCGATCTCCAGCGCGCCGGGGACGACGATGGAGGTGACGTCGGCGCCTGCGCGTGAGAGCGCACGCAAAGCGCCCTCACGCAACATCGCAACGATCGCTTCGTTGAAACGCGCCTCGACCAGCAGAATGCGCGCGCCCGCTATCGGCGCGAGGTCCGCGTCATCAGCGCGATAGGAACCGGCCATCAAGGAACTCCAAAACTCCCAGCGCGCGCCAACCCTCTCCCATCGGGAGAGGGTGGTCGCCGGAGGCGACCGGGTGAGGGGTTGCGATCTGGGGGATGGAAGCGGAGCATAATGGCGTCGCAAGTGGAAGGGAAAACGCCAAAGCGTGCAACCCCTCACCCGTCTGCTCCGCAGCCACCCTCTCCCTTTGGGAGAGGGACCGCCCCACAAGTCATCCGCACGCCTTGCGCCGATCGATACACATTTTTTCGCCTCTCGCCTATAATCCCGCGCGAATCCTTGTTGATTGTTTGCTCGACAAAATTTGCGTCACGCGTCAGCAGGCGTGACGTGTTCGACCTTTTTCTTGATCAGCGCCAGCATACGCTGTCTAACCAGCCCACTTGCAGTGCGAATGGCCCACCAATAGGGAGTAAACAACAGTCTTGACTGAAGGTCTGGGCAAAACACCCGTGTTTCCGTGACAAGGCGCACACCGCCTGCTTCATTCGGCATGGCGATAAAATGCATGATTAGCTTTGCAACGCCCGGCCGATTGAAGTTAACGAACGTCTCGGCGTCGGCAACCTGTTCAAGGCCGAAGCTCGGTCGCCAGAACCGCCCGACGAGTCCATACACGAGTTCTTTATCGTTTCGCTCCAGCTTCGTAAAATTAGCCATTCCAAATCGCGGCCGATGCTTGAGCGCAGTCGACAATCCCATTGCGCTGACAATACGAGCTGGAGCCTCGCGAAGCGTGATTAGTACGCGGACCAAATTGTCGTCACGATCATCCAATGTGTCGATAACGTCGAGCACATGGTTTGGTTTCGACGCGACATTGCCTTCGTGACGCTCCGAGAATTGATAGACGGGAAGAAAATTGTCAGAAATCGTCATGGATTGGATCTCCTGTGCTCTTGGATCCTGCATTGTGAGGGACCAATCACGCAACTTCTTCCTCTGCTCGCGTGTATAAGGCAGTCCCCCACTCGTGGGAGGAGGAAGCCGCAACCGCGTCGCCCTTACCCCCTCGCGCTCTCGCTCAGCCGCGCGGCGTAGCGCGCCATCAGATCGACCTCGAGATTGAGCGCGTCGCCCGTCTTGCGCTCGCCGAAGGTCGTCACGGCGAGCGTATGCGGTATGATGAGCACAGAAAAGCGATCGCCGTCGACCTCGTTGACGGTGAGCGAAACGCCGTCCAGCGCCACGGACCCCTTTGGCGCGATGAAGCGGGAAAGCTGGCGCGGCGCCTCGATCCAAAATTGCGCCATGCCGTCGAAATCGTCGCGCGAGACAATTTTGGCGACGCCGTCGATATGCCCGGTGACGATATGGCCGCCGAGTTCATCGCCGATTTTGAGCGAGCGCTCGAGATTTACGCGCAGCCCTTGGGCCCAGTCGCCGACATTGGTGCACGCGAGCGTTTCGGCGGCCGCGTCGATTTCGAACGCCGTGCGATCGCCGTCGCGCGAACACGCGACGACCGTGAGGCACGCGCCCGAGCAGGCGATCGACGCGCCGACCGCGATCTCTTCGCAAGGATAAGAGGTCGCGATCTTGATGCGCCGCAATTTGCCGCGCTTCTCGACCTCCAGCACTTGGCCGACATCCGTGACGAGACCTGTAAACATCTCTCAAGCCAGCCTCTCGTAACGCGTCAGGCGATCGGCGCCGAGCATGGCGCTATCCGCCATACGATAGAATGCGGGGTTCTCCAGCTGCGCGCGCGCGGCTGACGACAATGCGGGCTGGCCCTGCCGTCCGAGCGGCTTCAAGCCGGTATGCAAGATCGCCTCGTCGGCGAGAGAGCTCAACAACAGACTTTCGGCCAGCCGCGGTCCGCCCTCGCAAAAGACCCGCGTCACGCCGCGCGCGCCGAGCAGGCCCAAGGCCGCGATGAGATCGACCCGGCCGAATTCGTCGAGCTTGACGCGCGCGACCTCGATCGCCGTCGCCGCCGCAAAAACGCTCGCGGCTTTCTCAGTGACGCCCTCGCCGGCAATGATCAGCGTCGGCGCGTCGCGCGCCGTCGCGGCCAGACGCGAACGCGTCGAGAGAGCAAGATGCGTGTCGAGAACGACGCGCAAGGGCTTATGCTCTTCCATGCCGGGCAGACGCACGGTCATCAGTGGGTCGTCGATGCGCGCCGTGCCCGCCCCCACCATGATCGCGCCATGCAGGGCGCGCTGCACATGGGTGTAGGCGTCGGCCACGGCGCCGGTGATGAAGAGACGCGGATCATATTCCGCGCCGGCGGCGTAGCCGTCGGCGGTCTGCGCGAGCTTTAGCGTCACCATTGGCCGCCCTTGCGTCACGCGCAGGATATGGCCCAAATGGTCGCGCCGCGCGGCGTCGAGGCAGATGCCCGTGGCGACACGAACGCCGGCCTCTTGCAAGCGCGCATGGCCGCGTCCGGCGACGCGCGGATCGGGATCTTCGATCGCCGAGACGACGCGCGCGACGCCGCTCGCAATGATGGCGTCGACGCAGGGCGTCGTCGCGCCGTGATGCGAACACGGCTCCAGCGTCACATAGAGCGTCGCGCCGCGCGCGGCGCCGCCCGCCGCCTCCAGCGCTATTCGCTCGGCATGCGGGCGCCCGGATGCGGCCGTCCAACCGCGCGCGATGACGGCGCCGTCGTGGACGATGAGCGCGCCGACCGCCGGATTGGGCGCGGTGCGGCCCATATTGCGGCGCCCCAAAGACAAGGCGGCGGCCATGAAGGCGTCGTCGATGAGAGACTGCTTGTGATGTTCGGACTGCCGCGCGATGTTCATGCGTCGCCCGAGGCGGCGTCGGCTTTTTCCGAGTCCTGCGCGTTGGGCGCGCTCGCGCCGCTCGCCAATTCGTCGATGGCCGTATGAAAATCGCGCGCCTCGCGAAAATCGCGATAGACGGATGCAAAGCGGACATAGGCGACATCGTCGAGCGACCTCAATCCCTCGATCACCAATTCGCCGATGCGCGCGCTGTCGATCTCGGCCTCTCCCGAACTCTCGAGCTGGCGCACGACGCCGTTGACCATGCGTTCGACGCGCTCTTGCTCCACCGGACGCTTGCGCAGAGCGATTTGCAGCGACCGCATGAGCTTGTCGCGGTCGAACGGCGCCCGCCGGCCGGATTTCTTGATGACCACGAGCTCGCGCAACTGCACGCGCTCGAACGTCGTAAAACGCCCGCCACAGCTCGGACAGACGCGGCGGCGGCGGATCGAGGACGAATCTTCGGCGGGACGCGAGTCCTTCACCTGCGTGTCGGAAGAGCCGCAATAAGGACAGCGCATCGGTCTTCCCATCATGGCCGCGGACCCCCTCTCCCCGTTCACGGGGAGAGGGTTGGGGTGAGGGGCCAGGGCATTTTCCGGTGTCGCTGAAGCCAACGCATTGGCGCCATCGGCATTCGGCGCAATACCCCAAGCCCCTCACCCTAGCCCTCTCCCCGCACGCGGGGAGAGGGGAGGTGATCACCCGTCTCGCACGCCGCCTCAGTAGATCGGAAATCGCTTCGTCAGCGCGTGGACGCGTTCGCGCACAGATGTTTCGGTCGCAGCGTTGGCCTGATCGCCCTTGGCGGCGAGTCCGTCCAGCACCTCGACGATGAACAAGGCTACCTGCTTGAATTCGGCCGCGCCGAAACCGCGCGAGGTGGAGGCGGGCGAGCCGAGACGAATGCCCGAGGTGACCATCGGCTTCTCGGGATCGAACGGCACGCCGTTCTTGTTGCAGGCGATATGGGCGCGCCCCAGCGCCGCCTCGGCGGCCTTGCCGGTGAGCTTCTTGCCGCGCAGATCGACGAGCATCAAATGGTTGTCGGTGCCGCCCGAGACGATCGCGTAGCCGTTGGACGAAAGCGTATCGGCGAGCGCCTTGGCGTTCTCGAGCACGCGCTTGGCGTAAGCCTTGAACTCGGGGGTCAACGCCTCGCCGAACGCCGCGGCCTTGGCGGCGATCACGTGCATCAGCGGCCCGCCCTGCAGGCCGGGGAAGATCGCCGAATTGATCTTCTTGGCGATCTCCTGGTCATTGGTCAGCACGAAACCGCCGCGCGGGCCGCGCAAGGTCTTGTGTGTCGTCGAGGTGACGACATGCGCGTGCGGGAACGGCGAGGGATGCACGCCGCCGGCGACGAGACCGGCGAAATGCGCCATGTCCACCATGAAATAAGCGCCGACGCTATCGGCGATGGCGCGGAACCTGGCGAACTCCCAGTGACGCGAATAACCGGAGCCGCCGGCGATGATAAGCTTCGGCTTGTGCTCCTTGGCGAGGCGCTCGACCTGCTCCATGTCGACGCGATGATCGTCTTTGCGCACCGTGTAGCTGAACGGCTTGAACCAGCGGCCCGACAGATTGACCGGCGAACCGTGGGTAAGATGGCCGCCGGCGGCGAGGTCGAGCCCGAGGAAGGCGTCGCCCGGCTGCAGCAGAGCGAGGAACACCGATTGATTGGCCTGCGAGCCGGAATTGGCCTGCACGTTGGCGAATTTGGCGTCGAACAATTGCTTGACGCGGTCGATCGCCAATTGCTCGGCGATATCGACGAACTGGCAACCGCCATAATAGCGGCGGCCCGGATAGCCTTCGGCGTATTTGTTGGTCAGCACCGACCCTTGCGCCTCCAGAACGGCGTTCGACACGATGTTCTCGGAGGCGATGAGCTCGATCTCGTCGCGTTCGCGGCCGAGCTCCAGTTCGATGGCGCGCGCCAGTTCGGGGTCGGTCTCGGCGAGCGAAGCGGAAAAGAAAGCATCGGACGACAGTTTCGTCGCCGCGGCGAATTTTTGGCTCATCGTGGACCTCTTTGCCCAATGGCGCGCAAACGAGAGTGAAAACAAGGGCTCCGCCCCTCCGAGCGACACCGGCGCTGGAAGCGGCTCAGCGAGCCTGTCCGCTTATCATGGTCTCGCCGCGACTGGAAGGGCGACGATGAAGGATGGGATGACTTCCGTTGACTGCTAGCTATCTTCAAATATCTGATCTGACTTGTTCATTCGGCCGTCGCGGATATGCAGAAACGTCACGCGGTCGTCGTCGAATTCGAAGAACACCCAGTTCACCCCGAATATGACGCCTTGCAATTGCGTGTCATAACCATGTGAAACTCTGCCGAGGCGCGGGAAAAACGCAATACTGCTGCAAAAGGCGCCGAGGTCGTCAATAAAACGATTCTTGGCTGTTTCACCAAATTGCAGCTCGATATATATCGCGATTTCGTCGGCTTCGGCCCTGAACGAGTCGGCAAAATCGATCCGCCTCATCTCTGCCGATTTGCTCGCTTCCGCGCAATCTCGCGCGTACGCTGCTTCATCGCTTCAAAATAGCCCGGCGTGACAGTAATGAATTTGCCGTCGCGGATTTCCTGGCGCGCTTTGTCGATATGGGCGCGACCCTCTGCGCTCGCCGCATAATTCAAAAGGGCGCGCGTTTCCTCGTCGACGGGGATAACGACCGGAGTATCCGGCGCAAGCTTGGTGGTCATTAAAAAATGATACCATGAATAACCCGAAACGTCACCTCTCGCGTTACGTAGGGCCGTCAGCGAAATCCCCGGCAAGCTCGGCTCGCACCGCCTCCGGCAGCACGGCCATGTGGCTGTAAGCCGGGTGCGACAGGCCCAGCACGACTTTGGCGCCAGGCGCTCGGAACGCCGCGATCTGCGCGTCGGTGAAGGGGAAGTGCACGAACTGCACCGAGCTCGCCTTGCCCTCGGCCGTCGTGCGATCCTGATCGGTCTCGGGCGCGGCGACGATCCTCTCGCCGTTCACCTCGACGAACGCCGCCTCCTCGATGCCGCCGAGCGTCGCCAAGACGCGCCTGCGCCGCTCCGCGTCGTCGATCTCGATCATGAACGTCGCGACGAGTTCGCGGCCCTTCGGAACGAGCGGATTGTAAGCTTCGATCTCGCCCGCGGCCATCTCGGGACCGCCCTTCTCGATGAAGATCATCTCCTGGATTTGCAGCCACATGGTGTCGTAGCATTCGAAATAAAACGTGACGAAAGGCCCGACCTCGACCTGCCGGTTGCGTTTCCTGGCGGCGATGCGGCGCCGGCTCTCATCCCGCACCTTGGCGTATTCCGCCAGCGGGAGAATGTCGGCGCTGGTGATGTCGTGGCGGGCCGTCATCAGTCTGGACTCCTGTTGCGCGTCACGTGCGAACGCACTCCCTCTCCCCGTTTACGGGGAGAGGGCTGGGGTGAGGGGCCGGGGGTCTTCGCGACGAAGTCGATGAAGTCTCGCAAAGAGCCATAATTGGCGTTCAACAGAGTACACCAAGCCCCTCACCCTGACCCTCTCCCCGCAGGCGGGGAGAGGGAATGCGTCACTCCTCGCCATAAGCGCGCGCCATGAGTTCGATCGGATGGGCGAGAAGCTCCGGAACGCCGCCGAGCCTTTCCATTCCTTGCGCGACGTGCGGGCCGGCGAGCGGGCATTCGGAGACGATGAACCGCTTGCCGGCCGCCTGCATCTGCCGCGCCGCCGGCTTGCCGACCTTCAACGCCGTCTCGAAATGCTCCGCCTTGCAGCCCCAGGCGCCGCCATGGCCGGAGCAGCGCTCGACGACCGCGACGTCGGCTTGCGGCAACAGCCGCAACAAATCGGCGCCCTTGTGGCCCATGTTTTGCGCGCGGGAGTGACAGGAGATATGCAGCGCCACGCCTCCTTCGATGGGCTTCAAGCCGGGCGCGAGCCCCTCCTTGCTGGCGATGTCGACGATATATTCGCTCAAATCCCAGGTCGACTTCGCCAGACGCTGCACATTGGGGTCGTTGGCGACGATCAGCGGCCATTCGAACTTCAGCATCAAGGCGCAGGACGGAACCAACGCAATGATGTCATAGCCTTCGGCGATCCACGGCGCCAACGCCGTCGCCACGGTCTTGGCGGCTTGCGCGACCTCGCTGACGAGCCCCTGCTCCAAAAGCGGCATGCCGCAGCACTGCGGATAAACAACCTCCGTCTCCACGCCATTGCGCGCCAGAACCGTGCGCGCCGCGAGCCCGACTTGCGGATTGTTGTAATTGCCGAAACAGGTGGCGTAGAGCACGGCTTTGCGCCCGAACGCCGGCGCACTCTTGTTGACAGTCGGGCTGTTCTCGCGCGCTCGCGCCGCGAGCGTCTTCGACGCATATTTCGGCAGCTCGGCGTCATGATCCAAGCCAGCAATGCGCTCGATGAACCTGCGGACGCGCGCATTGGGGCGGCGCGTCGCCCAATTGACGAGCCAGGCCGCCTTGCTGGCGAGCTTGCCGTTGCGATCGGTGTTGGCCAACGCATGATCGGCCAGCGACACGCCGTTCTTGTTCGCCTCGACGGCGCGATAGCGCAGCATCAGATGCGGAAAATCGAGCGCAAATTCATGCGGCGGCACGTAAGGACACTTGGTCATGAAACACATGTCGCAGAGCGTGCAGGCGTCGACGACGCGCGCGAAGCCTCTGCTGTCCACTGTGTCGAGTTCGCCGCTCTTCGAAGAATCGATGAGATCAAAAAGACGCGGAAAGGAATCACAAAGATTGAAACAGCGGCGGCAGCCATGACAAATGTCGAGCCCTCGGCGCATTTCAGCGTCGAGCTTCGCTTCGTCGTAAAAATCTGGATTTTGCCAATCCAGCGGGCGCCTGACGGGCGCCTCGAGTCCGCCTTCCCTCATCTTGATTCTGTCGCGTCGAGGTTGTTGTGATAATGGGCTGTCAGCGGCCCTGGCGCGCGCTTTGCCTTCCCCTCGAGGGTTATGGCGTTCGCGGAAATGACTCTCTCGAGGCGGCGCGTGGCCGCCTCCTCTCCCCGCTTGCGGGGAGAGGTGAGGTGAGGGGCTAGGCGATTGGCCGTAAGCGTTAAATCATCGCATTGCGACGCGGACGGCGCCACTGAGCAGAATGCTCTGATTTTCCTCATTCGCGATGTGTCGCCGATGCTCGTGCGCTCCTAAGCATGACGCTAATCCCCTCGCCCCTCACCCGACCTCTCCCCGCAAGCGGGGAGAGGGGCGCGCCCTTCCGTGCCGTTACCTCCGCCGCCGGACCGCCTTTACTTCAGTTCATCGAAAGCGCGTTGGAAGCGGCCGGCGTGCGAGCGCTCGGCCTTCGCCAAGGTCTCGAACCACTCGGCGATCTCTTCGAACCCCTCCTCACGCGCCGAACGCGCGAAACCAGGGTACATGTCCGTGTATTCGTGCGTCTCGCCGGCGACGGCGGCCTTGAGATTGTCCGCGGTCTTGCCGATCGGCAGACCCGTGGCCGGATCGCCAACGGCCTCGAGGAACTCGAGATGGCCGTGCGCGTGACCGGTTTCGCCTTCCGCCGTGGAGCGGAACACGCTCGCCACGTCATTGTAACCTTCGACGTCCGCCTTTTGAGCAAAGTAGAGATAACGACGATTCGCCTGCGACTCGCCAGCGAACGCGGCCTTCAAATTCTGCTCGGTCTTGCTGCCCTTGAGCGTAGCCATGCCCTGATGCTCCAGAAAAATGTGATTGCAAGCCTCCCCGCCGCGACGCCAGCGGAGCAGGGGGAGCGCCGCCGCTTAGAATAATTCAAAACTAGAGAATGCCAAGCGGGAAATCAGCGGGAATCGATAAAAGCAGCAAGTGGCCGCAGCCGCACTCCCGTGCGCCTGCACGATACCCAAAGTTTATGTTTTCATCGAGTTCCGTCGAGTTTCTGGTGACACTCATTGACACCGGGCGGCGGGAGTATACACTTACTGCACATGTCAACGATGCCGGGACCGCTATGTCATCGACCGTTCTCTCCGTTCGTGTGCCGGAAGAGCTGAAAGAACAGCTCGACTACCTCAGCCGCGCGACCAAGCGCTCGAAAGCCTATCTCGCCGCCGAGGCGCTTGCCGACTACGTTAAGAAAAACTCCTTCAAAGCAAAGGAATTGCACGAGGCCCTGAGGGAAGCGGACAAGGGCGTTTTCATCTCGCACACGGCCATGCTTGAGTGGGTCGATTCGCTCGGCGCGGGCGCGGCGATCGATCCGCCGCGGCCGGATGTTTTTCCGGCGCGGAAATGAGTTGTGGAAATCGTCTGGTTGGCTTGGGCGCAACGCGATCTATTGTCGATATCCGCCTATTACGAGAGCATCGGCGACGCCAATTTGGCCGGCCGGATGCTGCAACGGATCGTCCATAGCGCGTCGCTTCTTCGCGACCAGCCTTATCTCGGGCGTCCATCCGACAGCACGGACGGGGTGCAGGAACTGCAAGTTCCTCGCCTCCCCTACCTGCTGCCCTATCGCATCATCGAAGGCCGCATCGAAATCCTCCGCGTCTTCCATGAGGCGCAAGACCGGCCATCCAAGTGGCAAGACCAGGACAAGCCCGGCGCCTGACGCCGCTCGCCTCCTCACTTCTTTCCCGTCGCGTACGGATTCTCCCCCGCCTTCATGGAAATCCGTATCGGCACGCCCGGCAGATCGAAGGCGCGGCGCAGGCCGTTGATCAAAAAGCGCTCGTAGCTCGTCGGCAATGCTTCGAGCTGGGCGCCGAACAAAATGAAGTGCGGCGGCCGCGCCTTGGCCTGGGTGGCGTAACGGATTTTGATGCGCCGTCCGGAAACCGCCGGCGGCGGCGTTTCCTCCAGCGTCGTCTCCAACCAGCGATTGAGCCGCGCCGTGGAAATGCGCATGTTCCAAAGCTCATGGACCTTCACGACGGCGCGCATCAGAGCGTCGAGGCCAGAACCCGTCACGCCAGAAACGGGGACGAGCTGCGTCCCTTTGATCTGGGGCAGCAAGCGTTCCGCCGCTTCGCGCAAATGCGCCAGTTGCGCGGCCGCGTTGTCGACGAGGTCCCATTTGCCGAGCGCGATGACGATGGCCCGGCCCTCGCGCGCTGCGAGATCGGCGATGGCGAGGTCCTGCTTCTCGAAAGGGGTGTTGGAATCGACGAGCAGCACGACGACTTCGGAAAAGCGCACGGCGCGCAGGGCGTCGGCGCCGGCGAGCTTTTCCAATTTATCGACGACGCGAGCGCGCTTGCGCAGTCCCGCCGTGTCGAACAGTTTCACGCCGCGCTCGCGCCAGCGAAAGTCGACGCCGATGGAGTCGCGCGTGATGCCGGGCTCAGGGCCGGTCAACAGGCGGTCTTCGCCGATCAGCGCGTTGATCAGCGTTGACTTGCCGGCGTTGGGCCGCCCGACGACGGCGATGCGCAGCGGTTTCGTCACATCGACGTCGCCGCCGTCCTCGTCGTCGCTGATCGCAACTTGCTCTGCGCCCGTTTCGGTCGGCGCAGGCGCCGCAGTCGCCTCGGGCAAAGCCAGCCGCAAGGCGTCGAACAGATCCGCGAGCCCCTCGCCATGCTCGGCGGACAGCGGGACCGGATCGCCGAGCCCCAGATCGTAGGCCTCGAGCACGCCGGCCTCGCCTTTCTTCCCTTCCGCCTTATTGGCGACCAGCGCCACCGGTTTGCCGGCGCGCCGCACAAGCGCCGCAAAATATTTGTCGTCCGGGGTGACCCCGGCGCGCGCGTCAATCATGAACAGGATGGCGTCGGCGGCGCCAATCGCGGCTTCTGTCTGGGCGCGCATGCGCCCTTCGAGCGTCGGGCCGGCGCCCTCCGCGAGTCCCGCCGTATCGATGATCGTAAAGGCGAGATCGGCGAGATGCGCCTCGCCCTCGCGCCGGTCGCGAGTCACGCCTGGGCGATCGTCGACGAGCGCCAGCTTCTTGCCGACGAGCCGATTGAAGAGAGTCGACTTGCCGACATTGGGCCTGCCGATGATGGCGAGGGTGAAGGACATGCCCGTGTCTCTTTGGCGTGAAGGCCATGCGAGCCTGAAGGCTCGCGGTCCAGAGCGACGCCTGGACCGCGAGCTTTCAAGCTCGCAAGCCGTTGCCGACGGCCCGCTTATTTCGTCTCGGGAGCGGGCGTCGGCGGCGGGATGGGCTGAAGAGCCCCATCGCCTTCGGGCGTTACGGAAACCGCGCCGGCCTCGGGCGCGGGAGCTTGCGCGCCGTCTTGCGGCGCCGCAGCGTCTTCCGCCGTCGGCTTGGCCCCGCGCGCCGCGCGCAACAGCCCCTGGTAGGCCGCCGCCCGCTGGCGCATGGCTTGGGGCGCGTCGCGATCGGTAATGAGCAGATCGAAAACCCGTCCGGCCTCGTCGAAATCGCCGTTCTCCAGCGCATCGAGCGCCATCCATTCCTGCGCCGAGTAGCGGAACGGATTGATGTTGGCTTCGAGCGGCCCCAAGCGCAGTTCCATTTTCTGGCGGTCGCCTTCCTCCATGACGGCCATGGCGGCGCGCAGCCGCGCCACTTCCTGGGTGAGCCGGTCGACGGTCTTGTCTTCGGCGATGGCGTCGAGCGCCGCGATCGCCTTGGGCTTATCGACGGCGAGCAGTTCTTCGGCGGCGCGCAGACGCGCCAGCGTCGCGTAACCCTTGGGCGCATCCTTGGCGATGGCCTCGAAGGCTTTGATCGCCTCGTCCCGGTTGCCCTGACGCGCCAGCGCGGCGGCGCTTTGGAAGCGCGCATTGGCGGCCTCCGCGGCCTTGATGCGGTTGTCCTCGTAATAGCGCCAGCCGCCGGTGGCGGCGACGATGAGGAACGCCGTCACGAACACCGGCGTCTGATAGCGCTTCCACAGGTTGGCGGCCTTGTCTCTGCGGACGTCCTCGTCCACCTCGCGGAAAATATCGGACATGACCCCTCGACTTGCGTTCTTGTGGCGCTCGGGCTTCTCGCGCTCGGGCTTGTGGCGCTGGGGCAAACCGGCTCGCCCCGCCCGATGCCGTTAGCACAGAGCGCAAAGAAAGGCGAGATTTTCAGGGATGGGCGCCTCAACCGGAAGGCTGCGCGCACGGCTTTCTCACGCTGGAGGCGCAAACGGACATGCTGTATCAGATGAGCCGCCCCTTCGCGCCCGGTCAGGCGCGGGGGCTCATTCGGCGCTCGGCTTTGGCGTGACCGATGACCGGCTCTCGACCGCCGATCGCCTTGCGTTTCCCGGGGACGCCGATTGATCTCCCCGGGAAACAACCTTAGTAACGCTGGAGTTGAACCACACTTATGCTGACGGGAATGATGTCTCGCATTTTCCCAACGCCTGGCTGAAACGTGTGGCGTGAGGCGCCGCCTACATGTGGCATCGTTCACTTTTCTAGTTTCGGGGAGCTCTCGAAGTGACACACGCAGAGCAGACAGAAAAATTCAGCAACCCACAAAAAGTTTGCGACATCGTAATGAAGGGCGGAATCACGAGCGGAGTCGTCTACCCTCTCGCGCTGGTTTCTCTGGCCGAGGATTATCGCTTCTCCAGCATCGGCGGAACGTCGGCCGGCGCCATGGCGGCGGTCGCCGTGGCTGCGGCGGAATATGGGCGGCAAACCGCCGATGGGGGATTCGGGCGATTGGCCAAGGTTCCCGACGAGGTCGGCAACCTACTGGCGTTTTTTCAGCCGACGCCGGCCTTGAAGCCGCTGTTCGACATGTTGGTGGCGGCTCTCAAAGGCAAGTCCGGCTTGGGAAAATGGCTTGGCGTCGCTCGCGCTGCCGTCGTTGGGTATTGGAAAAATGCGCTGCTTGGCGCGGGCGTGGGCTTGTTCGTGGTTTTGATCGCCGTGATGTTCAAATGCGGCTTCGGCCTTGTGGCCTTCGGCGCTCTGTTAGCTCTGGTCGGCGTCTTTTGCGCGGTTGTTTGGCGTCTTTACAAAGCATTACACACGGAATTGCCCGCGAATGACTTCGGTCTCTGTCCGGGAACTCAACAGACCTGCGCCGGTGGCGACGGGTTCACCGATTGGTTGGCGAAGCTGATCGATGAAGCGGCGGGGCTCGGGCAAGACCCGGAGGCTCCGCTCACCTTCGGCGATCTTGCGAAACCGAAGAACGGCCATGAGCCGATTCATCTCGCCATGATGACGACCAGTCTGATGGAACGACGTCCCTATACGTTGCCAATGGAAAACAATGGCTTTGTCTTCGAGCAACGCGAATGGGCCAAGATTTTTCCCAAGCGAATAATGGATTTCTTGATCCGAGAATGCGATCCGTTCGAACCGCTGAGGGGCGAGGAAGGAACCTTCTTTTGTTTCCCCGATGACGCTCGATTGCCGATCGTTGTCGCGGCGCGCATGAGCCTCAGTTTTCCCGGACTGATTTCCGCAGTGCCGCTATGGCGTCGAGATTATACGTTCACGAGTCCCGACGACCAAAACCAGCTTCGACGATGCTTGTTTAGCGATGGCGGCTTGTCCAGTAATTTTCCAATTCATTTTTTCGATCATCTCCTGCCGAATAGTCCGACGTTCGCGATCTCGCTGGATGAGTTCGACCCAAAGAAAAGCCGTGGCGGAAATGTCTGGTTGCCAACATCTGCTCATGGGGGGATCCAAATCCCTGTCCAGCCATTCGAGGGATTGGGCGGCTTTCTTCTCAGGCTGATCGATTCGGCCAAAGACTGGCAGGATAATCTCCAAAGTATTCTTCCTGGATACCGCGAGCGCATCGTGCATATCGGTCTAAAGCCGGACGAAGGCGGTCTGAATCTCACGATGGACGAGGCGAAAATCCGCAAGCTGGTCGGTTACGGCAAAGTAGCCGGTGAAAAGCTCCGAAAGGAATTCAGTCTGGATTTGCACCGATGGCGGCGTTTTCTGGTTGCTATGGCCCGCATGGAGGAAACCCTCGACGAGGTTGCGACGGCATATAAGGGAACGCCCGGCGGCGGCGAGGACTTTCATGCTTTTCTTACTCGGTACGCCGAGAACCCGGGCCAATACAAACAAGATGAGTCCCGGTTGGCGGCGATGTTGAGACGCGGAAACAAATTGGCGGCTATGGGAACGGATTGGCGACAAGAGCCCAAAATTCGTGACGGTCGAATTCCGAAACCCGAAACCGACCTTCGGATTTCACCGAAACCGTAAAAGTCGTTTGTCGACGGAGCGCTGGCGTAATGTGGTTTTTTGTCGCCGCATTGACACACGCCATCAAGCTTCGCCACGTCCTGGTCGGTCACTGGGCGGCTGCCGGGTTGGAAATCGAATCTTGCGGTTGCGGCGCATTTTCGAGATCGGGCAATCCGAACCCCTTGATCAGCCCATAAACCGCCGGGATCACCGCGAGCGTCAGGATCGTTGAGGAAATCATGCCGCCGATCATCGGCGCGGCGATGCGTTGCATGACTTCGGAGCCGGTTCCGGCGCTCCACATGATCGGCAGCAGCCCCGCCATGATGGCGACGACGGTCATCATTTTGGGGCGCACGCGTTCGACTGCCCCCAGCATGATCGCCTCGTTCAAATGCGCGCGCGTGAAGACCTTGCCCTCGGCTTCTTGCATTTCCTGCAACTCCACCATGGCGTGATCGAGATAGATCAACATGATCACGCCCGTTTCCGCGGCGACGCCGGCAAGCGCGATAAAACCCACGGCCACCGCCACGGAAAAGTTGAAGCCGAGCCCCCACATCAACCAGAGCCCGCCGACCAATGCGAAGGGGAGCGACAGCATGACGATCAGGGTCTCCGTCAAGCGCCGGAAGTTCAGGTAGAGCAGCAGGAAAATGATGAGGAGCGTGACCGGTATGACGATCTTCAGTCGCGCGGTCGCGCGTTCGAGATATTCGAACTGGCCGCTCCAGACGACATAGGAGCCCGGCGGAAATTGAATGTTCGCCGCGACAGCCGCTTTGGCGTCGGCGACATAGGAGCCGAGGTCGCGATCGCGGATATCGACGAAGAGATAGACCGCGAGCTGGCCATTCCCGGTGCGGACGGTGGTCGGGCCGCGCCCCAGCGCGATGGTCGCGACCTCGCCGAGCGGCACGGTCCCGCCGCCCGGCACGGCGACCAGAACGTCGCGCGCAATCGACTGCGGATCGCTGCGCAGATCGCGTGGATAGCGAATATTCACGCCATAGCGTTCGCGGCCTTCGACGGTCGTGGTGATCGTCTCGCCGCCGAGGGCGGTCGCAACCACCTCCTGCACATCGCCTACCGTCAGACCATAGCGGGCAAGCGCGTCGCGCCTCGGCGTGACATTAAGATAATAGCCGCCCATGATGCGCTCGGCGTAAGCGGTGGAGGTTCCAGGCACTGTTCTGACCACGATTTCGATCTGGCGAGCGAACCTCTCCAGTTCGGTCAAGTCCTTGCCCAGAACTTTGATGCCGACGGGCGTGCGAATGCCGGTCGCCAGCATGTCGGTGCGCGCCTTGATCGGCATGGTCCAGGCGTTGGAGACGCCAGGAAACTGCAAGGCCTTATCGAGTTCCGCGATCAATGCGTCGATGGTCAGCCCAGCGCGCCATTCGTCCTTCGGCTTCAGATTGATAATGGTCTCGATCATTTCGGTCGGGGCCGGATCGGTGGCGGTCTCGGCGCGTCCCGCCTTGCCATAGACCGAGGCGACTTCCTGGAACGTTTTGATGATCCTGTCTTGCGTCTGCAACAGCTCCGCCGCCTTGGTGACGGAAATGCCGGGCAAGGTCGTCGGCATATACATCAACACGCCTTCATCGAGGCTCGGCATGAATTCCGTTCCGAGCCGCAGCGCGGGCCAGACGCTGACGACAAGCACGACGAGCGCCAGCGCGATCGTCAAGGTTTTCGCTTCGAGCACGAACCGGATCACCGGCCGATAGAGCCAGATGAGCAGCCGGTTGATGGGGTTCTTGCGCTCGGGCGCGATTTTTCCGCGCACGAAAATGACCATCAGGGCCGGGACCAACGTCACCGAGAGGATCGCCGCCGCCGCCATGGCGAAGGTCTTCGTAAAGGCGAGCGGACTGAACAGGCGCCCTTCCTGCGCTTCCATGGTGAAGATCGGCAGAAACGATACCGTGATGACGAGCAAGCTGAAGAACAAGGCCGGCCCCACCTCGCTCGCCGCCTCGATCAGCACATGAATGCGCGGCATGTCTGGCGGAGCGCGTTCCAGACGCTTGTGAGCGTTCTCGATCATCACGATCGCTGCATCGATCATCGCGCCGATGGCGATGGCGATGCCGCCCAGACTCATGATGTTGGAGCCGAGTCCCAAGACTCTCATGGCGCCGAAAGCCATGAGGATGGCGACCGGCAGCATCAGAATCGCCACCAGCGCGCTGCGAACATGCAGCAGGAAAACAATGCAGACCAGAGCGACGACGACGCTCTCTTCGGCAAGCGTCTCCTTCAACGTGTCGATTGCCTTGTGAATCAGCTGCGAGCGATCATAGACGGGGACGATCTCCACTCCCTTGGCTAGGCTCGCCGCCATGTCGGCGAGCCTCGCTTTGACGTTGTCGATCACGTCGAGCGCGTTCTGGCCAAATCGCTGCAACGCAATGCCGCTCGCGACCTCGCCTTCGCCGTTGAGCTCCGTGATGCCGCGCCGCTCATCCGGCCCCAGTTCAATGCGGGCTGCGTCCTTCAATAGGACGGGCGTTCCATTGGCGACTTTCAGGACGACATTCGCGAGGTCGGCGACGCTCTTCACATATCCACGCCCGCGCACGATGAACTCGAATTCCGAGAGTTCGACCGTGCGGCCGCCGACATCCATGTTGCTGCCGCGAATGGCGTCGCGCACTCGCGAGAGTGGTATGTCCAGCGAGCGCAGCCGATTGGGATCGATCACGACATTGTACTGCTTGACGAAGCCGCCGACGCTGGCTGCTTCCGCCACGCCTTCCGCCTTGGCGACGCCGTAACGCACGCTCCAGTCTTGCAGCGATCGTAAATCCGCGAGTGATTTGTCCTTGGCCTGCAACGCATATTGATAGACCCAGCCGACGCCCGTCGCGTCCGGCCCCAGCGTCGGCGTCACTCCAGCGGGGAGTTTACGCGCAGCGGCGTTGAGATATTCGAGGACGCGGGAACGCGCCCAATAAATGTCCGTTCCATCCTCGAAGATGATGTAGACGAATGACACGCCGAAGAATGAAAAACCACGCACCACTTTCGATTTCGGCGCGGTCAGCATCGCCGTCGTCAGCGGATAGGTCACCTGATCCTCGACCACCTGCGGGGCCTGGCCCTTGTATTCGGTGTAAATGATGACTTGCGCATCGGAGAGGTCGGGGATCGCGTCGAGCGGCAGATGTCGCAGGGCATAAAGTCCGGACGTGACGGCAAACGCCGTGCCGATGAGAACCAATATGAGGTTATGAGCGGACCAAGCGATGAGCCGGGCGATCATTGCGCTTTCCCTCCGCCATCGAGGCTGTGCAGCGCGGCTTTAAGGTTGCTTTCGGCGTCGATCAGGAAATTTGCCGACACGACCACCTTGTCGCCCTCTAAGACGCCCTCCCTGATCTCGACTCGGCCGTCGCCACGGCGCCCGAGCTTGACCTCGCGCGGCTCAAAGCGGCCCTCGCCCTTGTCGATCAGGACGACTTGCCGCGCGCCGCTGTCGATCACGGCGCTATCGGGGACGGTCAGCGCCGGAGCCTCCTCGCCGGCGGCGATTTCGACATCGGCATACATGTCGGCCCGCAACAGACCATCGTCGTTCGGCAGTTCGATCCGCGCCCGCACAGTCCGCGTTTCCGCATTCAAATGCGGATAGATCAGTGTGATCTGCCCTGCGAATGGACGATCGGGATAGGCCCGAGGCCTTATGCTGACCGTCTGCCCGACCGCGATCAACGCGAGGTCGCGTTCGGCGATGTCGGCCAGCGCCCACACGACGGAATGGTCGACGATGCGAAACAGCATGTCGCCCGGCGCGGCGCGCATGCCGTTGACCGCCGCCCGTTCCAGAATATGGCCGTCCGCCGGCGCCGGCCAGGCGACGGAAGGCGGGACGTTCCGCGTGCGTTCGATCGCGGCGATGGCGCTTTCCGGCATGCCGAGGTTGTCGAGCCGCCGCCTTGCGCCTTTCACGCGCTGTGCGCTGATCGCGCCATCCGATGGAGCATTGAGGACGGCGAGATATTCCGCCGCCGCGCTCGAAAGACTCGGGCCATAGATCCGCATGAGCGGCTGGCCTTTGCGGACGTAATCGCCTGTCGCGACGTTCTCGACCGATTCGATGAAGCCTTCAAAGCGCAAAGCAACGATCGAAATGCGGCGCTCGTCGAACTGAATGACGCCGGGCGCGCGGACGGGCGCGCTCAGGACGCGGCGCTCTGCCGGTTCGGAGCGGACGTTCGTCCTTTGCAACTTGCCAGGGCTGATTTTGACCGTTGCGCCTTCGTCCTCTTCGTTCTCATAGACAGGGATATAGTCCATCCCCATCGGATCCTTTTTCGGCGTCGGCGAGGTGTCCGGGCTCATCGGCGCGCGATAAAAGCGGACGCGCCTCGGCGCGCCGCTCGCCGCCGGCGCGGCGGGCGGCAAGGAGAGCGGCTTGTCCTCGAAGCCTAGGTCTTCACTTGCACGCACCGGCAGATAATCCTTGCCGCCCGGCGTCTTTTTGGGCGTGAGCGAATAGGCTGGACGCCCGTCGGGATCGCGGTAGTAGATAACCGGGCCTGACGCTGCGGATGGCGATGAAGAGATTTTCGAGGCGGCGGTCGAGGATTGTGGCGCCTGCGTCGATGCGGGCCAAATGGAGCGTCCGGCGAAGAAACCGGCGGCGCCGGCCGCAGCGATCGCCAACGCGAACCGGAACATCTTGAGGGACCGCTTCATAGGGAGCCTCCCGCCAAACGTTCGAGCTCGGCGTATTTGGCTTGGCTCTCCACTTTGAGCTTCAAGAGATCGAGTTGGATCGTGCGCAGCCGCCGCTCCGCTTCGAGAACAACCGAGAGGTCGGTTGTTCCGGCCTGAAAGCCGCTGCGGGCGGTCTCCACCGACAATCGGGCCGGAGGAAGCTGGCGCTGCTCGTAAATGCGGATCGCTTTCCGCACAGCGTCGAACCCGAACCACGCATCAACGACATCGCCGTCGAGCCGAATGCGAATGGCGTCGCTTCGCGCCTGCGCGGCGCCCAGCCGCGAACTGGCCGCGCGCTGCTCGGCGTCTTTCGCCTCGTACTGAAGCGGGACCTTGAACCCTAACAGGAATTCGCCGGTATCCTCGCCCCGGGGTCGTTGAACATATCTCGCCCCGAGGGTCACCTCCGGGTAGTAATTCAGATCGGCGAGCGATTTTGCGCCCGTCGCGGCGTCGACCTGGGCGGCCGTCGCGGCGAGCAGAGGATTTGCCGCCCAGGCCCGCGCCTGGACGCCCGCCATTGTGACATTCGCTTTGAGAGGCCGGAAGCCGTTCGGAGCAGCGAGCGCCGCTTGCGGATGACGCCCGACCAAGGCGTTCAACCGGGCCGCGGCGGATTTCGTCTCGCCCTGACGACGCACGACGTCCGCTTCGGCCGTCGCCGCTTCGATTTCGGCCTTGATCACCTCCTGCTGGTCAACCGACGTCGCGCCATAACGCAAGCGCAACAGTCCAAGGAGTTCGTCGACCCGGCGCTTTAATCCGATTGACAGGTCAACGGCCTGATGCGCCGCGCAGTATTCCGCGTAAACGGTTTTGACGCGTGCGATCAAATCCGTATCGGCAGCGCTGCTCTGATGCTTGGCGGCCTCGGCGTCGGCCTGCGCTATCTCGCGCTCGAGATCACGTTTTCCCCAGAGCTTGAATTCCTGCTCGACGCCGATGCGCCGTTGGCCAATACCCTGATGGCCGTTCACATCCCAGGCTTCGAGATTTATGGTTGGATCGGCGAGCACGCCGGCCGCGCCGATCTTGTGGACCGCGGCCTCTGCGTCTAACGCCGCCGCAGCGAGTTCGGGGCTGAGCCGCCGCGCCAGCGCCACGACGCTCTCGACGGTCGCGCCAGGCGGTTGCCGCTGCTCCGCTTGGCGCTCCTTCGCCTCGAGCGGCGACAACCACAGCGACGCCGTGATTGCTCCCATCGCGGCAAGCCGACCCATGCGGCTCGCCGGGTTCATGGCAACGCCTTCAGGATCAGCCTGGTTTCGATCGTGCCGGCCTCGCCTGGCGCCTTGGCCCCGAGCGACAGCCGCCAGCCGCCCGCCATCGACAACGCGGCCTTGAACCGATAGACGCCCGGTTCCTCGCTCGGCGCCGGCTCGATCGTGGTTTTCATCGTCTCCATGCCCTCAGGAGCCATATCAAGTCGCGTCGCGAAAATCACCGCATTCGGGACGAGCTTGCCGTCAGGCTTGTGGATAAGGCGAACCGAAATGATCGCGTCGCCCTTTTTGGTTTCCTTGTCCACAAGCTGGAATTCGTAGTCATTCACGTCGGCGCGGGCGATCGTTGCGGTTCCGGCCATGGCGAGGCCGATGAGCGCCGCCGAGGCGCGCGCGCGAAAGTGCGAAGGCATGGAAGTTTCTCCGAAAACGAGGGACATAGCGGCTGCTGCGCGCCGGCTCGTAACGAGCCGGGCGCAGGCGCAGCGCCGCCGCGCCGCGAGGCGCTCGACGGGCGTAAACGCCAATGTCCTAGATTCGGGGAGGTCTTCGGGGAGGCGAAGCGCCGACGCCAGTTATGAGGGCGTCGTCGAGCGGAAACAAAACCTCGACGCTTGCTGTGCGCGGCGCCGCATGAAACGAAATCGCCGCCGCGGGGAGGCTCGTGGCGAGACACATGATCGCCAAGGGACAATCCTTGGCGCAATCAGGCGCTTTCTTCTCCGGACAGTCGGGCATATCGCCCGCCATGGTCATGGCCGGCGAATCGACAGCCATGGCGCGCGCCGGCGTGACAAAAGACCCGACGATCAATCCGAAGATCGCCAGCATCGCCAGAACCCGTGTCATCGCAAGCCATCGGGGCATGGCGCGTTATTACCGGCGCGGCGCTGAAATGACAAGACGGCGCAAAAGTCGGTAGCATTGACGTCGCGCGAAAATCCCTGTAGCAGGACCTTGCTGCATCGCAGCGCGAGATGCTCCAATCGCGTAGATTGATCTTTCCGACCGCAAGGTCTGCCGATCGAAGGTCTGCCGAGCGTCCTTTTTCTCGAGCCGACGGCCCAATACGCGGGGCAAGTCTCCCTCTCCTGACCGAAGCTCCGCCAGCGGCGCTGTGCCGCGCGGTCGCGTTCGATCGTACTTGAAAGACATCACGTGACACAATTTGCCGATCTCGGCCTCGCCGAGGTCCTATTGCGCGCCCTTGAGCGCGAAGGTTATGTTTCCCCCACTCCCATTCAGGCCCGCGCCATTCCGCCCTTGCTGCAAGGGCGCGATCTGCTCGGCATCGCCCAGACCGGCACCGGCAAGACGGCGGCCTTCGCGCTGCCGATCCTGCATCGCCTGGTGAGCGCGCGGCGCCGGCCCGCCCCGCACAGCGTGCGGGCGCTCGTTCTGGCGCCGACCCGCGAACTCGCCGCGCAGATCGCCGAGAGTTTCCGCGCCTATGGCCGCTTCGCCGGCGTCAGCGTCGGGGTCGTCGTCGGCGGCGTCGCCCATGGTCCGCAGATCAAGGCGCTGGCGGGCGGTCTCGACGTGCTGGTGGCGACGCCCGGACGTTTGCTCGACCACCTCGCGAGCCGCCACCTGCGGCTCGATGCGGCGGAAGTTATCGTCCTCGACGAGGCCGATCACATGCTCGATCTCGGCTTCCTGCCGCCGATCCGGCAGATCGTGGCGCGGTTGCCGAACAACCGGCAGAACCTGTTTTTTTCGGCGACCATGCCGAAGGAGATCGCCGGCCTCGCCGCCGCCATGCTGCGCGATCCGGTCGAGGTGAGCGTGACGCCGGGCGCGCCCGTGGCCGAGCGCGTCGACCAGCGCGTGTTCTTCGTCGATGGCGCGGCAAAGCGCGATCTGCTCGTCGAATTGCTGGCCGATCCGGCCTTCGCCCGCGCCCTCGTGTTCACGCGCACCAAGCGCGGCGCCGACCGGGTCGCCCAACATCTCGAGCGCGCCGGCGTCGGCTCGGCGGCTATTCACGGCAACAAGAGCCAAAGCCAGCGACAGCAGGCGCTGGAGGGGTTTCGCCGCGGCCGCACGCGCGTGCTGGTCGCCACCGACATCGCTGCACGCGGCATCGACGTCGACGGCGTGACCCATGTCGTGAACTTCGAACTGCCGGAGACGCCGGAGGCCTATGTCCACCGCATCGGCCGCACGGCGCGCGCCGGCGCCGGCGGCGCAGCGATCTCCTTGTGCGACAATAGCGAGCGTCCGTTGTTGCGCGCCATCGAAAAGCTCACGCGCCAGTCTTTGGCGGTCATCGACAGGCGCAGCGCGGGCTCGCCCCACGAAGACGCCACCCGGCGTCCGTTGCAACAGCAGCGTCGGGCGCCGGAGCGATCCGGCCAGGACGCAGTCATGCGCATCAAAAGCCTGGCGAAGGCGCGCGCCGGCAAGTCGTTCACCGGGCGGCCCACGCTGCGCCCCCAACGCGAGGTTGAACGCTGCGCAACGAGCGTGACCCATCCGGCTCTGTGAATTCGCCGTCGCTGCGCTACTCGATCGTCACTTTGACCGTGCGCGACGCCCCCTGTTGCAACGGCAGGCGCGCCTGAAACCGATGCACGCCCGGCTGCATGGGCCAAAACACGGGGGCGCCGGGTTCGGCGAGCGCGAAGGGCTGCCCATCGACATACCAGACGACTTGCTCGACATGCGGCGCAGCGTCGACTTGCAGCGCCAGCTTGTTTGAGGACTGCGGCTGTTCGGGATTGCGCCAGATATGGCTGTTGTGCTCGGGCGTCGTGATGGCGAGCGCGACCGCTTCCGGCGCGAACTGGGTCGGCTCGGGAGCATGGTTTTGTTCGGCGCCTGGAGCGCGTTGCGCCGCGGCGAGCGGCGGCGCCTCGGCGGGCTTCACCCACTCGACCAGCGTTTCGCCGCATGAGCCATTGCTTCTCCCGCCGCTGGTCAGGCACATCTCGACCGGAACGCGACCCTCCGGCGCGGGAAAAGCGTCCTGCGCAATATCGCCGGGCTTCGCGCCATGGATGTGGGCGAGGATGGCGTGGGCCAGACGCGCGCTCGCGCCGGCGCCGCTGAGCTGGTTCATCGTGCCGGCGTCGGCTCTGCCGATCCACACGCCGACGACGACCTTGCGCGAGTAGGTGATGGTCCAGGCGTCGCGATAGCCTTGCGAGGTGCCGGTCTTCACCGCGACGGCGAACGGGAATTCGAGCGGCCCGTAACGCGGGAAGCTCGGCAGGCGCGCCAGCGGATCGGCAAGGAAAGAGGTAATGAGCCGCGCCGTGTCGGTCGACATGACGCGGATTGCCGGACGGCGTCTTTGTTCGTTGGCGAACATCAGATCGGACAGTCTGCCGTCTTCGGCGAGCGCGCCGTAAGCGCGCACGAGATTTTCGAGCCGTGTCGGCAAGGAGCCGATCGCCATCGAGACGCCGAAGGATTCGGCCGGCGCTTCAAGGTCATGCAGACCAAGATCGTGCAGGAACTGAAAGCTCGTCTCGAGCCCCACGCGACGCAACAGATTGGTCGCCGGCACATTGCGCGAATTGGCGAGCGCTTGACGCGGCAGCAGCGGCCCCAGGAAACTGCCGTCGGCGTTGTTGACGCCGGAAGCGCCTTCCGGGAGATCGGCCAATATGTCGGTGGCCTTCAACGCGCCGCGTTCGAAGGCCAGCGCATAGACGAAAGGTTTTAGTGTCGAACCCGGCGATCGCGACACGCGCGTAAAATCGAAAGCCCCATTGCGTAGATCGTGATAGTCGGCGGAGCCGATATCGACGCGCACCGCGTTAGAGCCGCGTTCGACCACGAGCGCCGCGACCTGCTGCGCGCCGGCGGAACGCCAGCCAGAGAGATAGCGGCGCGCCAGATTGGCGATCTTGTCCTGCAAGGCGAGATCGATCGTCGCATGAATGCGGGGGTCGTGTTTCGAAACGGGTTCGAGGCGGCGGTCGCGAACGAGACGCTCATAGCGCAAGGCAGCGTGCAGCGCTTGCCGAGGGCGCGGGGCGCTGCCGATGCGCATCGTCGTGAGTTGTTTTCGGGCGAGCGACGCCTGTGCGGAATCGATGACCTGTTGGCGCTCCAGATGCTCAAGCGCGCGCTGACCGCGCGCCACCGCCAACCTCAATCCGCGGTCGCGTAAAATATTCATGCGCCCTGGCGACTGCGGGACGGCCGCAAGCAGCGCGATCTCGGCCCAGGAGAGGTCTTCGACGGGCTTGTCGAAATAAAAGCGCGCCGCGTGGGCGATGCCGTGGCTGCCGTTTCCATATGGCGCGAGCCGCAAGTAATGCGCCAGCACCCTGTCGTGGCCATAGCGCGAAATAAGCGCGACGGCTGTCGCCGCCTCGATGATCTTGTTGACGAATGTGCGCGGCTCAGGGTTTTGCAGTCGCGCGACTTGCATCGCGATGGTCGAGGCGCCGGAGCGCTGGCCGCGTCCGCGCAAATTTTTCCATGCCGCGCGCAGCATCGCTCGCGGATCGACGCCGTAATGATCGAAGAAGCGCCGATCCTCCAAAGCGAGCGTCGCGCGCAAGACGCGCTCGGGCGCCGCCTCGAGCGGCCAATAGCCGTAATCGATGTCCTTGGCGTCGCGCGCGTCCGCATGACCGACTTGCGTGAGAAAGGCGCCGTTGCGGTCATAGACGATCGGCGTTGCGCGCGGCGCTATGAGCTCGGCGCGCGACAGCGCGGTGCGCGAAAGCCATGTCGCGCAACCGATCAGCGATGTCGTCGCGACAATGACGGCGAGGCGCGCATACACTTTCCTAGACGGAGAGGGTGGTCGTGCAGCGACCGTTGTAGATGGGTGCGCCCCTCTCCCCGCTTGCGGGGAGAGGTTGGGTGAGGGGCCGGGGGATTAGCGTAACGTAAGGAGCGTACAAGCATCGACGACACCTCGCGAATGACGAAAGCATCACGGAAAATCGGAGCATTCCGCATCGCGGCGCCGTCCGCATCGCCATGCGATGATTTGAAGATCGTGGCCAATCGCCTAGCCCCTCACCTTACCTCTCCCCGCAAGCGGGGAGAGGAGGCGGAAACGCGCCGCCTCAAGAGAATCATTTTCATGAACGCTGTCCAGAGGGAGAGCCCGTGCGCTCACTTCATTCGTTTGCATGGTCACCTCGCAACATCGATCCGCCGCCCCGCGCTGACGCCCTGCACGCCTTTCTTGTACATTGTTTCCACCACTCCGGGCGGCTCGGTGAAACTGCCGGCGATCTGCGCTCGCGCCCGGAAGGCGAAACGATAATTGCCCTTGGGCAGGAAGTCGTAAGCATAGAACGCGCGATCGTCGCCGAACGACACGGACGTCGGCGCAAGCGTCGGCTGGCTCGAGGGCTGCGCCTCGGCTGGCGAGTTGGCGAGATTGGGATTTAGCGGCTCGAAACCCGCCGGCAGCGGCAGGGAAATCGCCACATGCGTGCGATCCTCGGGATTGACGAGTTCGGCGGTCTCTTCGATCACGTCCCCGACGGAGACATGCAGCGTTCCGTCATCGCCAGGCGTCAGTCGTTCGGGTGGAACATTGGCGCCTCTGATGCGGAACACGTCGCGCGTCAGCGCGAGGCCCTCGCTGCGCGGCTGCGCTTTCGCGCCGCTTTCCGCTGGTTCATAACGCGTCTCGACGAGCGCGACGACCGGCGCGTTCGCCGTATTGGCGATCGTGAGAGCGGAAACGTCGTCGCTCGTTTGGCGCGCTACCGGGCTGTTGGCGTCGATGGCGATGGGCGCGGGAGCGCCGGCGCCCTGCGCAAGCGTGACCACGATCGGCGACGGGGGACGCAGCCAACCTTCGGCCAAGGCGCCGATGGCGGCGGCGGTGGCGTTGGTCGTTCCCCAGCCGTCGCCTTCGCCGAGCCGAGCCAAAGCGTCGCGCAACACGAGCGCGCGCGGGTCGGCAGGCGCAGCCAGCGCGACGGCGCGCACCATTTCGGCGAGAGCGCGGGTTTCGGACGGCAGGATGAGCGGATTGCCGGCGTCAGCCGCCGCTTGGCCGGCATAGACCTGTTGGCCGTTGCGCGACAGGATTTTGACGCGGCGCCACAGCGCGTCGAGCAGCGCATTGACGATTTTTCCATCGGCGTTTTGAAGACGCGCCGCCGCGCCCGTCAATTCCGCGACGCTGGCGTTGGGCAGAAAATCGGCATGGCGCGCCAGTTCGGAGACATAGCTTTCATCGAGCTTGCCGCCGTCGGCGAGCGCGGTGAGCGCTTCGACGCGTTCGCGCAGGTCCTCGCCCGCGAGGAGGCGGGGATAGTCCGAGCGCAGCGACAGTTTCAGCACATTGGCGAGCCGATCCGCCAAGGTCTTGTCCACCGGCTCGCCGGCCCGCTCGGCGCTGGCGATAAAGGAATAGGCCCAGGCCGTGAGCGAAACATTTCCGCGCGCACGGGGCCAGAAGGCGACGAGGCCGTCGGCGTCGATCGATTGATCGATCGCTTGCATCGTGTTGCGCACGTCGCCGGAGATGCGCCCCTCTAACCCGGCCGCCGACAGAATCGGCGCGAAGGCTTTGAGCGCCAGCGCCGAACGCGTGAGCGACAGGCGCTGTTCCGTGCAACCGTACGGATATTCGATGAGAGCATTCAGCCCGGCGACCAGTTTGACGAGCGACGGATCAGCGGCGAGCGTTATGTCGCGGCGAAACGAGCTCGGCCGCGCGTCGTTTGGCGCAGCCGGCAGGGTCTTCGTTTCGCCCGGGGCGATCTCGACGATCTCGTAGCGGCGAACCGGTTCGCGATCAGGCTTTATCGGCAAATCGATTTCGACGGCGTCGCGCGCATGGTCCGCGTCGCGCTCCACTTTGAAGCGCAACCTCACGCTCTCCACGCCGGCTTTCGGCTCGGGCGCGCTGGCGTTCACATCGATCCGGGCCGGTTTGTTCTGAGTCCACGCAAACGTTTGGCTGCCGGGACCTTCGAGCGTCAGTCCGTCCGCCACAATCGTCGCCTTGCCGGCGCCGCCCGGCCCTTCGACGACGCGGGCGATGAGGCCGATGTCGAGCTTATCGCCCGGCCGCACGAAACGCGGCAACGCCGGTTGCGCCACGACCTCCTGGCGGATCAGCATTTCGCCGACCGCGAAGCCGAAGCGGTCCGGCCCGCTCACCGCCTTGGCGCGTAGCTTGAAAACGGTCAAGGTATCGGGAAGCTTCACCTTGATTTTGGCGACGCCGTCCGGTCCGACCTTCACGCTCGGCAGGTAGATCGGCACCGGCGTGAAATTCTTGCGCACCGAAATATTCGTTTCGGCGCCCCATTCCTCGAGCGCCGCGTCGCCACCGGGAATCTCCTCGCGTCGCGCTCCAGCACCGATGAAGACTTGAATTTGCCTTCGCCCGAAAAACGCGCGTCGGTCGAAAACAGAAATCCTTCGCGCCCCGGCGGCGTGAACACATACGGAAACTGCACGGCGCGCCATTTGACCGGCCGTTCGGCGACGAGGCCGCCGGCGAAATAGCGGGCAAGCAAATCGACATTGAATTCGCCGTCCAGCGGAACCATCTGCGGCGCATTGAGGACGACCTCGAAGGTGGGCAGACGATAGGCTTCTTTCTTGAACGGAAACTGGCCGCAAGAGAGGTCTTCTTCCTGCTGGGCTTGCTGGGCGTCTTCCTGTTCTTGGCCGGCTTGTTCTTGTTCGTCAGCGCTTTGCGCTTCGTCCTGCTTGGGCTTTTCCTCGGCCTTTTGTTTCGGCTTGGCGCCGGCCGGTTCGAACTTCACCGAATAATCGCCGGTCGCCGGCGTCTGCGCATCGAACTTGTGATAGAAGCTGCCGCTCGCGTCGAGCGTCACCGGAATGCGCCACTCCTGATTGCCGGGTCCCGAGACGACGAGCGTCCCGCCAGTTTTCGTCAGGCTCAGGGCGCCGCCGCGATAGGAGCGCACGAAGCCCTTGATGTGAACCGGCTCCTCCGGCCGATAGATCGGCCGCTCGGTGAACACGTGACAGAGCGTGCGCGCCGTTTCCTGGCGCGGTTGCTCTGGGTCCGTGGTCCAGGCAAGCCAAGTTTCGTCCGGCTTCGTCCAATTCTCTTTGGAATATTCCGATGGCGGGGCGTAGGCGTCGAGCACCAGCGAATCGAGGCCCTTGGTCACGACGATGCGCCGCAGATCGGCCTCCGTTCGCTTGCCGGGGATGAAGGCAAAGAAGCCCGCAGCGTCGGTCGCGCCGCGCGCCAGTGTGACGAACGTTTCGTCCTTGACGCCCTCGAGGCGGATTTCGGCGCCGCTCACCGGCTGCGTCGTCGCAAG
Source organism: Methylocystis sp. (assembly GCA_016178015.1). Classification (GTDB taxonomy): domain Bacteria; phylum Pseudomonadota; class Alphaproteobacteria; order Rhizobiales; family Beijerinckiaceae; genus Methylosinus. The sequence continues at coordinate 441 of JACOUB010000002.1, read as the reverse complement.
CGAGGTCACGGCGAAACGCACGCGCGTCGGTTCTTCGATGGCGCTCAACGTAAGATCGGTGACCTGCGCGCGCAACCAATGGCGTTTCTTGTCATCCACGGCGCGCAGGCCGACGAGATAGGCTCCTGGTTGGCCTTGTCCGGCGATTTTGGCAAATTCGTTGGCGAGATCGAGGCCGAATTTGGCGTCGCCGCCATTGCGGCGAATGGGCAGCTCCACGAGTTTCGAAACGGCTGGCGAGCCGAGCGTTTTGATGCGCTCGGCGATCGCGCTGGCCTCCGGCGCCGCGGCCTCGTTCCAGTGCTTGGGCTCGGCGCCGGGCAGCGGCGGCGCCGCCGCGTCTTCCGTCTCGACGCCACTGTCAGGGAACTGCCAGAAGTCGCGCGACAGCGGATCGATGGCGTGGATGCGAATGTCGGCGTGGTCATAGGCGCGTCCCCG
>JACOUB010000001.1 GCA_016178015.1 Methylocystis sp. | reverse complement strand
TGTCGTGAGATGTTGGGTTAAGTCCCGCAACGAGCGCAACCCTCGCCCTTAGTTGCCATCATTCAGTTGGGCACTCTAGGGGGACTGCCGGTGATAAGCCGCGAGGAAGGTGGGGATGACGTCAAGTCCTCATGGCCCTTACAGGCTGGGCTACACACGTGCTACAATGGCGGTGACAATGGGACGCGGAGGGGCGACCCCGAGCAAATCTCAAAAAGCCGTCTCAGTTCGGATTGCACTCTGCAACTCGAGTGCATGAAGTTGGAATCGCTAGTAATCGCAGATCAGCACGCTGCGGTGAATACGTTCCCGGGCCTTGTACACACCGCCCGTCACACCATGGGAGTTGGTTTTACCCGAAGGCGTTTCGCCAACCGCAAGGGGGCAGGCGACCACGGTAGGGTCAGCGACTGGGGTGAAGTCGTAACAAGGTAGCCGTAGGGGAACCTGCGGCTGGATCACCTCCTTTCTAAGGATGATCCTTAAATAGCGAAGGCGTCTCGGCCTTTGCTTTTCGGATCTCTTGGAACAAAACGGCCAGTCAGGCCGATCATGCGGGACAGCCGCCGTCTTCGTTTCTCTTTCTTTCCAAAGGACGAGCCCGCCCGGCAGCCGCCGAAGCGGCGTGCGATGAGTTTTGGGCTTGTAGCTCAGTTGGTTAGAGCGCGCGCTTGATAAGCGTGAGGTCGGAAGTTCAAGTCTTCCCAGGCCCACCAGTTGGGCGAGTTGCGAATGGCGAATAGTTGTTCGCTGTCTTCTTTCTATTCGCTACTCTCTACTCGCTATTCGCTTTAACGGGGCCATAGCTCAGTTGGGAGAGCGCGTGCTTTGCAAGCACGAGGTCGTCGGTTCGATCCCGTCTGGCTCCACCAGACGGCGGCCCTCGAAGCAAATGCGCTAAAGGTTTCGTCCTTTAAAGAGAGTTTCGCGTTTGCCGCCAAGGGCGGGAGCCGCGTGTTGTCTGTCATCGTGAAGAGGAAATGCATCCGATCGCAACCGGGCGAAAGCCTGGCGGCGAGCAACCAGCTGTGAGCGTCGCTTGACCGCAACGCTCTCGGATGTGTTTGAAGCAAACTGGTCTTTCTATCGATGCGACGTCGCTCCCAAAATTGGGGCGGCGCGCCGCTGCCGAGCGGTGGGCATCGATAATGAGAGCGATCAAGTGCCTTAAGGGTATTCGGTGGATGCCTTGGCGCTGAGAGGCGATGAAGGACGTGGTACGCTGCGATAAGCCGTGGGGAGCTGCGAACAAGCTTTGATCCGCGGATTTCCGAATGGGGAAACCCACTTCCAGACGGCGGAAGTCAGAAGATGGACGACAGAAGAAATTCTGTCCTCTGTCGTCTGTCTTCTGTTGTCTGATAAGAAGTATTTGTATCTGAATACATAAGATACAAAAGCGAACCTGGGGAACTGAAACATCTAAGTACCCAGAGGAAAGGACATCAACGAGACTCCGTTAGTAGTGGCGAGCGAACGCGGACCAGGCCAGTTCTTCTGTCTTTTCTAACCGGAACCGATTGGAAAGTCGGGCCGCAGTGGGTGACAGCCCCGTACGGATTTCGATGGACAGAAGACTCGAGTAGGGCGGGACACGTGCAATCCTGTCTGAACATGGGGAGACCACTCTCCAAGCCTAAGTACTCCTCAGCGACCGATAGCGAACAAGTACCGTGAGGGAAAGGTGAAAAGCACCCCGACGAGGGGAGTGAAACAGTTCCTGAAACCGGATACCTACAAACAGTCGGAGCCCAAGGGTTATTCCTGGGTGACGGCGTACCTTTTGTATAATGGGTCAGCGACTTAAAGTAACGAGCAAGCTTAAGCCGATAGGCGTAGGCGCAGCGAAAGCGAGTCTGAACAGGGCGTTCAGTTCGTTGCTTTAGACCCGAAACCGAGTGATCTAGCCATGAGCAGGTTGAAGGCAAGGTAACACTTGCTGGAGGACCGAACCGGTGTCTGTTGCAATAGACTCGGATGACTTGTGGTTAGGGGTGAAAGGCCAATCAAACTCGGAAATAGCTGGTTCTCCGCGAAAGCTATTTAGGTAGCGCCTCGCGTGAATGCTCCAGGGGGTAGAGCACTGGATGGGCTAGGGGGTGTCACAGCCTACCAAACCCAACCAAACTCCGAATACCTGGAAGCAATGCGCGGGAGACACACGGTGGGTGCTAACGTCCATCGTGGAGAGGGAAACAACCCAGACCAACAGCTAAGGCCCCTAATTCGTGGCTAAGTGGGAAAGGATGTAGAAATCCCAAAACAACCAGGAGGTTGGCTTAGAAGCAGCCATCCTTTAAAGAAAGCGTAACAGCTCACTGGTCTAAACAAGGGTTTCCGCGCCGAAGATGTACCGGGGCTCAAGCCACGAGCCGAAGCTTTGGGTTCGCCAATGCGTTCGCGTATTGGCGAGCGGTAGCGGAGCGTTCCGTAATCCGTCGAAGGGACAGCCGTGAGGCGTCCTGGAGGTATCGGAAGTGCGAATGCTGACATGAGTAACGAGAAACACTGTGAAAGACAGTGTCGCCGAAAGTCCAAGGGTTCCTGCGTAAAGTTAATCTTCGCAGGGTTAGCCGGTCCCTAAGGCGAGGCCGAAAGGCGTAGTCGATGGGAATCACGTTAATATTCGTGAGCCAGCGGGCCGTGACGCGTTGCGAAAGTCGTTCGAGGTTAATGGATTCCTCGGGCGGCCTGGCGGCGCCAGGAAATAGCCCCGCATCAGACCGTACCCCAAACCGACACAGGTGGACTGGTAGAGCATACCAAGGCGCTTGAGAGAATGACGCTGAAGGAACTCGGCAATTTACCTCCGTAACTTCGGGATAAGGAGGCCTTCCGTTCGCGCAAGCGGGCGGGAGGGGCACAGACCAGGGGGTGGCAACTGTTTACCAAAAACACAGGGCTCTGCGAAATCGCAAGATGACGTATAGGGTCTGACGCCTGCCCGGTGCCGGAAGGTTAAGAGGAGGAGTGCAAGCTCTGAATTGAAGCCCCGGTAAACGGCGGCCGTAAATATAACGGTCCTAAGGTTGACGTAAATCACGCTCACGCGCTAGCCTTAGTAAAACTGAACCATATGCGGGAAACTCCTCGAAAACCGTGCGGTACTCGTCGATCGTCTGATCGGCAGTCACAATCCGCCGGACATGGGGACAATCCGCAGGGAAGGCCCGAGCGCTCCAGGGAACTAAGCCCTGGGAAATTCGGGAACCCTCAGAGACTTGACGTTCAGGACGCAGCCTCCATGCAAATCGAAGCACAATGGGTCGTCGGCTTCGTCGATGGCGAAGGGTGTTTTCACGTGGGGATCAATCCCCATGCGGATATGTCCGTAGGCCATCAAGTGTTGCCGGAATTCACCGTGGTGCAGCATGAACGGGATGTTCAAATCCTACACGCTCTGAAGAGCTTCTTCGGTTGCGGCGTGGTTCGCAGGAATCACGGCGACCGAATGGCCTACAGAGTGCGCGGCAAGGAACACTTGCTGACGAGGATCATTCCCTTCTTCATGAAGCATCCTTTGAAGACCAAGAAGAACGTGGATTTCTTGAAATTCCGCGACGTGCTTCTGTTGATGGAAAAAAACGAGCATCTCGGTCACGAGGGTGTGGAGAACATCCGCGCAATCGCCGATCAGATGAATCGTGGCGCGTCAAGATAAAGTCCGACTTGCCCGGAAACGGGTGGGAGCAATCGAGCGAAATTCCTTGTCGGGTAAGTTCCGACCTGCACGAATGGCGTAATGACTTCCCCGCTGTCTCCAGCGTCAGCTCAGTGAAATTGAATTCCCCGTGAAGATGCGGGGTTCCTGCGGTCAGACGGAAAGACCCCGTGCACCTTTACTGTAACTTTGCACTGGCATTCGTGTCGGCATGTGTAGGATAGGTGGTAGGCTTTGAAGCGCGGGCGCCAGCTCGCGTGGAGCCACCCTTGAAATACCACCCTTATCGTCATGGATGTCTAACCGGGCTCCGTCATCCGGAGCCGGGACAGTGCATGGTAGGCAGTTTGACTGGGGCGGTCGCCTCCCAAAGAGTAACGGAGGCGCGCGATGGTGGGCTCAGAGCGGTCGGAAATCGCTCGTTGAGTGCAATGGCATAAGCCTGCCTGACTGCGAGACAGACAAGTCGAGCAGAGACGAAAGTCGGTCATAGTGATCCGGTGGTCCCTCGTGGAAGGGCCATCGCTCAACGGATAAAAGGTACGCCGGGGATAACAGGCTGATAACCCCCAAGAGTCCATATCGACGGGGTTGTTTGGCACCTCGATGTCGGCTCATCACATCCTGGGGCTGGAGAAGGTCCCAAGGGTTCGGCTGTTCGCCGATTAAAGTGGTACGTGAGCTGGGTTCAGAACGTCGTGAGACAGTTCGGTCCCTATCTGCCGTGGGTGTCGGAGAATTGAGAGGATTTGTCCCTAGTACGAGAGGACCGGGACGAACATACCTCTGGTGGACCTGTTGTGGCGCCAGCCGCAGTGCAGGGTAGCTATGTATGGACGGGATAACCCGATCGGCTTGATCGTTCTCATTTATCAATGCCCATGCGGAAAGCGTGGCGCGATGGAAAGACCAACAGCTTTCGGCAGTAGGCAGTCGGCAATCGCCACGACTGCCGACTGCCGATCTGCCGAACAACGTTTGCTTCGATTTGTCCTTTGCCGGCCTGGTGGCTTCGGCGGAGCGATCAGACCCGATCCCATCCCGAACTCGGCCGTCAAACGCTCTAGCGCCAATGGTACTATGTCTTAAGACCTGGGAGAGTAGGTCGTCGCCAGGCCTGCAAAGGACAACGGTTTCCTCTTCTCGAAAGCGAATGGCGAGTAGCGAATAGCGAATAGATGTTCTCTACTCGCTATTGGCTACTCCCTATTCGCTCTTTGCCGCGGGGTGGAGCAGCCCGGTAGCTCGTCAGGCTCATAACCTGAAGGTCGTAGGTTCAAATCCTACCCCCGCAACCAAATTCAGCCCGCTAGAACAGAGCGTTAGCCCTGTTCTAACGGGCTTTTTCATTTGTGCCGTATCGGGCGGCCGTCCGCCAAGAGGCTTAACTAACGTATTTTGCCATTTTTGTTACTTATTTCCGTGCAACTAACATCCTTGTGAGCTATCTTCGGCCTAGTAACAAATTTCGTTCATTTTGTTAGTTGATATAGAATGACAAACAAAAACAACCGTATCGGACAGTATGTGAAGTCGGCCATCGTCGGAGGCGAGGCCTACAACGCCTATGTTCCGGCCAACCTTCCACCTGACCCGCCCCTGGATATGGAGGTGCTTTACCCGCTGCTCGATCAGGCAAGCACGGCTCTTGGCCGTCTTGACGGGATGAGCATGGTTCTGCCGGATGCGGCGCTGTTCCTCTACATGTATGTCCGCAAGGAAGCAGTGTTGTCCTCGCAGATTGAGGGGACGCAGTCCTCCCTTTCCGATCTGCTGCTGTTCGAAACCGACGAGGCGCCCGGCGTGCCGATGGGCGATGTAACCGAAGTCTCCTGTTACGTCGCCGCGATGGATTATGGTCTCGAACGCCTCAAGGAACTTCCGTTGTCCCTGCGGCTGCTGCGCGAGATTCACACCAAGCTCATGAACAATGCGCGCGGCGGTCACAAAATGCCGGGCGAATTCCGCAGCTCGCAGAATTGGATCGGCGGTTCACGCCCAGGCAAGGCGTTGTTTGTGCCGCCGCCCCCCGAACGTCTGATGGAAACGCTTGGTGCGTTTGAGAAGTTTTTGCACGACGACAAGGTCAAGCTGCCAGCCCTCATCAAGGCGGCTCTGGCGCATGTGCAGTTCGAAACGATTCACCCGTTCCTTGACGGCAATGGTCGGCTGGGACGGCTGCTCATCACTTTTATCCTGTGCATCGAAGGCGTGCTGAAAGAGCCGCTGCTTTATCTCAGCCTCTATCTCAAAACGAACCGCCAAGCCTATTACGATCATCTCCAATCCGTGCGCACAACCGGCGACTGGGAATCCTGGATCACATTCTTCCTGACCGGTGTTATCGAGGTCGCCAATCAGGCCACGGAAACCGCGCGTGCTATTCTCGCGCTTTTCAACCAAGACCGCACAAAGATCGCGAGTTCCAAAAAATCGACGAAGACCGTTCTTGCGATTCACGCCTATCTGCAACGCCACCCGGTTGCAAACACAACCCGCATCAAGGAAGCGTGCAAGGTTTCATTGCCGACCATTCTGCGCGGGCTAGCCACGCTTGAAGCCCTGGGCATCGTCAGGGAAGCCACAGGCAAGGGGAGGCACAAAATTTTTGTCTACCAGGCCTATCTCGACATTCTCAATCAAGGCACGGAGCCATTCGCCCGCTGAGGCGTTCTCTCTCGTGAGGCGCACCGCGCGCACGGCGCGCGCGCGGTGGCGTTTGATCAGCAGTTCTGCATCTTTTGAGCTGGTTTCAATACGTCACCGCCACCGTGATCGTGTCGGTATAGGTGTCGGGCGACGGCGTGGTCTGGATCGGAATGCGGCCATAGACCGTAAAGCTTTGCGATGACCCACTGCCCGTGCCGTTATCGGTGTCGGTTGGAGCGGTATTGCCCCAGTTCAGGAGGCGGCTGGAGTCGGTGAACAGCGAATACTGGATGGTTTCGCTGCCGCTGCCTTTCATCAGCCTGGTTGTCACGCTCGCGCCGTTCGTCCCCTTGTCGAGTCCGATATTGAACGCCGTGGAGTTGGTGCACGTGACCTGAATGGTGCTGGTCTGGTCCACGTTGCTGCCGAGCACGCCCGGGCTACCGAAATCCAGCGTGCTTGCGCCGCCGATGACGCAGGTCGCCGCAATCGTGACCCTCGACTGAAAAGTGGAAGTAACCGTCGTGGTGGCGTAGGCGCCGCCGCTGCCGAGCAGGAAACCGGCGGCAATCAAGAAGGCAAGTTTGGTGCGCATGGGTGCTCCTTCGTCGCACTGATGCAAATCGCCGCAAGATCGTCGGCGCCAGGCCGCATTGCCGGACACTGATCGGGCGTGCGGACGTTTCATACCCAAAAGGCTTGAATACTTGGTTAAGGATAATGGCCCGTAACGATCTTCACGCCGCCGATGGGGCGGACGCCGCGCCTCAGTACGTCACCGTGACCGTGATCGTGTCGGTATAGACGCCCGGAGCGGGGGTCGTTTGCGCCGGAACCTGGCCGTAGATCGTGAAGTTCTGCAATCCGCCATTGGCGGTGGCGGACACCGTGTTGGCTCCGACCGTAATGCCCCACACCACGGTGCGGGCGCCGTCGCTGTAGAGCGAATAATTGGTGGTGTTCGAGCCGCTCGTCATCTTGCGGACGTTGACCGTGGCGCCGCTACCGGTCCCGGCGTCGAGCCCGATGTTATACGGAGTCGTGTTGGTGCACTGGACCTGCAGCGTGGTGGTCTGATTCACGGCGGCGGCGAGCACGCCCTGGCTGCCGAAATTGAGCGTGGCCGTGCTGACGATCGTGCATGAGGCATTGATCGTCATGGTTACGCCGAAGGTCGAGGTCGACGTGGCGGCAAAGGCTGCGTTCGCCGAACAAAGAGCGGCGACGCTCGCCAGCGCGAGCGCGGCGCACAAGCGCCACTTATTTCCGGCCAACTCGCGAAAACCGCGGACCGCGTGGCGAAGCATCGGTTCAGCCTGATCCGTCGCAGAGAATCGAATCGAGAGCATACCGGACCGCTAACGGTTCGTTAACCATAAACTGGTTAATGATCTCGCGTTGGCACTTTGACTTTTGGAGCGCAATGAATGCGCACTGTAAGCATTGCAGCTGTCGCTGCCCTATTGTCGATCTCGCTTCCCGAATCGGGGCGGGCGGCCTCGCTCCAAGTGACGCCGGTCGGCATCGAAGTGACAGCGCCCGGCGCCGGCTCGACCGTCAAGCTTCACAACGAGGGGACAACCAAGATCAACGCGCAGGTCCGCGTTTTTCGCTGGGTGCAGACCGACGGCCAAGAGAAGCTCGAGCCGACGGACGACGTGGTCGCGAGCCCGCCGATGGCGCGGCTCGACCCCGGCGCGGATTACACGGTGCGAATCGTGCGGCTTTCGAGGCAGCCGGTATCGGGCGAAGAAAGCTATCGCCTGTTGATCGACGAACTTCCGGACCAGAGATCATCCGGCAATCATCTCATCAATCTGGTGCTGCGTCACTCGATCCCGTGTTTTTTTCTCGCGCCGGACGCCGAGCCGGCCAAGCTGACTTGGTCGATCCAGCAGCAAAAAGGTCGGGTCTCGATCTCCGCCGACAATGATGGCGATCGGCACGTCCGCCTCGCCGCGCTCAACATCCGCGATCGCAACGGCGCGAGCGTGTCGTTCGGAGCCGGCCTGACCGGCTACGTACTCGGACATTCCAAGATGCAGTGGGTCGCTCCGGCAACGGGTCGCCCGCTGGCCGTCGACAATTCGATGCAGATATCGGCCGTCGCCAATACCGGTCCGATTCATGCTTCGCCTGCTGCGCGGGCGCCGCACTGAGCTAGCCGCTTTGATTATGGCAGTCGCGCTGGGGTCATCTACAATACACGCAGAAGATGTGAAAAACTTATCGCTTCAGCTTGAAGTAATACTGAACGACTTCCCCACCAATCTGGTCGGCTCCTTCGTCGAGCTTCCCGACAAGCGGATCGGCGCGCGCCCCTCGGAGCTCGCCGAGCTCGGCATCAAGCTTCCGGGTCCGGCTGCCGGCGAGGAAGCGATCGCGCTCGACGACATTCCCGGCATCGCTTACCGCTATGACGAGCCGGCGCAAAAGATATTCCTGCACGCGGCCAACGAGCGCCTCCTCGCCAAGGTTTACGATGTCCATGGGAAGCGGAGCGCCGTCACGCCGGCGCGGACCGACTTCGGGATGGCGGTTAATTACGCCTTGTTCGCCTCCTCTACGGCGTCCGTTCCCAAATCGGCGTTCAGCTTCTCGGGGGCCAACGCCTCGCTCGACGCCCGGGCGTTCAGCCCTTACGGCACCCTGAGCCAGTCGGCGATCCTCGGCTCGACGATCGAGCGCGGAAGCGACGCGCTGCGTCTCAACACGACCTGGGCCTATTCCGACCCGGAGAGCATGAGAACCTACCGCGCCGGCGACGTGATCTCGGGCGGGCTCCCCTGGACGCGGCCGATCCGTCTTGGCGGTGTGCAGCTGCAGCGCAATTTCGCGTTGCAGCCGGACTTGGTCACGATGCCGCTGCCCTCGATCAGCGGCAGCGCCGCCGTGCCGTCGACCCTGGACGTCTATGTCAACAATCTCAAGATCCAAAGCCAAGAGGCGCCGCCGGGGCCTTTCGAGGTCACCCACCTCCCGGTGCTGAGCGGCTCGGGAGACGCTCGCGTCGTGCTCCGCGATTCCTCGGGCAGGCTGGCCGAACTCAATGTGCCGTTCTACGCTTCGCCGAAGCTGCTGGAGCCGGGACTGACCGACTTCTCTTTCGAAGCCGGCCTGCCGCGCGTGGGATTCGGCGCTCAATCCAGCTCCTATGTGAAAGACCCGATCGGCTTGGCGACCCTGCGAGGCGGCATCTTCGATTGGCTTACCGCGGAAGGCCATTTCGAATCCGGCATGCGTCTCGTCAACGGCGGGGCCGGCGGCGTCGTCCGGACCGGCGCCCTGGGCGCGCTCTCGTTTGCAGGATCGGCGAGCCAGCTCGAGGGGAAGCTGGGCTTCCAAAGCTATCTCGCCTTCGATGCGGAGTTCGGCCGCGTCAATGTCCACTTGAGTTCCCAGCGCACCTTCGGCCCTTACGACGATCTCGCCTCGTTGAGCGCCCGGACGTCTCTTGCGCTTTCCCCGCGTAGTCCGATCGTCCCGAACCTTTATCTCCCCTCTGCCGCGAGCATACGGCCGCCGCGATTCATCGACCTGGTTTCGATCGGCGCTCCGTTGCTCGGCTCTACCCTCAGCTTTGCGTTTCTTCACGTCCATCTCGACGAGACGAGGCCTTCGTACATTCTCAGTGCATCCTACTCGCGCCCGGTCTTCGCCGGATCGGTCTACGTGACCGCGTTCAAGGATTTCAACGATCGGAAGTCCTTCGGGGTCTTCGCTGGGCTCACCTTTCCGATCGGCTTCAAGGCGACGGCGTCGGCCGGCGTCAGCCGCACGCGCGAGGGCATGAGCTACACCTTCGACGCCGCCAGGCCCGTCGACGTCGAGCCCGGCAGCTATGGATGGCGGCTGCGCGCCAGCGAGGGCAGCCCGACCTATTACGCCGGCGGGGGGGCCTATCGCTCCTCGATCGCTCGCTTCGATGCGGATGTGCAACAGAGCGGCGGCGGCGTCGGCGGCTCGGTGCAGGCCGAGGGCGCCGTCGCCGTCGCGGGCGGCGGCGTCTTTCTCGCGAACCGCATCGACGACTCGTTCGCCGTGGTGGACGTCGGCGCTCCGGACGTCGACGTGCTCTATGAGAACCGCCCTGCCGGCAAGACCAATGCCCGAGGGCAGATCCTGCTTCCCGGCTTGAGGTCTTATCAGACCAACAAGATCGCCATCGATCCGGCAGGGCTGCCGCTCAATGCCGAGGCGCCGGTGGTGCAGGACGTGGTCGCGCCTGCCGACCGCAGCGGCGTGGTCGTGCGCTTCGGCGTCAAGACCGAGGCCGGCGCCGCGGTGCTCATCCTTGCCCGTCGGGACGGCGCGTTCATTCCGGCGGGAACCAGTGCAACGCTCGAAGGCTCGAGCGAGCCGTTCATGGTCGGTTACGACGGGCGCGCCTATGTGACGGGGCTCGGCGCCGCGAACGCTATCGTCGTCGACGATCCCGCCGGCCCCTGCCGCGCTTCGTTCCCGTTCACGCCGAAGAAGGACAGCCAGGTCGTCATCGGCCCGCTGACCTGCCAATGAGCTTGCGGTCACGCATCATCCGCAGTGTAATGTGCGTCCTCGCGGCTGCGGCGACGGTCGTGTTTGCGACCCAGGCGCAGGCTCGCATCAATTGCACGTTTGCAATCACCAACCTCAATTTCGGACACATCGATCTGACGGCGAACGCCGCCTACGATACGACAGGCACATTCACGGCAAACTGCACCGGCGGGAGCAGCGGCCAGGTCGTTCGCGTCTGTCCGAATATCAACGCAGGAAGCGGCGGCACGACCACCGGCAATCCCCGCTTCATGCTGAATGGCAGTACGAAACTCAATTTCAATCTGTTTCAGGACGCCGCCCGAACGATTGTCTGGGGCTCCTATCTTTGGGGGTTTCCGGCATACGTCGCGCCGACGATCAATATCCCGCTCAACGGCAGCGGAAGCGGAAGCGCAACGGCCACGATTTACGGCCGCGTGTCGGCCGGACAGCAAACTCTTCCGCCCGGCGCCTACACGTCGTCGTTCAGCGGCGGCAATACACGGATCGCTTATGACAAGACCGACGATAGCTGCGCAACAATAGGAAACAAGAACGCAACGTCCGTATCGTTTACCGTCAGCGCTGCTTATTCTTCCGCCTGTCATCTCGCCAGCACGAATCTCAGTTTCGGCTCGGCCGGCCTCCTCACCTCGGCTGTTGCCGGAGCCAGCACGCTGACCGTCACCTGCAGCATGAGCACGCCCTATACGATCGGGCTCAACGGCGGCAACGCCAATGCGAGCGATCCGACCCAGCGCAAGATGGCGAGCGGCTCGGCCCAGATCACGTACGGGCTTTATCGGGACCCTGGACACAGCGCTCCTTGGGGCGCCACGTCGAGCAACTGGGCCAGCGGCGCCGGATCCGGATCCGGCCAGGCGCTGACCGTCTATGGTCTTGTTCCGGCGCAGACGACGCCCACCCCCGCGGCCTATGCCGATACGATCGTCGCGACCGTGACTTACTGATGTTGCGAGTCAAATCAAGATGAGAATCCAGCGACAATCAACCTGAAGTCAGGCCGATCCAATAACGGGTGATGCGCGGCGGAAAAGAATTCGGCCGAGGGTGTTCGCAGTTTTATGCCCAATTGGCGCGCCCAAGGGGAATCGAACCCCTGTTTTCGCCGTGAAAGGGCGACGTCCTAGACCGCTAGACGATGGGCGCGGGCTCGTGGCCTCATGTTGCGGCCAAATCGAAGCGGGCGCAGATATAAAGGCGCGCGTCTGGGCTGACAAGCGGCACTAGGCCGTTGGCGCTGCCGATTGCCGACTGCCCGAACAGCGATTGCGCCTCCCTTGCAAAGTGCCTACACGGAGCGCCATGCTCGCCATCAACGATCTCACCTTTCGGTTCGGCGAACGGGTCTTGTTCGACAAGGCCGCCGTCTCTCTGCGAGCGCGTATGCGGGCAGGTTTCGTCGGGTGCAACGGCGCCGGCAAGACCACGCTGTTTCGCCTCGTCGCCGGCGAGATCGCGCCCGAGGGCGGAACCATCTCGCTGCCGGCGCGCACGCGTCTGGGGCGGGTCGAGCAGGAGGCGCCCGACGGCGAGGCCGCGCTCGTCGATTTCGTCCTCGCCGCCGATACGGAACGCGCCGCGCTGCTGGAGCGCGCCCATGGCGCAACCGATCCCCATGAAATCGCCGACATCCAGACGCGGCTCGCCGATATCGGCGCGCATGCCGCCCCGGCGCGCGCCGCCGCCATTCTGTTCGGCCTCGGCTTCGATGCCGAGGCGCAGACGCGCCCCCTCTCGGCGTTGTCCGGCGGGTGGCGGATGCGCGTCGCCCTGGCCGCCGTGCTCTTTGCCGAGCCGGAGCTTTTGCTCCTCGACGAGCCGACCAATTATCTCGATCTCGAGGGAACGCTGTGGCTGGTCGATTATCTGGCGCGCTACCCTGCGAGCGCCATCGTGATCAGCCACGACCGCGACCTGCTCGACGCGGTGGCCACGCACATCCTGCATCTCGAGCGCGGCAAGCTGTCGCTCTATCGCGGCAATTATTCCGCGTTCGAACAGCAGCGGCGCGCGGCGCGCGCCTTAGAGGTCTGGGCAGGCAAGAAGCAGGAGCGGCAGCGCCGTCATTTGCAGAGCTTCGTCGATCGCTTCCGGGCCAAGGCGACCAAGGCGCGCCAGGCGCAGTCGCGCTTGAAGCTGCTCGCCAAAATGGAGCCGCTGGCGGCGATCATCGACGACGCTGTTCTGCCCATTCGCCTGCCGTCGCCGCAAAAGCCGCTGTCGCCGCCGATCATCGCCTTCGACGACGCCAGCGTGGGCTATGGCGATTGCATCGTTCTCTCGCGTCTGTCGCTCAGCCTGTCGAACGATGACCGCATCGGCCTGCTCGGCGCCAACGGCAATGGCAAATCGACGTTCGCCAAATTGCTGGCCGCGCGTCTTTCGCCGCGCAGCGGCCGCATGGTGTGCGCGCCCAAGCTCGAGGCGGGCTTTTTTGCGCAGCACCAGATCGACGATCTGAACCCCAACGATACGCCCTATTCGGTGTTCGCCGCCTTGATGCCCGGCGCCGCGGAGATGCGCATCCGGGCGCGCGCCGCGCAGACCGGCTTTTCCGGCGCGCGAGCGCAGACCAGGGTCGAACATCTGTCGGGCGGCGAGAAGGCGCGGCTGGCGCTCGGCGTCGCGTCTTTTCATGGGCCGCATCTGCTCATTCTCGACGAACCAACCAACCATCTCGACATCGACAGCCGGCAAGCGCTCATCGAAGCGATCAACGAACATGAGGGGGCCGTCGTGCTCGTCTCGCACGATCGCTATCTGCTCGAGGCCTGCGTGGACCGGCTGTGGCTCGTCGAGGGCGGCACGGTGCGCGCTTTCGATGGCGACATCGACGATTACGCGCGTTTGGCGCTGGCGAAAGCGCGCGGCGAACCGGGGCGGGAGCGCGGCGAGGACACACCCGTAAAGCCCGCCGCGCCACGCCTCCAAGAAAAAGCGCGGGGCGGCGATTGCAACGGGCGGCGCGACGCCGGTCAGCTGCGCCGCAAACTTACTGCGGCCGAACAGAAGGTCGAAAAATTCGCCGGTCTGTTGGCGCGCGTCGACCTTGCCCTCGCCGATCCCACCGCCTTTTCCCGCAACCCGCGGCAGGCGGCGCGGCTGGCGCAGCAGCGCGCGGAACTCGCCCAGACGCTCGCCGGCGCCGAACAGCGCTGGTTGGAGCTGGCGAGCCAAGCCGAGACCGTCCCCCCGTGATCTCGGTCGCGTTGCTCGACGCCCAACTTTATCCGCAAAGTTCGCCGCCTGCCGGGATGCGCTCTAACGCGCCAAATCCGCGAATTCCTTATGCCGGCCGATGTAGGCGGCGACGAACGGGCATTGCGCCACGACCTTCATGTCTCTCGCCCGGGCCCATTCGAGCGCGCTGCGGGTCAGCTCCGAACCGACGCCTCGGCCCCGCAAATGCGCCGGGACTTCGGTATGGGTGAAGGTGAGCCCCTCCGGCGTCATGCGATAATAGGCGACCGCCGTCCCCCCCTCGACGTCAAGTTCGAAACGGTCGAGTTCGATGTTGTCGTGGATGGTTCCTTGAATTTTCTGCATACCCATGCGGGGCCTCCCGAAGTCTGGACGTTATCTGCTCATCAAGTGGGGCGAGTCCCGCGCAATTCCAGGCCGAGCGGAGCTTTGGCGCCGCAAGCGGCGCGGCGTCGCTTGTGTTTTGGCGGCGGGCGCCTTCAACTGGGTCGAGCCTCCTGCGCAAGCGGCGGCGCGTCGTTCCGATTCGCCGTCCTTGGATGAAGACATGCGCCTTTCGAAATATTTCCTGCCGATCCTGCGCGAGACGCCGAAGGAGGCCGAGATCGTCTCGCATCGTCTGATGCTGCGCGCCGGGATGATCCGTCAGGAAGCGGCCGGCATATACGCCTGGCTGCCGCTGGGCCTGCGCGTTTTAAACAACATCAACGCCATCATCCGCGACGAGCAGAACCGGGCGGGCGCCATCGAATGCCTGATGCCGACCATTCAATCGGCCGATCTGTGGCGCGAATCGGGCCGCTATGAAGCGTATGGCAAGGAGATGTTGCGCATCGCCGACCGCCATCAGCGCGAGATGCTGTTTGGCCCCACCAACGAAGAGATGATCACCGAGATTTTCCGCGCCTATGTGCGCTCCTACAAGGATCTGCCGCTTAATCTCTATCATATTCAGTGGAAATTTCGCGACGAGGTGCGTCCGCGTTTCGGCGTCATGCGCTCGCGCGAATTCCTGATGAAGGACGCCTATTCGTTCGACATCGATGCGCTGGCCGGACGCCATTCATACAACCGCATGTTCGTCGCTTACTTGCGCACCTTCGCCCGCATGGGCCTTACCGCTATTCCGATGGCCGCGGAGTCCGGGCCGATCGGCGGCTCTCTCTCCCATGAATTCATCATTCTCGCCGCCACCGGCGAGAGCGAGGTCTATTGCCACAAGGACTACCTTGGCTTTCCAACGCCGCCCGCTTCAATCGATTTCGACGATGCGGCGGCGCTGGAGGCCGTCGTCGGCAAGTGGACGAGCCTTTATGCCGCCACATCCGAAAAGCACGACGAGGCGGTCTTCGCGGCGCTGCCGGAAGGCGCGCGCGTTGCGGCGCGCGGCATCGAGGTCGGCCATATTTTCTACTTCGGAACCAAGTATTCCGCGCCGATGCGGGCCGTGGTCAACGGCCCCGACGGCAGGGAGATCGTCGTGCAAATGGGTTCTTACGGCATCGGTCCGTCGCGGCTGGCCGCCGCCATCATCGAAGCCAGCCACGACGAGAACGGCATCGTCTGGCCGGCGCCGATCGCGCCGTTCCACGTGGGCGTCGCCGATCTCAAGCCGGGGGACGCGGCGACCGGCGCGGCGTGCGCCGAACTCTGTCAGCAATTCGAGAATGCGGGGATCGAGGTGCTTTATGACGACCGCGACGAACGGCCCGGCGCGAAATTCGCCACCCTCGATCTGATCGGCCTGCCGTGGCAGGTTATCGTCGGCCCGAAAGGGCTAAGCGGCGGCCAGGTCGAGGTGAAACAACGCAGCGCCGGCGAGCGCGCGATGCTCGCCCCGCAGGACGCGGTGGCGCGCGTCGTCGGCGCGATCCGCGAGGCTCAGCCGTTGTGCGGCCGCACGCCACAATGCGAGATGCGCCGATGAGCGAGAACTCCATGTTCGGAGCGGACCTGACGCAATCGCGTGAGAGCTTTCGGCCCTTTGCTCCGTTCGAATGGGTGGTGGCGTTCCGCTACCTGCGCGCGCGCCGCGCCAATGGCTTCGTCTCCGTCATTGCCGGTTTTTCGTTTCTGGGCATCACGCTGGGCGTCGCGACCTTGATCGTGGTCATGTCGGTGATGAATGGTTTCCATCGCGAACTGATGGACAAGATCCTCGGCATCAACGGCCACGCCTTCGTGCAAGCGGTCGAAACGCCGCTGACCGATTGGCAAGACGTGAGCGCGCAGATCGCGCATCTGCGCGGCGTCAAGCTTGCAATTCCCTTTGTCGAAGGCGCTGCCGGCGTATCGTCGCCCTTCGCGCAGTCGGGCGCGCTGGTGCGCGGCGTTAGGGAGCAGGACATTACGCGGCTGCCGGGCATCGCCGGCAATGTGCGCGAAGGCTCGCTCAAGGGCTTCGATCAGGCGGGCGGCGTCGCCATCGGGCAGCGTCTCGCGGAGACTTTGGGCGTACGGGTCGGCGACACTGTGAGCGTCATCATCGCCAAGGGAGCGCAGACGCCGTTCGGGGTCGCGCCGCGCATCAAGGCGTACCCGATCGTCGCCATCTTCCAGATCGGCATGTCGGAATTCGACAGCATCTTCGTCTACATGCCGCTTGCCGAGGGGCAGGCCTTCTTCAACAAGCAGAACGAAGCGACCGTTATCGAGGCTTTTGTCGACGATCCGGATCAGATGGACGCCTTTCGCGCCCAAGTCGACGCCTCGATCGCGCGGCCGCTGATCCTCACCGACTGGCGTCAACGCAACAAGACGTTTTTCGACACGCTCCAGGTCGAGAAGAACATCCTATTCATTATCTTGATGCTGATCGTGATCGTCGCGGCGTTCAACATTATTTCGGGGCTCACCATGCTGGTGAAGGACAAGACGGCCGACATTGCGATCTTGCGCACCATGGGAGCGACGCGCGGCGCCGTGCTGCGCATCTTCCTGATCATCGGCGCGTCGATCGGCGTCGCCGGCGCATTGGCGGGATTTCTGTTCGGCCTCGGCCTCGCCAAAAATCTCGACGCGATCCGGGTGTTGCTCGATAAATTGCTGCAAGCCAACCTCTTCCCGGCCGAATTGTATTTTCTCTCGCGTCTGCCGTCGATCGTCGATCCGCGCGAGGTGGCGCTGGTCGTCGTCGTGACGCTCGTTCTGGCGATGCTGGCGTCCATTTATCCGGCCTGGAAGGCGGCGAGCCTCGATCCGATCGAAGCGTTGCGGCACGAATGACGAGCATGCCGGCGCCCATCCTCGAACTTTCCGGCATCGCCAAACATTACCGCGAAGGCGAGGCGCGACTCGACATTTTGGCCGACGTCGATCTTCGGCTCGCGCCCGGTCAAGCGGTGGCGTTGATCGCGCCATCGGGCGCCGGAAAGTCGACGCTCCTGCACATCGCAGGCCTCCTGGAGCGGCCCGACCGCGGCGAGGTTCTGGTCGAGAACAAGCCGACATCGCGAATGAACGACGACGAACGCACGCGGCTGCGCCGCACGGCGATCGGCTTCGTCTATCAGTTCCATCATCTCTTGCCCGAATTCTCCGCGCTGGAGAATATCGTGCTGCCGCAAACGATCAGAGGTCTCGACCGGCGCGAGGCGAGACGACGCGCCCGTGAACTTCTCGATTATCTGCGTCTTGGCGGGCGCGCCTCACATCGCCCGGCCGAGCTCTCGGGCGGCGAGCAGCAACGCGTCGCCATCGCCCGCGCGGTGGCCAATGCGCCGCATGTGCTGCTTGCCGACGAGCCGACCGGCAATCTCGATCCGCGCACGGCGGAACATGTGTTCTCGACATTGATGATCTTGGCGAGACAGACCGGCCTCGCCGCATTGATCGCCACGCACAATCTCGACCTGGCCGGCCTGATGGACCGCCGCATCACTTTGCGCGACGGCCGCCTTGTCGAATTGACCTGATGATCTCTTAAGTTCTCGCTCAGGCGGGTTGCGCGGGTTTCTTGCCGACGAAGGAACCCCGCAACCAAAGCCCGAAGCCCACCACGCCGAGCGCGCCGAAGACGATCCAGACGGTCATCTCCCTACCTGCGGTTTGGCCGACCGAAAACGGAAAGCGCGAGACATATTCCCGCCCATCGTCGCCCGTCGCTTTGACGAGACCGATGAAATTTCCCTTGTTGGCGAAATTATATTCGAAATTGAGCGTTCCGGTCCGGTATTTCTTCGGCGCGACATAGGTCTCGGTGTTTTGGTCCAGATTGTCGTTGTCATTGGCTTGGCCGACGTTCCGGAGAATGCGGATTTCTAAGGCCATGTCGCGCAGTTCGGGCTGCACCGCGTCGAGAACGACGATCGTTGGGCCGACGTCGGGAATGTCGTCGCAGAACTGGTCGCGCGATTTCAGCGGCTGGTAGCCGGTGAAATTCATGGTGTCCGGCCCGATCTTCATGATGCACTGGCCATCGTTGCTGCTGACGCCGCCATGGGCCTGAGCCTCGGCTATTAAGCCCACCGTCGCCATCGCGAAGGCGACGAAAAATCGCGTGATCATCCTTGTTTTCTCCCTCTACGTGTGGATGGCGCCGCTTCTTCGAGAGCAGTTGCCGGTCGAATTCCCACGCCCGCCGCCAGAAATGACATCCCGGTCGGAACGACTGTCAATTGATTTTAGAACCGTTTGATGTTTCGCGCAAACATGAAACCATTCCAGCTTCCCGTTTTATTCGCGTTTTCTCGAACCGCCAAGCAGCGCCGGCTTTGCTCGAAACCGCCCGAGCTTCAGTTTTAGCGCGAGCCCGAGCAGAGTACGATCTTTTCGGCGTCGTGGTCTGGGGCGCGGCTGCTCGGCAGTGGTCCGGCGCGGCCAAATGCCGCGAGCCGGCGCCCGCGCCCGCTCCGGTTTGTAGAACGGGACGAAAACCTCGCGTATTCAATGCGAAGCGAGCAAGTCCCGCAGTTTAACCATTTTTGAAGAATGCGACCAGCGATCCAGCATACTGCGTTAATAATTCACTAACCATAAGCTTGTTGGGAGTGACTGACGATGAATGCGATTTTTGCTGCAAGTTGTTCGGAAACGGCGACGACGATTCCGGACAGCCGGTGCGCCGCCTCCAATCCGCATCCCGCCCCCTTGGATTTCCTGGGGGCGCACAATACATTGACGCTCCAACGGCTGGAGAAACTCGATACCCTGGTCGTGAGCAAATCGTGCAGCGGCTTCGACCGAAGCTGCGTGGACGAACTTGCCGATTTGCTGCGCAGGATCGGTCGCGGCGAGCCGATCGGCGAACTTACCGGATTGAAATATCTCGTCTTTGATTTCGCACATGAAGGCGCGGGCGCGGCGGAGGCCGCCGATGGATTTGAAGAACTCGCCGCGACCAACGCCGAGCTCATTCTCGACGCTCCGGTCATCTCGATCGCCTGGACGCGCGGTTTCATAATCGGCGCTGATCTCGATTTCGCTCTTTCCTGCAGCATGATCGTCGCCGAACGTGGCGCCCGGTTCTCTTTCGAGACGGATCCGATTGCTTCGATCGGCGTTTACGGTTCGCTGGCGCAAAAGATCGGCTTCGTGAAAGCGGAGCGGCTGATGGAGAATGGCGAGGTGGTCGGCGCCGATGACATGCGCAACCTCCTCCTCGTCAAACAGGTCGCTGACAGAGAAGCGGGACTAGAAGGCATCGAACGTTATATTGGGCAGTGTGGTCGCCGCTATAATGCGTCTTACAGCCTTTTCCGAGCGCAGCGGATCGCCATGCCCCCGGCGCCGCGCCGGAGCGCCCTCGCGCCGGCGATGGAAAGGGCGCCGTCAAGTCTAGTATCCGCCGTCGCTGAACCGCGAGGCGCGAAGTGACGCGCGGTTCAGCAATGATTAAGCGGATACGGCGAAGGAAACGACGTATCGGGAATCAATCATTCCCGATACGAGCGCGCCCGTAAGGCAGGGCAGGGGGTGAATGTCGGCAAAGGGCGCAACCCGCTCTCTCTCGACGCGAAGCGGAAGAGGGAATCGAACGGCGCCATCGCGCGTAAGCCAAGGAGCGCCTTCGCTTGAAAGCCTTTGCCGACCTCACGGAACGCGAAGTTCTGGCCCTTGCCATCGCCTCTGAGGAGGAGGATGGGCGCATTTACATGAGCTTCGCCGAGGACCTGGCGGCGCGCTACCCCGCGTCGGCCAAAGTTTTTCAAGAGATGGCCGAAGAGGAGGCTGGTCATCGTCGCAGGCTCCTCGATCTGTATCAGAAGCGTTTCGGCGCCAATCTGCCGCCGATCCGGCGCGCCAACGTGAAAGGTTTCCTGCGCCGCCGGCCGCTCTGGCTGACGCGCAATCTCTCGCTCGACACCATCCGCAAGGAAGCGCAAACGATGGAGTTCGAAAGCGCCCGCTTTTACGAAAAGGCGCGCGACCGCGCCACGGACGTCGGCCTGCGCCAGCTGTTGGGCGATCTCGCCGTGATCGAGAAAGGCCATGTGACGGCCGCCAGCCGCATCGGCGCCTCCCTTCTCACGCCCGACGCCAGGAGCGCGGAGGACGCGACCTTCCATCGCATGTTCGTGTTGCAGTATATTCAGCCGGGTCTCGCCGGCCTCATGGACGGCTCGGTGTCGACGCTCGCGCCCTTGTTTGCGGCGGCGTTCGCCACCCATAACAACTGGAAGACATTCCTTGTCGGCCTCGCGGCGGCGATCGGCGCCGGCGTCAGCATGGGCTTCGCCGAGGGCTTGTCGGACGACGGTTCGCTCACGGGGCGCGGTTCGCCGCTGCTGCGCGGCGGCGTCTGCGGGCTGATGACGGCGCTGGGCGGCCTCGGCCATACGCTGCCGTATCTCATTCCCGACTCGCTGCCTGATCATTTCAGGATCGCCACCGGCGTCGCCGGCGTCGTGGCGTTTTTCGAGCTGTGGGCGATCGCTTATGTGCGCGCACGTTACATGGATACGCCGTTCCTCAACGCCGTGTTTCAGATCGTGCTCGGCGGCGCCATCGTGCTCGCCGCCGGCATTCTCATCGGCGGGGCGTGAGCGCGATCGTGTTCGAGGCCCTGTGACGTGAGCTTTGTTCTTGCCCATCTGTCCGACGCTCACCTCGGCCCAATCCCGCGTCCACATCTTCGCGAACTCATCGGCAAGCGGCTCACCGGCTACCTGAACTGGCTGAGCAACCGCGGGCGGACCCATGACATGGGCGTCCTGGCGCGCCTCGTCGCCGACATGGCGGCGCAACAGCCCGACCATGTCGCGATGACCGGCGACATCGTCAATATCGGCCTCGCGGCTGAATTCGTCTTGGCGACGAGCTGGCTCGCCAGCCTCGGCGCGCCCAGCGACGTGAGCTTCACGCCCGGCAATCACGACGCCTATGTGCGCGCGTCCATGCCGTATGTGGAGAGCGTCTTTGCCCCGTGGACCGCATCTGAGGAGACGGGAGGAACGGGATTTCCCTTTCTGCGCCGGCGCGGCGGCGTGGCGCTCATTGGCCTTTGTTCCGGCGTTCCGACCGCGCCCTTTATCGCCAGCGGCAGGCTCGGAGCGGCTCAGCGCCAGCAATTGGCGGCCCTCCTGCAAAAGACCAAGGCCGAGGGGCTGGCGCGCGTGGTGATGCTGCATCATCCGCCGCATCGCTTGGGCGCGAGACGGGGACGCGGCCTGCAAGACGCGCGCGAAGTCGAGGCGATTATCGCGCGGCACGGCGCCGAACTCGTGCTGCACGGCCACAATCACAAGCTGTCGGTGCATCATTTGGCGGGACCGGACGGTCCCGTGCCGGTGGTCGGCGCCGCTTCCGCCTCGGCCAGACCTGGCGCGCATACGGAGGCGGCCGCCTATAATCTGTTTTCTATCGAGCGGCGGGGCGGGCGCGTCGCCATTGCGGCGCGCTCGCGCGGCATCGCCGCGGATGGGTTGCACGTGCGCGACCTTGGCGAAATCGAGTTGTGACTCGCAGCTAATGCGCCAGCCAGGCGCGATAGAGCCAGAAGCCCAACAGCCCGATCATGGCGAAAAACAACGCCGATCCGGCCGCTTCGACCAGGAACAGGAACGCTCTGAGCACGCCGCGCCAAAGGCGCGATGATGCAGGCGGCGCGGAATCGGCGGCGCCGCGCGACTTGTCAGCCGCCGCGAACGCGCCGGCGCCGGCGGCGCTGGCGAAATCGGCGGTCAGAGCCCGCTCGCGCTCAATCAGCCGATGCGCGACGTAGGCGGTGACGGCCTCGACCACCGTTTCGAGATTCTCGCTCTCGCCGATGACGATGCGGCCATGCCGGGTGTCTTGCAGAAAGCGATAGGCGCGCCGGTCGCGGCCCATTTCGATAAAGCCGAGATGATCGATGAAAAGGCGCGGATGTTCGCCCGGCGCTATGCCGACGTCGAACACATCGCAATCTTCCGGCGCCTGCGCGAGAACGGGCTCCAGATGATCGCGTAAAATCTCCAGCCGGGCGAGTTCGGCGCCGCGCAGATCGGCGAGCACGCCGGAGCGCTCGGCGTTTTCGATACGCGCCCGGCGCAAGGCGGCGGTGAGGCTGGCGACGGACGCAGGTGGGCTTTGCGGGACGCGATCAGCGACTATTCGTCGCGTGAGAGCTTGAACGGGCGGCTCGGCCGCGCTCGGCGCGGCCCCGTCGGCGGTGATCGCGGCGTCCTCGGGTCCAAGCCCGAGGACCGGCGCCCGCGTCTCCCGTTTCGATTCGTCCATATCGTTTTAATCCGACGTCCTCGCGCAACGTCACGCCGTTACGCTTTCTTCACTATAACCGCTCGCGCCGGCGATGCGAAGGCGCGGGGCTGCGACTTTGCGGCGATCCGGTGAATGGCCCCCTCATCCTGAGGAGGCCCCGGAGGGGCCGTCTCGAAGGACGAGGGAACCATGAAACAGGCGTTCGAAGCTCGCCGTCGTGCTTTGAGACGGCGGCTTCGCCGCCTCCTCAGCATGAGGGTGAAACGCTTCGCCTTCGCTAGCGAGGGGTCGACTTTTCTCTCACCATCCGGCAAGTCAGTTAAAAAAGCATCGTTGGCGATTCCCGCCCATGCAAATGTGACGCTGGGAGAGGCTCCCGCCGACGGGCGCGCTGGAGAACCCAATGGCGCTCAGCGACAGCGATCCGCAGACGGGCGGCGCTCTATTCGAGCGGATCGCGTTCGGCTCGATTTTCGCGCTTGTCGCGGCGCTCGAGGCCGCCGGCGGCAGGGATTATGTGCTGGTCGCCGGGTTTTTCGCGGCGACGGCGATCTTCCTGTTGCGGCCGGCGATCGGCCGCATCCGTCAGGGCGTCGATTTCGTCATGGATTTTGTCGCCGCGGGGGCGTTTGCGCTGCTGTGCGATCCGGCGGGCGCGCTGTGGCATGCGCCCGAGACGTTCGATCATCTGTTTGCGTTCACGCCGCTCGGGACGGGCGTCGCAGTCATTTCTTATATCGTCGGCTTTGTGACGCTGACCGGGCGGTCGCGGGTCGCGATCAGGGCCGCGCTGTTCCTGCTGCCGTTCCTTTTCTCATTGTTTGTCGCCCTTGGCTCGAAGCCGATCGCCGATCTCGGCGGGCTGATCCTCCTTGGTTTCGACGTCCCGGAAATGGTGCGCGCGATCGTCGGCCGCACGGCGATCCTGTTCATTTTGAACGAGGCGGTCGTCGTCGGCGCGCCGTTGGCGCTCGGCCGCTTCCTGCCGAGCGGATGGCGTTCGCATGGCGTTCTTTTCGTCTCGGCGCTGGTTGCGGCCTTAACGCCGCTCGTCGCCAGCGTGGTTTCCTCGCCCATTCTGGCCGCGTCGCCGGCGCCTTTCGCGGCGATCGCCGCCGCCGTCGCGGCGGCGCTGGCGCAAGCTGGATTGTGGGGCGAAACCTATCTGGTGACGCAGGCCGTCGCCGGCCTGTTGCGCGCCTCGCCCTCGCTTGCGGTGATGCTCTTCGACGACTGGAAAACCGGCGCGAGCAAAGGCGCGGTCTATGGCTTGGCGTTCATGAGCCTCGTACTGGCCGTAGGCATGGTCGCCGCTTGGCCGCCGGCGTCCGGCGCGATCGCGGCCTCAGGCCTGGTCGGCGCGGCGCTGATCGGCGCCTTGGCCTTTCCGCTCGTTCGAACGATCGTGGAAAGCACAGATTCGACGTCGTCATTCAGGGCGCGTCTTGAACTCGAATACCGCCGCCGGGACAATTATCCGCGCGGCTTGGTCGCCGGCGCCGCCATTGGCGTCGGCCTTAGCGTCGCGCTGCCGGCGGCAAGCGGCGGAATGCGGTTTCTGTTCGGCGCGGCGACGGGAGTTCTGGCTTACGCCGGCGTCGATTGCATCCTCGATCTGACGGCGCTGCGCAGAGGCGCACGCCAACATCTGCGCAGCTGGCGTGTATATGCGCTCGGAACGCTGCTGGGGGGGCTCGTCGCCGGCGCCGTCGCCTGGTATCTCGACACCGGCCAGATTGCGACCATCGTCAACAAGTTCTTCGCCTATACGGCGCTGAGCTATGCCGCGGACGGGCGCCCGGTCACGCCCTACGTGATCCATCCGCTATTCTCCAAGTGGGGCGCGACGGATTTGGGCCTCGTCGACAGCGGGGTGCGGCTGTTCTTCGACGAGTCGCTGTCGGGGGTCATTCAATGGGTATTCGCCGCGCCGTTGTTCTCGGTCAATCTGTTCTTCCTGACGGCGCTGGTGCGCCGCGATTTGCAACCCTTGCGTCAACTGGCGAGCCGGGAGGGTCTCGATCTCCTCGTCGACAACGCCGTGCGCGTGGTGCGCTGGGGCCTGTGGATGGCGCCGGTGATCTATTCCTTCCTCAAGGCCGCGCCGGACCCGACCTGGTACAATCAGGACGGATTGATCCGCAGCGGCGTCGCGACATGGATGAACTATGCGCTTCCCGGGCAGGATTTCCGCGCCTGGAGTCTCGATATCTTCACGGCGCTGCTCGCTTACGACGCTTTGCGCGTGCTGATCTGGTTCGATCACATGGGGCTGCGCGTCGCGACGCTGGTCAATCTCTCGTTCGTCGGCGGCGATGTCGCCGACGAGAAGGCGGCGCGGTTTCTCGGCAAGGCGCAAAAGAGCCGCGCCATTCCGGAAGGCATCCGACGTTTCGCCACCTGGGCGCCGCTGCTGCTGCCGTTCTATATCCCGCGCGGCGTCGAATGGGAGACGACCTGGACGGCGGCGGAGCACATGAGCGCGATGCGTCCGCCGTCCTATTCCTATCTGATTGGCGGCTACATGGCCTACGCCGGCATTCTGGCCTTCGCGCTGGTGGTCTTCCTGCTGGTGCAGCTGGCGCGCGCCGGCAAGTTGCCGCTCGAAGGCATTACCGGCGCCGGCGGTGCGCCCGGCTCCAGGCCGCTGCGCCTCTCCAACGGCCTCATCACCAGCGAATGGTTCGAGGACAGCCAGGGCGCGATGCGCATCGAAGGCGTGGCGCGCGGCGGCCCGCCCATCGATCTCACGCGCCGGCCGGACGATCACGCGCATCCGCGCGGGCGTTTTCTGTTTTTGCGTGAGGGCGAAGGCGAACTCTGGTCGCTCGGCGCGGCGCCGACAGGCTGCGCCTGCGCCAATGTCGCGCTCGACGGCGATGGCGCGGCGTGCCTGTTCATCCTCAGCGAACTCAATGGCTTCGCCGTCGAAGCCAAGGTCGCTCTGGCCCAGGACGAAGCGGTCGAGATCATGCGGCTGCGTTTGGTCAATCTCGAACAGCGCGCGCGCAAGCTCACGCTGGCGACGCTGCGTGAATGGGTGCTCAACGAAACCGAGGCGGAGCAGCGCGATCCGGCCTACAACGCCATTCATATCGGCGTCTGGTTCGTGCGCCAGCTCAACGCGATCATTGCGCAAAACCGGCTGCTCGAGGGCGGCGCGCGCCGACCATCCGAGCGGCGGCTGTCGCCGGAAGTCGGCTTCCACGCCATCGGGGCAGGGCCGGACACGAAAATCGTCGTGACCGGATACGAGGACGTGAAGTCGCGCTTTTATGGGATGGGTTCGACGCGCCGGCCTGACAGTCTGCTCGGGCTGGGCGAGCCGCGCAACGTCGCCGACGAAGGCCTGCTCTATGGGTTCGAACCGTGCGCCAGCCTGCGCGTCGAGGTGGACTTTGCGCCCGGCGGCTCGGCCGAGATCGTCATCGTCGACGGCTGGGCTCGCGACATGGCGACGGCGACGCGCACGATCGCGGCGCATCTTGGGCTCGCTTCCATCGATTTTGCGGCCCTCGCCGGCGCGCTGGCGCGCCGCCGCACACTCATCGCGCCGCCGCCGCCCGCCGAACATCGCTACGCATTTTCCGCCGACGGACGGCGTTTGACGCTGGCGCCGGGCACGCCGCGGCCGTTCGCGCATGTCATCGCCAATGCGCTCGGCCAGGGCGCCGTGCTCACCAACGACGGCGATATCTTCTCGTTTCACGGCAATTCGCGTCTCAACAGCCTGACCCCGTTTCGCATGGGCGAGGGGCGCATGGCGCCGGCCGGGCAGGCGATCTATGTCTACGACCTCGCGCACGCCGAGGCCTTTGGCGCGACCTTCCTGCCGCTGCGCCGCAGGGGCAGCCGCTACGACGTCGCGTTTCAGCCGGGAACGGCAGTCTATCGATCGAGCCGCGATGGCCTCGATCTCGAATTGACGGTGTTCGTTCCGCCACGCCAGCCGGTGGAAATCAAACTGTTGCGGATCGTCAACTGGGCCGCCAACGAACGCTTGCTGGAGATCGTGCCGGTGATGGAGATGGTGCTGGCGGAAACGCCGAACGACAGTCTGGGCTGCATCGAGGCGCGCTGCGGCGAGAACCAGCGCGCGCTCTATTTCCGCAATCCGCGTAACGATTTCGTGCAAGGCTGGGCGTTCGTCTCGACGTCGCTGCCAGCCGAATTCGCCGAGACGTCGCGCCGCCGCTTCCTCGGCCATGAGAGCCGCGATCCGGCGTTGCCCTACATGGTCGAGCACGGCCACCCGGACGCGGGCGCGCCGGAACACGAACGCAAGGTGGCTAGTTTTTCCGGCGCCATCGACGTGCCGCCGGGCGGCGAAGCGCTCGTTGTCATAGCAATGGGACAGACGCCGGCCTTCGAAGAGGCGACGGCTTTGGCGGCGCTCGCCAGCGAGCCGGCCTACGCGCTGCGCGCGCTCGAGGAAACCAAGCGCTATTGGTCCGAACGGCTCGGGATCCTGCGCATCGAAACCAACCGGCCGGATGTCGATCGCCTCGTCAACGACTGGTTGCCCTATCAGCTTCTCACCGCGCGATTGTGGGGACGCACCGGCCCGGCGCAGCGTTCGGGGGCGACCGGCTATCGCGATCAATTGCAGGACGTGCTGCCGCTCATCCATCTCGACCCCGAACTCGCGCGGCGCCAGATATTGCTGCATGCGGCGCATCAGTTTATCGAGGGCGACGCGGTCAAATGGTGGCACACGGCGCCGGACGGCGGCACGGGTCTTTGCGATCGCACCCACGCCTCCGATCCGCATCTGTGGTTGCCCTATGTCGTCGTCCGCTACGTGCAAGGGACGGGCGATGTCGCCATTCTCGATTGCGTCGAGGCTTTTCTCGAGGCGGGCGCCGTGCCGCCCGATCGCGAGGGCGAGGCCAGCGTGCCGCTGCGCTCGCGCGATAAGGACACGCTGCTCGGCCATTGCGTTCGCGCGATCGATTACACGCTGGCGCGCTTGGGCGCGCATGGCCTGCCGTTGATCGGCGCCGGCGATTGGGACGACGGCATGAATCTCGTCGGCGCGAAAGGGCGCGGCGAGAGCGTGTGGCTCGGATTCTTTCTTTACGGCATTCTCGTCGACATCGCGCCCTTGTTCGAAGCGGAAGGGGACGCGCGCCCCGCCCGCTATCGTGAGGAGTCCCGAAAGCTGCGCGCGGCGCTCGACGCCTGCTGGCGCGACGACCGCTACGTGCGCGCCTTTACCGACGACGGGCGCGAAGTCGCGTCGATGAACGCGATGACCGCATCCTGGCCCGTGCTGTCGGGAGCGGTCGACGCCGCGCGCGGCAAAGAGACGATCGACGCGGCGCTCGCAGCGTTGGGAAGACCGGACAGGATATTGCTGGTCACGCCGCCCTATACGGAACGCTCCGATCCCTATCCGGGGCGCAGCGCCCAATATCCGCCGGGCGTGCGCGAAAACGGCGGCCAGTATTCGCACGGCGTCTCCTGGCTGGTCGACGCTCTGGCGCGGCTCGCGACCGACGCCGATGAGCGCGGCGACCGCGCCGGCGCCGCCGAACTGTTCGCGCAAGCTTTCGACGCCTGGATCGCGATTTCGCCGATTTCCAAATTGACGACGCCGGGTGAGGCCGACATCTATGGCTTGGCGCCGCATCAACAGCCGGCCGACGTCTATGAGGGCGAAGGCTACGAAGGACGCGGCGGCTGGAGTTGGTACACTGGCGCCGCGGCGCGCATGTTGTCGGCGGCTTACGCTTTGCTCGGATTGGAGATGAAGAACGGCAAATTGCGTCTGCGCGCCGACGCCTTCGACGCCAAAGGCGGCCTGCGTCTCGACAAGGCGACCTACCGGGGCGAGGTCTTCACCGCAGATTCGGTCCAAAGCCGCAGCCAGATGACAGACGACGGAGGACGGATGACGGAAGCTCTGTCCTCTGTCGTCCGTCCTGCGTCGTCCGAAACGAAATGACCCCATGGTTTGGACAATGAACACTCCCGCTGCGGCGCAACGTCATGCCAAGGGCTACGTCATTGATCCGGGCGATCCGCGCTGGGCTCGGCTGCGTGAGCTGATTACCCAGCACTCGCTCAAAACTGGCGATTTCATTCTCTCGTCAGGACGAACCAGCAAATATTTGTTCCAACTTCGACAAACAATGATGCTGCCGGAAGGCGCAGCTCTTCTGGGCGAGATCATTGTCGATTATATGAACGACAACGGGATCCATTGCGTCGGCGGCTTGGAGCTCGGGGCGGTTCCTCTGGTCTCGATCGCAGCTCTGGCAAGTCACTTGAAACGAACCCCTGTTGACGCTTTTTTTGTGAGAAAGGCGGCAAAGGCGCACGGCGCGCGTGAGCGCATCGACGGTCATGTGCGCGCCGGTGCCGACGTTCTTCTGGTCGATGACGTGGCGACCTCAGGCGGCTCGATCATAAAAGCGATGGAGGGCTTGAACCAAGAGAGCCCCGGCTGCTCTGTGCGTAAGGCGCTGGTTGTGGTTGACAGACAAGAAGGCGCAGCCGAGAACTTGGCCAAAATGGATATCGAGTTGGTTTCAATCTTCAAGAGAAGCGATTTTTACATCGACGCATGATGATCCCCGTCATGCCCGCGCTTGTCGCGGGCATCCACGCCGACAAGCTGCCGCGTGTTCGACGGCGTGGCTGAGATTTTCCGCTCACCTATGATTATTTTGCGTCGCATCCGGGCGTGGATGGCCGGGACAAGCCCGGCCATGACGCGCCCCTATCGCGCATCGACGGGTCAACATTTATGGCGGTTGGCACTACGCTTGCTCGAGTTCGACCAACGTCCCGCAAAAATCCTTCGGATGGAGAAAGAGCACGGGCTTGCCGTGTGCGCCGATCTTGGGCTCGCCGTCGCCGAGCACGCGCGCGCCCGCAGCTTGTAAAGCGTCGCGCGCCGCGCCGATGTCGTCGACCTCGTAGCACAGGTGATGAATGGCGCCGGCGGGATTCTTGGCGACGAAACCGGCGATCGGCGAGGCGTCGCCCAATGGCGCCATCAATTCGATCTTGGCGTTGGCAAGCTCGACGAAAACCACCGTTACGCCGTGCTCCCGCAGAGCCTGCGGCGCCGAAACTTCGGCGCCGAGCGTATCCCGATAGACCGCCGCCGCCTTGGCGAGGTTTGCGACGGCGATGGCGACATGATTGAGTCGACCGATCATCTTATTCCTTCTTTCGAGGGTTATATGTCTTCCTCGCCCTCATGCTGAGGAGGCGGCGAAGCCGCCGTCTCGAAGCACGGGGGCGAGGCGCAATCGCCGATCTATGGTTCCCTCGCCCTTCGAGACGGCCCCTTCGGGGCCTCCTCAGGGTGAGGGAACCATTTCACCCGGTTGCCGTAGTTCAAACCGCGACGACGAGCACATGCACCCGCGGCTTCTTGCCCCACACGGAATTGACGGCGGCGCGCACCGCGCGCTCGACGGCGGTCGAGGTCGCGTCGGGGTCGCGCCGTTTCTGGCGTGGCAGATTGTCGAAGGCGCTAAAGATTGCCTCGTCCACCACGTCGCCTATGTCTTCGCCGCTCCGTCCGCGTTTGGGCAGGCCTGATAAGAGCACGTCGGGATCGCCGCACAGCTCGCCGCTTTTGTCAATCGCCAGAGCGATGGAGACGATTCCGGCGAAACCGAGTTGCAGGCGCTCGCGCACCGCTCCGTCGTCGGCGGAAATGAGCGCGTCGCCATCCTTATAGAGCCGGCCGGCCGGCACTTTGCCGATCACGCTCGGCGCGCCCGGCGCCAGCAGCACCAGATCGCCGTTGCGCGCGCCGACGACGTGTGCGACGCCGCGCGCTTTCGCGAAAGCCGCATGTTCGCTCAGATGATGAGCTTCGCCATGGGCCGGCACGGCGCTGCGCGGCCTCACCCAATCATAAAGCAGCGTCACTTCGCCACGCCGCGGATGACCGGAGCAATGCACGAGATGATCGCGATCGGTGACGATCTCGACGCCCTGGTCGCATAGCCCGTTGATGACATGGTTCACGTTGCGCTCGTTGCCGGGAATGGTGCGCGAAGAGAAGATCACGCGGTCGCCCGGCGCCAATTTGATGATGGGATGCTCTTCGTCGGCCACTCTGGCCAACGCGGCGCGGGGTTCGCCCTGGCTGCCGGTGGCGATCGCGACGACTTTGTCGCGCGGCAGGGTGGGGAAGAGATCGAGCGCATGGAAGCCGGGAAGCCCGTCGAGATAGCCGCATTCGCGCGCCACTTGAATGGCGCGATCCATGGCGCGTCCGGCGACGACGACGGTGCGGCCGCACGCTTGCGCCGCTTCCGCCACCGCCCGGATGCGCGCGATGTTGGAGGAGAAGGTGGTCACCACGACGCGCCCCTGCGCATCCGCGACGAGGTGGCGGAGCGTTTTCGCCACGTCGCTTTCCGAGAAGCTCTCGCCCTCGCGCAAAATGTTGGTGGAGTCGCAGATGAGCGCCGTCACGCCTTCGTCGCCGAGCGCGCGCAACCGCGCGGCGTCGGTGCAAGAGCCGACGCGGGGCTCGGGATCGATCTTCCAATCGCCGGTGTGCACCACGAGACCGGCCGGCGTGCGGATCGCCAAGGCGCAGCTGTCGGGGATGGAATGCGCAACCGCAATGAACTCGACGTGGAACGGCGCGAGATCGATGGTTTCGCCGGCGCGCACCGGCACGATCGTCACGTTTGGAGCGCCCGGCTCGCCGAGGCGGCGCATTTCGAATAGCCCCGCCGAGAATTTGGTGGCGTAGACCTTGCAGCGCAGCCGCGGCCACAGCGACGCCACCGCGCCGATGTGGTCTTCGTGCGCATGGGTGATGACCAGCCCGACGAGATCGCGGCCGATCTTCTCGACGAAGGAGAGGTCCGGCATGATCAGATCGATCCCGGGAAGGTCGGGACCGGGGAAGGCGAGCCCGCAATCGACCATCAACCATTTGCGCCCGCGCGTTGGACCGAAGCCATAGAGGGCGGCGTTCATGCCGATTTCGCCCAGGCCGCCGAGCGGCGCGAACACGAATTCGCTGTCTTCCCTAGTCATCGGCTGCGTTCCAAAGGCGCTCGCGCATCGCTGGGCGTCGTGACGTCCGGCAAGAACACGTCTCCCGCTTCGATGACGCGCGTTCCAAGGTCGGTAGAGAGGACAAGGCGGCCCGCGGCGTCGATGGTCTCGAAGCGGCCCGCGATCGTTTCGCGCCCCAGCGCCACCCTGATCGGGCGCGCGAGGCCGGCCGCATGCGCCAGCCAGCGCTCGCGCACGCTCGCAAAACGGTCGCCTTGCGCCCAAAGTTCGAGGGCGTCGATCATCGCGTCGGCAAGATGGGCGAAAAGTTCGGGCGCCGACGGCGCCGCCGCACCGAGCGCGGTCAGATCGCTCACCGGACCGGCAAGACCTTGTGGCGCGCAACGGCAATTGACGCCGACGCCGATGACGCAGGCGAACGCGTCGGACGACGTTGGACGTTGCGCGGCCTCGAGCAGAATGCCGCCAGCCTTGGCCCCGTCGAGAAGGATGTCGTTGGGCCATTTAAGCGCCAACCGCTCCCCCGCGCCCGTCGCGGCGCACAAGGCGGACATGGTTGCGACGCCGGCGACGAACCCCAGTTGCGGCGCGATTCGCTCTGGCCCAAAATCGCTGAGGATGAGGCTGGCGTGGAGGTTGCCGGGCGGCGAGACCCACGTTCGTCCCAGCCGGCCGCGTCCGTTGCTCTGTCGCGCCGCGACGACCCAGAGGGGTCCCGTTTCGCCGGCGTTAACGAGGCGCTTGGCCTCGTCATTGGTCGAATCGAGCTCGTCGTAAACGGCGAGGCGGACGCCGTGCGATCGTGCGATGCGGCCCAGCTCCACGGTCGCCCTCCGGTCAAAACAGCGATTTGGCGGCGGCGCTCGCGGCTTCGACAATGGGCGCCGGATACAGCCAGAAGCCGAGCATGAACACCGTCGAAACCGCCAGCACGGCGCGCACCGAGATCGGGGCGGCGTCGAACGCCGGCGCCGGCTCGTCGAAATAGATCACCTTGACGATGCGCAGGTAGTAGTAAGCGGCGATCGCGCTGGCGAGAACGCCGAGCACGGCGAGCGGATAGAGCTCGGCGTCCACGGCGGCGAGAAACACGTAATATTTTGCGAAGAAGCCGCCGAGCGGCGGAATTCCTGCGAGCGAGAACATCAGCATGGCAAGGAAGAAGGCCGTGACGCCATTGGTGCGGGATAGGCCGGCGAGATCGGGGATGGTCTCGACGCAGCGGCCATCGACGCGCATGGCGAGGATGGCGGCGAACACGCCGAGCGTCATCGCCAGATACATCGCCATATAGATTGCGACGCCTCTGACGCCCGCCTCACTGCCGGCGGCCAGGCCGACCAGCGCGAAACCCATGTGGCCGATCGAGGAATAAGCCATCAGCCGCTTGATGTTGTTCTGGCCGATCGCCGCGAAGGCGCCGAGCAACATGGAGGCGACGGAAAGGAAGATCACAATCTGCCGCCATTGGCTGGTGACGCTCGGAAAGGCCGTCTCGACGATGCGCGCCGTGATCGCGATGGCGGCCATCTTGGTCGCCGACGCGAAAAACGCGGTGACCGGCGTCGGCGCGCCCTCGTATACGTCGGGAGTCCACATATGGAACGGCGCCGCCGAGATTTTGAAGGCGAGACCCGCCAGCACGAAAACGAGACCAAAGGTCGCCCCGAGCGGCGGCGCGCCGGTTATGGCCTTGGCGATCCCGTCGAACGACACGGTTCCGGCGAAGCCATAAAGGAGCGAAGCGCCATAAAGCATCATGCCCGACGAGAGCGCGCCGAGGACGAAGTACTTGAGCCCGGCCTCGGAGGCGCGCGCGTCATCGCGGTCGAAGGCGGCGACGACGTAAAGCGCCAGCGACATCAGCTCCAGCCCGAGATAGAGCGCGATGAGATTGTTGGCCGAGGCGAGCAGCATCATGCCGAGCGTCGACAGCAGCACCAGCACTGGAAATTCGAATTTGGCGAGCTTGGCGCGCCTGAGATAATCGACCGACATCAACACCGTCGCCAGCGAGCCGACGAGCGTCAGAACCTTCATGAAGCGGGCGAACGCGTCGTCGATGAAGGCGCCTTCGAATAACTCCGCTTCAGTCTTGCCGCCGAGCATGAGGATGACGATGGCCAGTGTGAGCAGGCCTACGGTGAGCTCGTTGACGAGCGCGAAAGCGCGCGCGCCGCGCCACGCGCCAAGCAGGATGAGCGCCAATACGCCGACCGCGAGGATGGCCTCCGGCAGGAAGTGATGTGCGAGCGCGTAAGAAAACGACATCGTCATTGACCTGTCATCCCTTGCGTCGCGACTTTCAGCGCGTCGAGCAGGGCGGTGTGAGTTTGCAAGAGATGCGCCACCGACGCCGCCGAGGCGTCGAGGATCGGACCGGGGCGCAGGCCGTAGTAGATGGTCAGCGCGAGCAGCGGCGCGAACACGGCGATTTCTCGCGTCGATAGATCCGTTATGCCGGCGAGGTTCGGCTTGTCGAGCACGCCGAAAATGACGCGCCGGTAAAGGTAGAGCGCATAGGCCGCGGACAGGATGACGCCGGTGGTGGCAAACAGCGCCACCCAGGAGTTGGCGTTGAAGGCGCCGACGAGCGTCAAGAATTCGCCGACGAAGCCGGAGGTTCCCGGCAGGCCGACATTGGCGAGCGTAAACAGCATGAAGGTGAAGGCGTAGAGCGGCATGCGCTCGACCAATCCGCCATAGGCGGCGATCTCGCGCGTGTGCATCCGGTCATAGATCACGCCAACGCAAAGGAACAGCGCGGCGGACACCAGGCCATGCGAGATCATGACGAAGATCGCGCCTTGCACGCCCTGCGGCGTCAAGGTGAAGAGGCCCATGGTGACGAAGCCCATATGCGCCACCGACGAATAGGCGATGAGCTTCTTGATGTCTTCTTGCACCAAGGCGACGAGCGAGGTGTAGATGATGGCGATGATCGACAGCGCATAGACGAGCGGCGCGAATTGAACCGACGCATCCGGGAACATCGGCAGCGAGAAGCGGAGGAATCCGTAGCCGCCCATCTTTAGGAGGATGGCGGCGAGGATCACCGAGCCGGCGGTCGGCGCCTCGACATGGGCGTCAGGCAACCAGGTATGCGCCGGCCACATCGGCAGCTTCACTGCGAACGAGGCGAAGAAGGCGAGCCACAGCCAAGTCTGCATTGACGGCGAGAAATGCGCCGCCAGCATAGCGGTGATGTCGGTTGTCCCCACCTGGCCATACATGGCGAGAATGGCGATCAGCATCAGCAGCGAACCAAGCAGCGTATAGAGGAAGAATTTGAAGCTCGCATAGACGCGTCGCTTGCCGCCCCAAATGCCGATGATCAGGAACATCGGAATGAGGCCGCCCTCGAAAAAGAGATAGAACAGCACGAGATCGAGGGCGCAGAAGACGCCGATCATCAGCGTCTCCAGGACGAGGAAAGCGACCATGTATTCCTTGACGCGGACCGTGATCTCCCACGAGGCGAGAATGGATATGGGCATCAGGAACGCAGTCAGCAGCACGAAGGGAATGGACATCCCGTCGACGCCGAGCTTGTAGACCAACCCCGAGCCGAGCCACGACTTTTGCTCGACGAACTGGAAAGCGGCGCTGGTTGCGTCAAAGCGCGCCCAAACGACCATGGACAGCGCGAAGACGACGATCGTGGTCAGCAGCGCCGCCCAGCGGGCGTTGCGCAAGGTCGCGTCGTCATCGCCGCGCAGAGCCAGGATGAAAGCCGCGCCGACGAGCGGCAGGAAGATCACGCCCGACAGAATGCCGAAACCGAACATCAGCGCAGTCCTCCAGCGACGAACCAAGTGGCGACGAGCGCGACGCCGATGAGCATGGCGAAGGCGTAGTGATAGACGTAGCCGGTCTGCAGCCGCACCGCCAGGCGCGCGCCGTCGACGATGCGCGCGGCGACGCCGTCGGGACCAAGCCCGTCGATGATGCGGCCGTCGCCGCCCTTCCAAAACAAGCGCCCGATGGCGAAGCTCGGGCGCACGAACATGGCGTCGTAAAGCTCGTCGAAATACCACTTGTTGAGCAGGAATTGATAGAGTCTGGGGAAGGCGCCGGCGAGCTTTTGCGCCGCGCCGGGCGCTAGAATGTAGACATAGACCGCGACGACGAAGCCCAACGCCATCATCACGGTGGGCGCAAAGGAAACCCAGCCCGGGATGTCGCGCATCGCCTGCAGAAGGTGGTTTTCTTGACTGGTGAACAAAGATCCCTTCCAGAATTCCTCATAAGCATGCCCGGCAAACTGTCCCTCGAACGCGAGACCCGCCGCCAATGCGCCGATCGCCAGGGCGGCGAGCGGCGCCAGCACGACGAGCGGCGACTCATGCGGCGCGTGATGCTCATGCTCGCCTTCGTGCGGCTGTCCTTCATGCGCCTGAGCGCCATCCTCATACTCGTGCGCGACGCGCGCATGCGCCGCGCGCTTGCCGAAGAAGGTCATGAACATGAGGCGCCAGGAATAAAAGGAGGTGAGCGCGGCGGCGATTACCGTCGCGACGAAGGCGAACAGCGCCGCGCCATCGTGTTGGCTGGCGGCGAAGGCCGCCTCGATGATCGCATCCTTGGAAAAATAGCCGGCGGTAAACGGAAATCCAGTAAGCGAAAGCGTGCCGATCGCCATCATGGCGAAGGTGACGGGGATGTGTTTGCGTAGGCCGCCCATGTTGCGCATGTCCTGCTCGTGGTGCGTGGCGAGGATCACCGAGCCGGCGCCAAGGAACAGCAGCGCTTTGAAGAAGGCGTGCGTGAACAAATGGAAGATGCCGAGCGAGTAGCCGCCGACGCCTTCCGCGACGAACATATAGCCGAGCTGCGAGCACGTCGAATAGGCGATGACGCGCTTGATGTCGTTTTGCACGAGGCCGATGGTCGCCGTGACGAACGCCGTCGTTGCGCCGATGATGGTGACGAAGGTCAGCGTCGCGGGAGCGTATTCGAACAGCGGCGACAAGCGCGCCACCATGAACACGCCGGCCGTCACCATGGTCGCGGCGTGAATGAGCGCGGAGACCGGCGTCGGGCCTTCCATTGCGTCCGGCAGCCAGGTGTGGAGGAAAATCTGCGCAGACTTGCCCATGGCCCCGGTGAACAACAGGAACGTGGCGAGCGTCAGCGCGTCAAAGTCGGCGCCGAACACATGGATCGTTTGGCCGGCGAGGCCGGGCGCCGCCGCGAACACCTGGTCGAAGGCCACCGATTTCGTCAGCTTGAAGATGAGAAAGATGCCGAGCGCGAAGCCGAAGTCGCCGACCCGGTTGACGATGAAGGCCTTGATCGCCGCGGCGTTGGCCGAGGGTTTGTGGCGCCAGAAACCAATGAGCAGATACGAGGCGAGACCAACCCCCTCCCAGCCGAAAAACATCTGCACCAGATTGTCGGCCGTCGCCAGCGTCAGCATGGCGAACGTGAACAGCGACAGATAGGCGAAGAAGCGCGGACGGTGCGGATCGTCGTGCATATAGCCGATCGAGTAGAGATGCACGAGCGCGGAGACGCTGGTCACCACGACCAGCATGACGGCGGTCAACGCGTCGACGCGCAGCGCCCAGTCGACGTTGAGGGCGCCTGAGGCAAACCAATTGGCGAGCGCCAGCGTGCTGGCGCGCCCATGACCGAGGCCGACATCGACAAATATGCTCCACGACAGCCCCATGGCGACGAACAGCAGGCTCGTCGTTACGAGTTCTGAGATGCGCGGCGCGACTTTGTAGCCGATCATGCCAGCGATGAGAAAGCCGACCAGCGGTAAGAAAACGACCAGTTGAATCATCGATCTTCAGCCCTTCAAAATGTTGATGTCTTCGACCGCGATGGTGCCGCGGTTGCGATAATAGGCGACAAGAATGGCGAGCCCGATGGCCGTTTCGGCCGCCGCAACCGTCAACACGAACAGCGCGAACGCCTGCCCCGTCAAATCGCCGAGCGCATTCGAAAAGGCGACGAGATTGATGGTGACCGCAAGCAGGATCAGCTCGACCGACATCAAGATGACGATGATGTTCTTGCGGTTCAAGATGATGCCGGCGACCCCCAGCGTGAACAGGATCGCTGTAACGACGAGATAATGCGTAAGACCGATGGTCATTGGCGCGATCCTTTCAGATGCCGGCCCGCGAGGGCACTTTCTTGATGTCGATGACGTTCTGGCGCGTGCGCGCATTTTGCTCGGCGATGTTCTGCCGCTTGATGCTCGGCCGATGGCGCAGGGTAAGCACGATGGCGCCGATCATGGCGGTCAGCAAAACCAGGGCGGACGCTTGGAAGAATACGAAATATTTGGTGTAGAGCACGCGCCCGAGCGCCGCTGTATTGGTGATCCCCGCGACGATCGGCGCAGCCGCCGCGTCATGCGCGGACGGCGCGGATTGCCAGCCTAGCGCGACGAAGCCGAGTTCGGCGAGGACCACAATGCCAACCGCGGCGCCGACCGGCAGGTATTTCTGGAACCCTTGCTTCAGTTCGGCGAAATCTACGTCCAGCATCATGACGACGAACAAAAACAGCACAGCGACCGCGCCGACATAGACGATGATGAGGATCATGGCGAGGAATTCCGCGCCAGCGAGCAGGAACAGACCGGCGCCATTGACGAAGGCGAGAATGAGGAAGAGCACCGAATGCACGGGATTGCGCGCAACGATCACCATGAACGCCGAGGCGATTATGATGGTCGAGAACAGATAGAAAAAAGCTACTGCCACGTGTCGCCCTTTCCGGAAGATTTGGCCTCTGACGCCAGCGACGAATATTGATCCGTCATGTATGGACCGCGAGCCTTCAGGCTCGCAGCATGAAGCGAGCCTGAAGGCTCGCGGTCCAAGAGGCGCACTGCTTCGCCTTCGGCTCGCAATGACGGGTGAACGTTTCTCGCCATTGGCATTTACCGGTAAGGCGCGTCGAGCGCGATGTTGCGCGCAAGCTCGCGCTCCCAGCGCGCGCCGTTTTCCAACAGACGCTCCTTGTTGTAGTAGAGTTCCTCGCGGGTCTCGACCGAGAATTCGGAATTGGGCCCCTCGACAATGGCGTCGACCGGACACGCTTCCTGACAGAAGCCGCAATAGATGCATTTCACCATGTCGATGTCGTAGCGCGTCGTGCGCCGCGTGCCGTCGTTGCGGCGCGGACCCGCCTCGATGGTGATGGCTTGCGCCGGGCAGATCGCCTCGCACAGCTTGCAGGCGATGCAGCGCTCCTCGCCGTTGGGATAGCGGCGCAGCGCATGTTCGCCGCGAAAGCGCGGGGACTGCGGATTCTTCTCGTGCGGATAGTTGATCGTCGCCTTCGGCTTGAAGAAATAGCGCATCGTCAGGAAGAAGGCGGCGATGAACTCGGTCAGAAAGAGAGACTTGGCTGCTGCGTCCAACCTCATGACGTCACCCTTCAATTCGCAAGCGCTGACGCGCCGCGAAACTGCAACACGGCGGCGACCAGCACGACCATCGCCAGCGAAAGCGGCAGAAATACTTTCCAGCCAAGACGCATGAGCTGGTCGTAGCGATAGCGCGGCACCATGGCTTTGGCCATCGCGAAGAAAAAGAAAAAGAAACTCACCTTGAGCACGAACCAGACGACGCCCGGCACCAGGGTCAACGGCGCAATGTTGACGGGCGGCAGCCAACCGCCGAAGAACAGAATGGTCAGCAATGCGCACATCGTTATGATGGCGACATATTCGGACAGCATGAACAAAAGATACGGAGTGGCCGAATATTCGACCATGAAGCCGGCGACGAGTTCCGACTCGGCTTCGACGAGATCGAAGGGCGGGCGGTTGGTCTCCGCCAGCGCCGAAACGAAGAAGACGACGAACATCGGCGCCAGCCGCAGCCAATACCAGCCGAGGACGCCGTATTGCGTGTCTTGGGCGCGCACGATGTCGGTCAGGTCGAGCGAACCTGCGCACAACAGCACGGTGATGAACACGAAGCCGATCGAAACTTCGTAACTCACCATCTGCGCCGCCGAGCGCAAGGCGGACAGGAAGGGATATTTGGAATTCGACGCCCAGCCGCCCATGATGATGCCGTAAACGCCGAGCGAGGACAAAGCGAAGATAAACAGAACGCCGACATTGATGTTGGCGATGGCCCAGCCGTCGGCAAGCGGTATGACCGCCCAGGCGGCAAGCGACAGCGTCGCCATCACGAAGGGCGCGAGCAGGAACACGCCCTTGTTGGTCATGTCCGGGATGACCGGCTCCTTCAACACGAATTTGATGAAGTCCGCAAACAGTTGCAACAGGCCCCAAGGACCAACGACATTCGGCCCGCGCCGCAACATCACCGCCGCCCAGATTTTGCGGTCGGCCAAAATCACATAGGCGATGAAAACCAGCAGGGCCACCAGCAGGACGAGGCTCTTGACAGCGATGATGAGGAGAGGCGGCAACCAACCGTCGATCACGTCGATGCTCCTATTCCGCCGCTTGTTTCAGCCGGGCTTTGGCCAACCCTTGGGCCAGCGCCGAGCACTCGGCCATGACGGCGGACGCCCTGGCGATCGGATTGGTCAGATAGAAATCCGCAACGATCGACGCGAAACCTTCCTTCGAGGCCGACGCCGGCAGCGCGGCAAGCGCGCGGATGTGGGCGGGATCGGCTCGTTCGATCGCATCGATGTTGCAAAGGCGCGGATGCGCGGCGACGAGTTTGGCGCGCAATTGCGTGAGCGAATCGAAGGGGAGGGGACGCCCCAACGCCCCCGACAAGGCGCGCAGGATCGCCCAGTCCTCGCGGGCGTCGCCGGGCGGGAAGGCAGCGCGCGAGGACGCCTGCACGCGTCCTTCGGTGTTGACGTAGAGGCCGGATTTTTCGGTATAGGCCGCGCCGGGCAGAATCACGTCGGCGCGATGCGCGCCGCGATCGCCGTGCGTGCCGATATAGACGACGAAGGCGCCAGGCTCGACGTCGATTTCATCGGCGCCGAGGTTGAACAGAAGGTCGAGCGCTCCGGTCTTGGCCATGGCTTGCGCATCGAGCCCGCCGTCGCCAGGCGTGAAGCCGACATCGAGGGCGCCGACGCGCGCCGCCGCAGTATGCAGCACGCTGAACCCATTCCAGCCGTCGCTCACGCCGCCATGCTTTTGCGCAGCCTGCGCCGCCAACGCCAGAACGGCGGCGCCGTCTGGCCGCGCCAAGGCGCCTTGACCGACAAGGACCAGCCGCTTCTGCGCCGCAACCCGATTGTGTTCGATAAAATGCAGCAGCGATTCCGGTCCCGTTCCGAGATAGGCGTAATCGTAAGTCAGATCGGCTTGCTCGCCGACGAGGCCGATGGAGAAACCGCCTTTGAGCCAGCGTTTGCGGATGCGCGCGTTGAGAACCGGCGCTTCCTGGCGGGGATTTGAGCCGATGATCAGCAGCCCGTCTGCGTCCTCGATTCCGGCGATCGTCGCGTTGAAGAGGTACGACGCGCGGCCGAATTTCGGGTCGAGCTTGGCGCCGTCCTGGCGGCAATCGAGGTTGACGCTGCCGAGTTTTTCCATGAGCAGCTTCAGCGCGAAGATTTCCTCCAAGCCAGCGAGATCGCCGACGAGCGCGCCGATCCTGCCCGCCGGCGCGGATTTTACCTTGGCGGCGATGGCAGCAAACGCTCTCTCCCAAGAAGCCGGATGCAGACGGCCGTTTTCCTTAACGTACGGCTGGTCGAGACGTTGCGTGGCGAGACCGTCGACGACTTGCCGCGTCTTGTCGGAAATCCACTCTTCGTTCACGGCGTCGTTGACGCGCGGCAGAATGCGAATGACTTCACGACCGCGCGCGTCGACCCTGATGGCGGCGCCGAGGGCGTCCTGCACGTCGATCGTTTCGGTCTTCTGATATTCCCAGGAACGCGCCCGATAACTCTGCGGCTTCGGCAACAGCGCGCCGACCGGGCAGAGATCGGCGACATTGCCCTGCAATTCGGAGGTCATGGCGCTCTGCAAATAGGTGGCGATCTCCATGTCCTCGCCGCGGCCAATGGCGCCCATGTCGCCGGTTCCGGCCACTTCGGCGGTGAAACGGACGCAGCGCGTGCAATGAATGCAGCGGTTCATCTCGGTCTTGATCAGCGGCCCGATGTATTTGTCCTCGACGGCGCGCTTGTTCTCGGCGTAGCGCGAGGAATCGACGCCATAGGCCATGGCCTCGTCCTGCAGGTCGCATTCGCCGCCTTGATCGCAAATGGGGCAATCGAGCGGATGATTGATGAGCAGGAACTCCATCACGCCTTCGCGGGCTTTCTTCACCATCGGCGACTTGGTGAGCACTTCCGGCGGCGCGCCTTGTGGCCCGGGACGCAAATCCTTTACCGCCATGGCGCAGGAGGCCTGCGGCTTCGGCGGCCCTCCCTTCACCTCGACCAGGCACATGCGGCAATTGCCGGCGATCGACAGGCGTTCGTGATAACAAAAGCGCGGCACTTCGACGCCGGCCTCCTCGCACGCCTGCAACAGCGTGTATTCGGCGGGGACGTCGACCTCTATCCCATCGACGAGAATCTTGGTCACTTCACCTTCTCCAATTTCTCGACGCGCTTTTTCAGGTCGGCGATTTCCACTTCCAAGGCGGTGTTGCGAATGTTCGCGTGCATGGAAAAGCCTGTAGCGGTCGCCGTCGTTTCCTGCCAGTCGCGTATCTCTTTGCGCAAGGCCTTGAACTGCTCCGAATGTTCTTCCGAGCGTTCCCGCAGCACGGAGATATCACCGCGAATTTCGCGCAACAGCCGCGGCACGAGATCGTCTGGTTCTTGCGCCATCGCCTCTACTCCGTCTTCTGGCGCGCTTCAAAGGCGCTCGCAAAAGGCATCGTCCTCTACTCCGCCGCCATGCGTATCGGCTCTGGATGCGGATTGGCCGCGTATTGGTCGATACGCCGCTCGATCACGTCGCGGAAATGCGTGATGAGGCCTTGGATGGGCCAAGCCGCCGCATCGCCCAGCGCGCAGATGGTGTGGCCTTCGATTTGTTTCGAC
The DNA here is from genome assembly GCA_016178015.1 of Methylocystis sp. Classification (GTDB taxonomy): domain Bacteria; phylum Pseudomonadota; class Alphaproteobacteria; order Rhizobiales; family Beijerinckiaceae; genus Methylosinus. The sequence goes on along the minus strand of JACOUB010000001.1, from coordinate 52,515 downwards.
ACCTCGAACAGCGTGTCGATCTCGCGTTTGTGCGCCCGGCCCTCGACCATGCGCGCGACGACGCGCCACATCCAGCCGGCGCCCTCGCGGCAGGGCGTGCATTGGCCGCAGCTCTCGTGCTTGTAGAAGTATGAAATACGGGCGATGGCGCGGATGATGTCGGTGGACTTGTCCATGACGATCGCCGCCGCCGTGCCGAGCCCCGAGCCAAGCTTCGCCAAGCTGTCGAAGTCCATCGGGCAGTCGATGATTTGATGGGCCGGCACGCAGCGCACCGACGAGCCGCCGGGGATGACCGCGAGCAGATTGCCCCAGCCGCCGCGAACGCCGCCGCAATGGCGCTCGATCAATTCGCGGAACGAGATCGACATTGCCTCCTCGACGTTGCACGGCCGGTTCACATGGCCCGAGACGCTGAACAGCTTCGTGCCGGTGTTGTTGGGCCTGCCGATGCCGGCAAACCAGTGCGAGCCGCGTCGCAAGATGGTGGGAACCACGGCGATGGATTCCACATTGTTGACGGTCGTTGGGCAGCCGTAGAGGCCGACATGGGCCGGGAACGGCGGTTTTAGGCGCGGCATTCCCTTCTTGCCCTCGAGGCTCTCGAGCAGCGCCGTCTCCTCGCCGCAGATATAAGCGCCGGCGCCGTGATGGACGTAAAGATCGAAGGGCCAGCCGTGACTGTTGTTCCTGCCGATGAGCCGCGCCGCATAGGCCTCGTCGACGGCCCGCTGCAGCGCCTCGCGCTCGGCGACAAATTCGCCGCGCACATAAATGTAGCAAGTTTGGGCGCCCATGGCGAAGGAGGCGACGAGACAGCCCTCGACCAGCAGATGCGGGTCGTTGCGCATGATCTCGCGGTCCTTGCAGGTGCCGGGCTCCGACTCGTCGGCGTTGACGACGAGATAGGAGGGTCGCGCCGGGTCCGGTTGCTTGGGCATGAACGACCATTTGAGGCCGGTGGAGAAGCCGGCGCCGCCGCGTCCGCGCAGCCCCGATTCCTTCACCTCGGCGATGATCTTGTCCTTGCCTTTTTTGAGCAGGGCCTTGGTGTTGTTCCAAGCGCCGCGCTTGCGCGCGCCGGCCAGGCTCTTATCGCCGAGCCCGTAAAGATTGGTGAAGATGCGATCGTGGTCGGCGAGCATGCTTCGTCCTTTAATCCCCGTCGCTCGTGTCGCGCTCGCCATAGAGCGAGACGAGGCTCGTCAGCCTACCCGCCGGCTCGGACGAAACGCGGCCGCTCTGCGAACCCTTGTTCACGTCGCGGCCAGCGGCGAGATCGTCGAGCAGCTTCTCGAAGTTCGCCGCCGTCAAGTCCTCGTAATAGTCGTCGTTGATCTGCGCCATCGGCGCATTGCAGCAGGCGCCCAGGCACTCGACTTCGAGCCAGGAAAAGAGACCATCGGCGCTCACCGTGCGCTGCGGGCCGACGCGGCGTTTGAGCACGGCGATGAGATCGTCGGAGCCAGACAACATGCAGGGCGTCGTGCCGCAGAGCTGAATATAGAATTTCCCCACCGGCTCGAGGTTGAACATCGTGTAGAAGGTCGCGACCTCCATTACCCGGATGTAAGGCATTGCGAGCGCATCGGCGACCTGCTCGAGAGCGGCGCGCGGCAGCCAATTGTCGTTTTGCTTTTGCGCCCGCCACAGCGCCGGCACGACGGCGGAGGCCTGCCGTCCGTCGGGATATTTGGCGATCTGCTGGTCGAGCCACGCCTTGTTCTGCGGCGTGAATTCGAACGCATCGGGTTGCTGTTCGGCGAGACGGCGCACGGACATCAGCGATCGATCTCCCCAAACACGATATCGAGCGAACCCAAGATCGCCGCAACGTCGGCGAGCATGTGCTTCTTGCACAAGAAGTCCATGGCCTGCAGATGCGCAAAGCCCGGCGCGCGGATCTTGCAGCGATAGGGTTTGTCGGTGCCGTCCGCAACCAGATAGACGCCGAATTCGCCCTTGGGCGCCTCGACGGCGGCATAGACCTCGCCGGCCGGAACCTTGAATCCTTCGGTAAAGAGCTTGAAATGATGGATCAACGCCTCCATCGAGCGTTTCATCTCGCGGCGCGAGGGCGGAACGTATTTGTTGTTTGCCGTTGCGACCGGGCCGCGGTTTTCCGCCTTAAGCAGCTTATCCACGCACTGCCTTATGATGCGCGTGGATTGGCGCATCTCCTCCATGCGGATGACCGCGCGATCGTAGCTGTCGCCGTGCTTGCCGACCGGGATGTCGAACTCCATCTCCTCGTAACACTCGTAGGGCTGCGCTTTGCGCAAGTCCCAAGCCGCGCCGGAGCCGCGCACCATGACCCCGGAAAATCCCAATTTCCAAGCGTCCTCGAGCGAGACGACGCCGATGTCGACGTTGCGCTGCTTGAAGATGCGGTTGCCGATGAACAGTACGTCGAGATCCTCGCAGACTTGCAGGAAGGGACCGCAGAAGGCGCCGATGTCTTCGATGAGTTGGTCCGGGCAGTCGCGCGCCACGCCGCCGGGGCGGAAATAATTGGCGTGCATGCGCGCGCCGCTGGCCCGCTCATAGAACACCATGAGCTTTTCGCGTTGTTCATAACCCCAAAGCGGCGGCGTCAGCGCGCCGACGTCCATGGCTTGCGCGGTGACGCACAAGAGATGCGACAGCAGCCGGCCGATTTCGCAATAGAGCACGCGGATGAGCTGGCCGCGGCGCGGAACCTCGATGCCGAGCAGCCGCTCGATCGCTAAGCAGAATGCGTGTTCCTGGTTCATCGGCGCCACGTAGTCGAGCCGATCAAAGTAGGGGACATTCTGGAGATAGGTGCGCGCCTCCATCAGCTTCTCGGTGCCGCGATGCAGAAATCCCACATGCGGATCGACGCGCTCGACCACCTCGCCGTCGAGTTCGAGAATAAGGCGCAAGACGCCGTGCGCCGCCGGATGCTGCGGGCCGAAGTTGATGGCGAAGGTGCGGAGGCTTTGGTCAGTCATCGCGTCTGTCCACAGCAGGCGAATAGCGAGGAGAAGATCATGCCAAGTCCGGCCGAAAGACTCGAACGAGCGGGACTGCCTTCTCCCGCTTGCGGGAGAAGGTGGCGCGCCAATGCGCGACGGATGAGGGCGGCGCCGCGCGCAAGCCTGTCGGCCCTCATCCGACCCGGCTTCGCCGGGCCACCTTCTCCCACAAGTGGGAGAAGGATTCGCGCCCAGCCGAACTGATTATCCGGAGTTCTTGTCATTCCCGACTGCCTACTGCCCCTTCGCCTTCTCATCCCCCGGCAGCTCGTAATCCACCCCTTCCCACGGCGAGAGAAAATCGAACTGGCGGTATTCCTGCGGCAGTTTCACCGGTTCATAGACGACGCGTTTCTGCTCGTCGTCGTAGCGCACCTCGACGAAGCCGGTCATTGGGAAATCCTTGCGCAGCGGATGCCCGTCGAAGCCGTAGTCGGTCATGATGCGGCGCAGATCCGGATGGCCCGAGAAGGTCACGCCGAACAGATCGTATGTTTCGCGTTCATACCAATCGGCGCCGGGAAAGAGACCCGTGAGCGAAGCTAAAGGCGTCTGCTCGTCGGTCTGCGTCTTCACGCGAATGCGGCGATTGTGCTTGGGCGACAGGAGGTGCAAAACGACATCGAAACGCTGCTCGCGTTCAGGATAATCGGCGGCCGTCAGATCAGTGAAATTGACGAAAAGACAACCCGGATCGTCGCGCAGATGCGCCGCGACTTCCAACCAACGCGCCGTCTCCACGTCGAGCGTCAACTCGCCGAAAGCGACCTTGACGGCCGTCACCGCCCCGGGCAGGGCGGCGCTGACCCGCGTGCCGAGCGCCTCCAGTTCCGCAACCATTCGCGTTTCCTTGTGCCTTGCTACGCGTCCCTGGATCGGACGCGCGCCCCCTCTCCCCGCGAACGGGGAGAGGGAAGCGCCCCTCACCGCTCGATCGTTCCCGTGCGCCGGATCTTCTTTTGCAGGAGCAGGACGCCATAGACGAGCGCTTCCGCCGAAGGCGGGCAGCCGGGAACATAGATGTCCACCGGAATGATGCGATCGCAGCCGCGCACGACCGAATAGGAATAGTGGTAATAGCCGCCGCCATTGGCGCAGGAGCCCATCGAAATGACGTAGCGCGGCTCCGGCATCTGGTCGTAAACCTTACGCAGCGCCGGCGCCATCTTGTTCGTGAGCGTGCCGGAGATGACGATCACGTCGGACTGGCGCGGGCTGCCGCGCGGCGCGAAGCCGAACCGCTCGAGGTCGTAGCGCGGCATGGCGGCCTGGATCATTTCAACCGCGCAACAGGCCAAGCCGAACATCATCCACATCAGCGAGCCGGTGCGCGCCCAATTGACGAGCTCGTCGGTCGCCGTGACCAAGAAACCCTTGTCGGCGAGTTCGTCGTTCAAGCCTAGGAAAAACGAATCGTCCGAGCCGACCGGCCGGCCGGTCCTCGGGTCGATGAGGCCCTTGCCCTGCGGCGCAATCAGGGTCGAGCTTTGGCTGGAGATCAATCCCATTCGAGCGCTCCCTTGCGCCATTCATAGACGAACCCGACCGTCAGCACGGCGAGGAAGCCCATCATCGACCAGAATCCGAAAGCTCCGGCCTCCTTGAAGGCCACCGTCCACGGGAACAGAAAGGCGACTTCGAGATCGAAGACGATGAACAGCAGCGACACCAGATAAAAGCGCACGTCGAATTTCATGCGCGCGTCGCCGAAAGGATTGAAGCCGCACTCGTAAGCGGAGAGCTTTTCGGGGTCCGGCGCCTTGAACGCCAGCAGGAAGGGAGCGACCAGCAGGGCGCCGGCGATGACCGCCGACAGCGCGGCGAAGATGACGACCGGCAGATATTGGTCGAGAAGGCTCGGCATCGGGCAAGTCCGAAGTGGGGGCGTTCGGAGGCGGGCGCGTCCGAACGGCGGGAAAACGGCGGGCCTGAGCGGGATTCGTCCCTCGCGTCCGACCGCGCGTTCCGTAAACCAGCGTACTGGTCAAAGCAAGAGACAAGCGAGGGAGCGTCGCAATGCCTTGGACCGCGAGCCTTCAGGCTCGCAATCGCTGGAGCGAGCCTGAAGGCTCGCGGTCCAAGATCCGATCCGCCCCATTCCGCTCAACCCTCGTCGGCCAACATCCTCATGAGGTGGGCCGCCGCCAGCATCTCCACGTAGCGCCGCTCGCGACGGGCGAGAGACTCCGGGTCGGCGCCCCAGGCGTCCATCTGCGCGTCTTCATCGACATGCGCCGCCCCCCACGCCTGCGCCACGCCGATTTCGCCCAGGGCGTTGGCCATCGCGATCACGCACGAGCCGGTCAGCGTCGTCGCCGCATGCAGCGCCGCCAAGCGGAACGGCGAAGCTGCGTCGTCGCCGACATAGGCGCGCACGGCGTTGCGCAGCGCCGCCAACGCCGGCGCCGGCTGCGGCGCGAACATGACGCCTTGCGCCAAAATCAGGTCGGCGCCGAGTTTTGCGCGGGCGAAGGCGACGAGCGGATCCCAGGCGGCGGCTTGCGCCAGCGCCAGTTGGATCGGTTCGCTGGCCCGGTAGCAAACGAGGTCGCAAGCGCCGTATTTCACCACCTCCGCTTGCGTCTCGAACATTTGCCCGGCGACCCCGTCGATCGCCGCATTGACGAGACGGGTCAATGGCATAGCCGCCGGATCGACGCCCTCGCCTTGCCCCTGCCATTCGGCGGCGAGCGCGTCTGCGAGAGCCAAGCAGGGCACGACGAGCTTGCGGCGCGCCGGCGTCTTGACGGGCCTGCGGTCGAGCAGAACGGCAAAGCCGCCGTTGCGGCGCGCGGGTTTCGCCTCCTTGTAAAATCGTCGGGCCAACTCGGGACGCGCGTCATTTGCCACGGCGCGCGTCCTTCGATGCGAGTTTCCCCCTCCCTGTCCCTCCCCCGCTCGGCTCCGCCTCGCGGGAGAGGGGACGCCAGCGATCGGCGTCAGCGCCTCTCCCCCTCTCCCGCGAAGCGGGGGAGGGCTGGGGAGGGGGCTTGTTACACGGCGATCGGCCGGAGGCGCGCTCACTCATTGGGCGCGTCCTCGATCGGGTCGTATCGCTTTGCATCGAAGCCGAAGACATCCCAACTCTTCCGCATATGCTCCGGCAGCGGGGCGGTGACGTCGAGCACGCCGCCTCTGGGGTGCGGCAAGACGAGACGACGAGCCAGCAAATGCAGTTTGGCGTCGAGTTCGCGCGGCATGGCGCGCAGCGGATCGCGCCGGCGCACGTCGTCTTCTGGGCGATGGCCGTATTTGGGGTCGCCGAAGATCGGATGGCCGATGGCCTCGGCGTGGGCGCGCAACTGATGCGTGCGTCCGGTGAGCGGCCTCATCGACAGCCAGGCGCAACGCGGCGCCGCCTTGTCGACAATGGCGTAATAGGTGAGCGAATGCTGGGCGCCGGCGTCGCCATGGCGCGCGACGCGCATTTTCTCGATGGCGCGCGCGACAACGCCCGCTTGTCGCGCCGGCCGTTCGTCGCCCATGCCGGGGCCCTTGGCGAGATAGAGTGAGATGCGCCCTTGCGCGGGCTTGGGAACCCCTTCGACCAGCGCCCAATAAATCTTTTTGGCTTGCCGCGAGCGGAAGACCTCGCCGAGTTCGGCGGCGACGCGGCGATTTTTGGCGATCAGCAGGACGCCGGAGGTGTCGCGGTCGAGCCGATGCACGAGCGCCGGCCGCGCATCTCCTGTGGCCAGCGCCGCGAGCATCGCGTCGATGTGGCGCGTCGTGCCGGAGCCGCCCTGCACGGCCAATCCAAACGGCTTGTCGAGCACCAGCACGTCCTTGTCCTCGAACAAGGTCATGCTGGCGAGCGCTTGGGCGTCCGCGGGGCTGGCGCGTTTGACGGCGGGCGCGGCGGGGGCGTCGATCATCAGCGGCGGAACGCGGACTTTTTGGTCCAGCTCCAGCCGCGTCGACGTCGCCACGCGCTTGCCGTCGACGCGAACCTCGCCTTTGCGGCAAATTTTGGCGAGATGCGAGAGCGCCAGCGTCGGAAACCGCCGCTTGAACCAACGGTCGAGCCGCAACCCCGCTTCGTTCTCGGTGACGGTGAGCGTCTGCACGGCGGCGACAGCGCCGGTTTGGGCAGGCGGCACGGTCACGCCACGGCCCTAATACGCTGATCCGCGCCCCCGGGCGGCGACGCGCGCGTGCGCCCGGCGTTCGCGACAGGCCGGACGCCGCCGCCGCTAAGCAAGACGAGAGTGGCAAAGCGCATGACGCGCCTTGTAGCGCACGCGGCCGGCGCGGTCACCATCGATAAATCGCGCCTTCCGCCGGCAGTCGACCAGCAGCCGCCCGCGGCGGCGAGCAATTCTCTCGCGCGCCTTTCAGGCGGCGAGCGCAAGTCTTCTTGCGCGCGAGAGTGCTGATCGGCTCGCGGCGCCAATCTGACAGAAACAACTGACCGCGCGCACGCGTCGCGCGCGGTCAGGCTTCGAGAATGCGGCGGCGAGGCGCTGGCCCGCCGTCCCTTCTTGCGACGACTTCAGTCGAGCAGGGCGGCGCCCATGTAGCCGGCCACGCCGAACATGATGCCGACTGGCAGAAAGGCAACCGGTCCGAGCCCTACCGTGTCGCCGAGGAACAGTTGACCGAAGCCGGCGCCCACAATCGCGCCAACCACCGCACCGATGATCGAGGCCTTGCTAACCCCTTTTTCTTCAACGTTTTTCGAAGTATTCTGGCTCATCTGACCCTCCTTGGACTTTGTTCGAGACACGCGCGACGGCGGCCTTCGTGGCTAAGGAATGAGAGAGACTCTCGCCTAAAACGCGGCGCTCTTCGCGCGTCTTGCGAAAATGTCGATGATTTCCGCTTGGCGCGCACTGGTTTTGCGCCTCTGTTCTGCTTCCGCTTTTGACGAAAATCCTCGCCATCTCCCGCTCCCGCCGCCGGACGTTCGCGCACGAAGGATAATTCGTTTGGAGGAACAGGACAAGCGACTGAAAATCATGAGACAATTTGACGCGCCACGGCGGGCGCTGGGGGGTCGTTGTTTGCCCTTCGCGGAACAGCTCGGCCATCACGGTCCCAATGTCGATGGGTCAGTTGTCTGATGCGCGGTCTTGTGTCGGGCATCTCCGCCATGCAAGCTCGGGTAATGCGAGGCGGCTGGGTTTATATCGTCGCAAATCGGCCGAACGGAGTTCTCTATCTCGGCGTTACGAGCGATTTATCGCGTCGCATATGGGAGCATCGCGAGGGCTCGATTGATGGCTTCACGAAACGGTATGCCCTGAAGCGTCTCACTTGGTACGAGCGTCACGAAGACATTTGCGACGCGATCCAGCGCGAAAAGACGATGAAGCATTGGTCGCGCGCTTGGAAAGTGCGCCTCATCCTGGACATGAATCCCGACTGGCGCGATCTCTATGAGGATTTGAACCGCTGAAGCCGCCTGCACCGTCATGCCCGCGCAAAGCCATCGAAGACGGCGTCGCTTCGCTCGCCTATGTGGCGGGCATCCACGCCGAGACATTGCGGAATGACGCAAGAGGCGCGCGCCACTGTCGCTTCATCCCGTATCGCTTCGCCACGTCCCGACGTGGATGGCCGGAACAAGTCAGGCCATGACGACCATAGGTTTGTCGTTCTGATACACTCGGCAACTTGGGCGTTTCGCGCCTCCGCGCCGTCATGCCCGCGCTTGTCGCGGGCATCCACGCCGAGACATTGCGGAATGACGCAAGAGGCTCGCGCCGCTGTCGCTTCATCCTGTATCGCTTCGTCACGTTCCGGCGTGGATGGCCGGGACAAGCCCGGCCATGACGGGAACCAAGCGTACCAAAATACTTTCAGCATCCGGTGTCATTCGACTTTATTCGTGCGCTCTCCGCGTCATGCCCGCGCTCGTCGCGGGCATCCACGCCGATGGATGGCAGCGAGCCTCGAAGTGTTTGCCGCCGTCATGCCCGGCCTTGTGCCGGGCATCCACGCCGAGGGGCTGCGCTGAACCTGGAAGGGTAGGCGGCGGCGCCGTCATCTTCCATGGAAACGTGGGTCGAGGAGTATGGAGGGAAGTTCATTCGGATGAAGCCATCCATTCCAATCTATGTCCGGCGATAACTCGGGATGAACTACGATCGTTCCGTGCACAAATAGGCCATATCGAAGTCGTGCGAAAACCTGAAATACGTTGTGGTCGTCACTTAAGGCCGTTCGGAATTCGAAATGCAGACGTGTGTCCCATTGCCCCTGCTTTAGGGACTGAGGAGCCCCCAAATGCGCTTTGACTTCGTCCGGAATTCCGTTTGCGATCACGTCTTCTTTGGTACTGAACTGAGCGAACACGACACCGGATAAAGGAAGCGGCGTCTTGGTTGCATCGAAGTACATGGCAAGCGCAATTTTGTGAGAGAATAGATTCAATTGTGGGATCGTTTCCTGTCCAACACTCACATACCCGCTTTCAAATGATACAGGAACTCCGTTATTTTGTAAGTGTCGGCGGGCGCGCTTTTGCCCGGTTCCCGAACTCATTTCCAGCCACTCACGGCCAATATTTGGCGCTTGGTATCGCAAGCGCTGTATCAACTTTTTGATATCCGCTGCTTCCGTTTCCTCAAGTTCGGAAAATCTCCATCGCGCAACAATTGCCGTGACGAGATCAGCGTTGCGCGAGACATCATTGCATGGGTTGCACGCAGGCGCTACGAGCTGATCTGGCCGATGAGAATTATCGAATAGCGCTTTTGGCGGGTAATGCTCTCTTGTGGTAGCGACAGTTTCGCCACCACAGAAGCAACAAAATGGGTGTTGCGCCAACAGCCTATTCGTTGCTGTTTTCTTGAGTTTCGCTTCACTCATTTTTGCGATGCTCAACTGCACCCCGTGGTCGCGCCGCACGTCTCGCACTTCAGGCAGGTGCCGTTGCGCACCAAGGTAAAATTCGCGCATTCGGGGCAGGCTTCGCCGACGTAACCTTTCATGCGCGCCTCGGCGCGTTTTTCGGCGACGCTCTCGATTTTCCTGGTCGGCTGCGTCCAACCGAGCTGCGACAAGGGCTCGACCTCCTGCGTCACGTCGCCGCGCAGCGCCGTCGCGCCGCCCACCACCATCAAGCGGTCGGTCTTCGAGCGCACCAGGCCCTTCGAGACGACCGAGCTTGCCGCGCTTTCGCCGGCCGGCGCCTTGCCCTGGGCGACGCCGCCGCCCAAGGCGTCGTGGCCGATGTCGTCGGGCGACACATGGGCGAGGTCGTTGCGGCCCAGATACGAGATGGCGAGCTCGCGGAACACGTAGTCGAGAATGGACGTGGCGTTCTTGATCGCGTCATTGCCTTGCACGGGGCCGGCCGGCTCGAACCGCGTGAAGGTGAAGGCGTCGACATACTCCTCGAGCGGCACGCCATATTGCAGGCCGAGCGAGATGGCGATGGCGAAATTGTTCATCAGGCTGCGGAAGGCGGCGCCTTCCTTGTGCATGTCGATGAAGATTTCGCCTAAGCGACCGTCCTGATATTCGCCGGTGTGCAGATAGACCTTGTGGCCGCCGACCGTCGCCTTCTGGGTGTAGCTCTTGCGCCGGTTGGGGAGCTTTTCGCGCTCGCGCACCACATGATGCACGACGCGCTCGACGATGCGCTCGGCGATCGCCGCGGCGCGCGCCGGCGCGTTGGCGGCAATGATCTCCTCGGCCAGTTCATCGGCGTCGTCGTCGTCGCCGGAGACGAGCTGCGCCGACAGCGGCTGCGACAGCTTGGAGCCGTCGCGATAGAGCGCGTTGGCCTTCAGCGCCAGGCGCCAGGACAGCATGTAGGCCGCCTCGCACTCCGCGATCGTCGCGTCGTTTGGCATGTTGATGGTCTTCGAGATGGCGCCAGAGATGAACGGCTGCGCCGCGGCCATCATGCGGATGTGGCTCTCGACCGAGAGGTAGCGCTTGCCGGTGCGCCCGCAGGCGTTGGCGCAATCGAACACCGGATAGTGTTCGGCTGCCAGATGCGGCGCGCCCTCCAGCGTCATGGCCCCGCAAATGTGGATGTTGGCGGCGTCGATCTCCGCTTTGGAAAAGCCGAGATGCGTCAACAGATCGAAGCTCGGATCATCGAGCGCCGCGGGCGCAACCTTTAGCGCGGTCGTGAGGAAGTCGGCGCCCAGCGTCCATCTGTTGAACACGAATTTGATGTCGAATGCCGAGCGAAGCGCCGCCTCGACCGTTTTGATCTTCTCCTCGGTGAAGCCGCGCGCGCCAAGCGACGCGGCGTTGATCGCGCCGGCGTCGGCGAGCGAAGCGTGGCCGACGGCGTAAGCTTCGATCTCGGCGATCTGCGCCTCCGTGTAGCCCAGCGTGCGCAACGCTTCCGGCACGGCGCGGTTGACGATCTTGAGGTAGCCGCCGCCGGCCAGCTTCTTGAATTTGACGAGCGCGAAATCAGGCTCGATGCCGGTGGTGTCGCAATCCATGACCAGGCCGATGGTGCCGGTCGGCGCCACCACCGAGACTTGCGCATTGCGGTAGCCGTGTTGCTCGCCTTGCGCCAGCGCCTCGTCCCAAGCGCGCATCGCATGGGCGACGAGAGCCGCGTCCGGGCAAGCGGCATGATCGAGCGGAACCGGGGTGGTCGAGAGCTTCTCGTAGCCGGCGAGCTGTCCATGCGCGGCGCGCCGATGATTGCAAATGACGCGCAGCATGGCGTCGCGATTGGCGGCGAAGCCCGCGAAGGCGCCGCGCTCCTTGGCCATTTCGGCCGACGTGCGGTAGGCGACGCCGGTCATGATCGCCGACAGCGCGCCGCAATAGGCCCGCCCCGCGTCGCTGTCGTAAGCGATGCCCGACGACATCAACAGGCCGCCGATGTTGGCGTAGCCGAGGCCGAGCGTGCGATAGTCATAAGAGAGCTTGGCGATCTCGCGCGACGGGAACTGCGCCATCAGCACCGAGATTTCGAGCACGACGGTCCACAGCCGCACCGCGTGTTCGTACGAGTCGACATCGAACCCCCGCCCTAACCCTCCCCCGCTTGCGGGGGAGGGAAGGGAGGGGGACTCGCGGAATTGCAAGAGATTGAGCGAGGCGAGATTACACGCCGTGTCGTCGAGGAACATATATTCCGAGCACGGATTGGAGGCGCGGATCGGCCCGGCGGCCGGGCAGGTGTGCCAATCGTTGATGGTCGTGTGAAACTGCACGCCGGGATCAGCGGAGGCCCAGGCGGCGTAGCCGATCTTTTCCCACAGATCGCGCGCTTTCAGCGTCTTGGCCGGCTTGCCGTCGAGGCGCCGGGTCAGCGTCCAATCTTCGTCCGCTTCGACCGCGTGCAGAAAATCGTCGGTGACGCGCACCGTGTTGTTGGAGTTCTGGCCGGAGACGGTGAGATAGGCCTCGCTGTCCCAGTCGATGTCGTAGGTGTCGAAAGAAACGTCCTTGTAACCCTGACGCGCGAATTGAATGACGCGCTTGATGTACGCGTCGGGCACGTCGTTTCGCCGCGCCGCGCGGATTTCACGCTTCAAGGCCGGGTTCTTCTCGGCGTTGAAGCAGTCGTCGCCGGAGCCCTCGCAATTTACGCAGGCGCGCAGAACGGCCTTCAGATGTTTCTTGACGATCTTTGAGCCCGTGACCAGCGAGGCGACTTTCTCTTCTTCCTTCGCCTTCCAGTCGATGAAAGCTTCGATGTCGGGATGATCGACGTCGACGACCACCATCTTGGCGGCGCGCCGCGTGGTGCCGCCGGATTTGATCGCGCCGGCCGCGCGGTCGCCGATCTTGAGGAACGACATCAGTCCCGATGACGCGCCGCCGCCCGACAGCTTCTCGTTCTCGCCGCGCAGCTTGGAGAAATTCGATCCCGTTCCCGAGCCGTATTTGAACAGGCGCGCCTCGCGCACCCACAGGTCCATGATGCCGCCGTCATTGACCAGGTCGTCTTCGACCGCCTGGATGAAACAGGCGTGCGGCTGCGGATGGATGTAGGCGGTCGTCGATTTGGTCAGCTTGCCGGTGTCGTAAGCGACATAGAAGTGGCCTTGGCTGGGGCCGTCGACGCCATAGGCCCAATATAGGCCGGTGTTGAACCATTGCGGGGAATTGGGCGCCGCCATCTGCCGCGCCAGCATGGTGCGCAATTCGTCCTGGAACGCCGAAGCGTCTTCTTCCGCATCGAAATAGCCGCCTTTCCAGCCCCAATAGGTCCAGGTCCCGGCCAGCCGGTCGAACACCTGGCGCGCCGACGTCTCGGAGGTCGTACGCTGCTCCTTGGGCAGGTCCGCGAGCGCGTCCGTATCGGGGACCGAGCGCCACAGGAAGCTCGGAACGCCGTTCTCCTCGACGCGTTTCAGGCGCGCCGGCACGCCGGCCTTGCGGAAATATTTCTGCGCCAGCACGTCGCTCGCCACCTGGCTCCAGGCGGCGGGAACGTCGATGTCGTCGAGCGCAAAGACGATGGAGCCGTCGGGATTGCGGATTTCGCTGCGCGCCGTGCGGAATGCGATGTCCGCGTAAGGGGACTGTCCGGCTTTGGTGTAGCGGCGCTCGATCTTCATGGCTATTCCTCATTTATATCGTGTTACGAAAACCGTGGGGCGGCGATCCGGAGAGGGCGCAATCCCTCTCCCGCTTGCGGGAGAGGGTGGCCCGGCGAAGCCGGGTCGGGTGAGGGCGCCGCGGTTCGCGCGAATGGCGCCGGCCCTCATCCGACCCTCGCTGACGCGAGGGCCACCTTCTCCCGCAAGCGGGAGAAGGAAGCGCCCCATTTTGCGACGCTCGCGCTCTTTGATCCGATTCCACGGAACGAGATGTGTGACTCCATAGCTTTACGGGGAGAGGGGAAACGCGCCCTTTCCGGCTGACCTAGTCAGAGTGTGCGAGTCTTCGATGGCCGTCAAGATATTGTGTCGAGTCTTAATAACGCAACAACATGTTGCATAATTTAGTGGATAGTGGGGACAAGTCGAGTCCGCCGCCGTATGAGGGTCGACGGGCTCCGGGGGTTCGGCTAGGGGGACGACGCGGGAATCGTCGCCGCGGCCGGCGAGCGCGGATCGATGCTGCGCGTCCGCGTTCGAATCTCCGGCGCGCCAATGGGGAGGGGCCGTGGAATACGCTCTGCTGAAGTTCCTGCATGTGCTGGGCGCTGTCGTGATCGGCGCCGGGCTCATCGGGGTCTGGATGGCCGATCTCCGTTCCCGTCAGCTCCACGATCTTGCCCCTTTCGCGGAAGCCGTACGCAACATCGCGGTCTTCTATGACGGGATCGTCGTTCCGGGCGCTCTGTTGCTGCTCGGGTCCGGCGCCTGGATGACCATGAGGTTCCATGGCGGCTGGGATTTTGTGCACATCCCGTGGCTCGCCGGCATGGTTGGTCTGTTCGCCTTCGAGTTCGTCGAAGGCAACACCGTAACCCGCCTCTACTTTATGCGATTGCGCAAGATGACGCGAGCCGCGCTCGCCGCCGGACGCATCACCCCCGAGCTGCAAGAAGCGCGCGGCGAAGCGCTGCCGACCTTCACGCACTTTCTCGATTTGCCGATGCTGTTCCTCATCATTGCGCTGGGGACGATGCAGCCGACGACCTGGACATTGTTTTTCGCCGGGTCGGCCGCGGCGCTGATTTGCGCCGCTTGTCTGGCGGTTTTCATTCCCCGGCTCTACCCTTGGGGCGGCGGGGAAGAAGCAGCCTGATCCGACTGGAACGCGATAAGCGCGTCTTGACGCGGGGCGTTGCGGCGCCGTTAGGTGCGCGCAATCGGCGCGGCTCGAGGCGGCCTCCCGATCTCGTCCAGGAGGAATGTTCATGTGTTTGGTCGTTGCGCGCCGGGCGGTCCTCATCGCGGCCCTGGCGCTGGTTCCGTTCGCGGCGTTGGCGCACGGGCCGTCCCGACAGAAAGTGGTGGAAAAAGTCGAAATCGATGCGCCGCCCGCCAAGGTCTGGGCGGCGATCGGCAATTTCCAGGACATGAGCTGGCATCCCGCCATCGCCAAGACGGAAGGGACCGGCGGCAATGCGCCCGATCAAGCCAAACGGCGCTTGACGCTCAAAGACGGCGGCACGATCGACGAAATCCTCACCAAATACGACGCAGACGCCATGGCGCTCGGCTATCGCATCGAACAGGTCGACGTGAAGGTGCTGCCCGTCAACAATTATTCCTCTACGCTCTCGGTGAGCGCCGCCGACGGCGGCAAGAGCGTGGTCGAATGGAAGGGCGCGTTCTACCGCGGCTTCCCCAACAACGATCCGCCGCCGGAACTCTCCGACGAAGCGGCGATCAAGGCGGTGACCGGCATTTACCGCGCCGGCCTCGACGCTCTGAAGGCGAAGGTCGAGAAGGGCGATTGAGGTGCGCATTGCCCCGCATCAACTATGCCAGATGATGATTCATCAGCGCGTCATGGCCGGGCTTGTCCCGGCCATCCACGCCGGGATGCAACAGGAAGGCTTCAAAAGGAAGCGGAAACGTCCGGGCTTTCCGTTAAAAACACGTTGCAGCTTGTCGGCGTGGATGCCCGCGACGAGCGCGGGCATGACGTGTCAAAGTTTCTCGCCGCTGGTATTTCTTTTGCTGTTCGCGCTGCTGACCCTCGCCGGCCAGCAGGTTGCTCGCGCCGACGAGGCGTTCGTCACCAATCAGTCGAGCGACGATCTCACGGTCGTCGATCTGGCGACGATGACGCCGGTGGCGACGCTCGCCATCGGCGGCCGGCCGGCCGGCGTCGCCGTGGCGAAAGACGGCGCCAGAGCCTATGTGACCAGCCCCGAGGGCAAATATCTCTCGGTCATCGACACGCGCCGGCGGCAAGTCGTTAAACGCATCGCGCTCGAAGGCGGCCCGCTGGGCCTTGCCGTCGCGCCGGACGGCGGCGCGGTCTATGTCGCCGATCTTTATGAGGGAAGGCTTTTTTCCATCGATCCCGAAAGCGCCGCGATCAGGACCGTCAAGGTCGGCGCAGCGCCGTCCGGCGTCGCCGTGACGCCGGACGGGCGCCTCATTGTCACCGCCGATCGCGACGCCGACCAGCTGTCCATCATCGACGCGCCTTCGTTCACGCGCGTCGCCGTGATTCCGGTAGGGCGCCATCCGTTCGGCGTCGCCATCGACGCGGCGGGCGAGCGCGCCTATGTCGCCAATGTCGAATCGGACGATGTGAGCGTCGTCGATCTCGCCTTACGCCGCACCATCGCCACGGTTTCCGTCGGCAAGCGGCCCTATGGCGTGGCGCTGGCGAAGGGCCGCGCCTTCGTCGCCGATCAATACGGCGAGAGCGTGAGCGTTTTCGACGTGCACAGTTTCGAATCGGTGGCGCGCGTAAAAGTCGGCGAATATCCAGAAGGCATAGCGGCGAGCCGGGACGGCCGAACCGTGTACGTCGCCAACTGGTTCTCGAACGAACTGTGGTCGATCGACGCGGGCAGCCTGAAGGTGCTCGCCAAGGCGGCGACCGGCGACGGACCGCGCGCCTTCGGGGCCTTTATCCGTCGCATCGAGTGATGATCGCCTTCTTGAGGCGAGGCTGGACATCGGCGCGTCCAGACGCAATAACAGGGCAACAATTCGGGGACGTCAGACACGTGTCGATCATCGTTCGCTTCTTTACCTGGTGGAATCGCGCCACGCTCAGCACGGCCGTGTGGACGTGGCTCTACGGCGAGCGCGTCGGCGAGGACGAATTCGGCAACGTCTATTATCGCCGCCGCCGCGGCAAGATCGATAAAGCGCTCGGCTTCGAGCGGCGCTGGGTCATTTTCAAGGGCTACGCGGAAGGATCGGCGACGCCGCCCGGTTGGTATGGCTGGCTGCACCACACGGTGGACACGCCGCCGACCCAGGAAACTTATGCGCCCAAGGAGTGGGAACTCCCTTATCGGCAAAATCTCACTGGCACGCCCGGCGCGTATCGGCCGCCAGGGTCGATCTTGGCGGGCGGCGCCCGCGCTGCGACGGGCGGCGATTATAAGGCTTGGAAGCCGGAGGGTTGAGGATTGATCGCCCAGTGCGATCGGGTGAAGGCCCAGAACCCTCATGCTGAGGAGGCGGCGAAGCCGCCGTCTCGAAGCACGAGGGCAATGCCAGTCTCGTGGTTTCCTCGTCCTTCGAGACGGCCCCTTCGGGGCCTCCTCAGGATGAGGAAACCATTCAGCCGCTCGCTCTGCGGAGTTTCGATTTCATGACGCGCGCTTTCATCTGCGGTTGCGCCGGTCTCGCCTTGACCGCCGACGAGAAGGCCTTCTGGCGCGATGCGCGGCCTTGGGGAATCATTCTGTTTAAACGCAACGTCGCCTCGCGCGAGCAATTGCGCGCGCTGACCGACGACATCCGCGGCTGTCTCGGCTCGCACGTAGCGCCGATTCTGATCGATCAAGAAGGCGGCCGCGTGCAGCGGCTCGGGCCGCCGCACTGGCGCGCTTATCCTTGCGCCGCCGCCTTCGAGCGGATCGGCGCCGACGCCGCGGCCGCCGCGCGCCTGGCCTGGCTGGGCGCCCGGCTCATCGCCCATGACTTGCGGGACGTCGGGGTCGCGATCAACTGCTCGCCGGTGCTCGACGCGCCGGCGGACGGCGCGCACGCGATCATCGGCGATCGCGCCTACAGCCGCGATCCGCACCGCGTCGCGCGGCTCGGCCGGGCCGCGGCCGAGGGCTTGCTCGCCGGCGGCGTCTTGCCGGTCATCAAACATATCCCTGGCCATGGCCGCGCCCGCACCGACAGCCATCTCGAACTGCCGGCAGTCGAGGCGCCGCGCTGCGAACTGGAGCGGGCGGATTTCATTCCCTTCACGGCCCACGCCGATCTGCCGCTCGCCATGACGGCGCACGTGGTCTATGCGGCGATCGACGCCGACGCTCCCGCAACCTGGTCGAAAACCGTGATAGAAGAGATCATTCGCGGCCAGATTGGTTTCGATGGGCTGTTGATGACCGACGATGTGTCGATGCAGGCGCTTAACGGCGGCTTGCGTCAGCGCGCCGAGGCCGCCATCGCCGCCGGTTGCGACGTGGTTCTCCATTGCAACGGCGATCTCGCTGAGGCGCGCGCGATCGCGGCGGGCGCGCCGGAGCTTTCCGGCCGCTCGCGCGAGCGCGCCGACGCCGCCTTGGCCCGGATCAGGGCGCCCGAGGACTTCGATCCCGTGGCTGGCGCGAGGGAATTCGACGGCGCCCTTGCGATGGCGGTTTAGGGGGCCAGCCTTTCCGCACTCCTGGGCGGATTCGGAATCATGCCCGCGTCGGCAAATCATGCAATCCGTATCATGTCATCGTAATTCGAGCTATTTCAGGATAATCAATTCGGCTGGGCGCGAATCCTTCTCCCGTGAAACGGGAGAAGGTGGCCCCGCGAAGCGGGGTCGGATGAGGGTCCGCGAAGCGGGGTCGGATGAGGGTCCGCGAAGCGGGGTCGGATGAGGGTCCGCGCGGCTTGGCCTGGCTCTTGCCGGATGGCTTCATCCGCAAAGCTTGGCGGAGTCGGCCCGGTGCGGGCTTTCCGCCGCTGCGGTTTGCTTGCAAGACCAGCAGGCGCGGCAAGAGCCCTCATCCGACCCGGCTTCGCCGGGCCACCTTCTCCCGCGTCGCGGGAGAAGGAATCGCGCACGACCGAACTGGCCGGAAGCGAGGCGTTTTCCCTCTTCCCGCTTGCAGGGAGAAGGGGCGCGCGTAACTGTAAATCCATCGCCCGTCACCTCGCCTCCCGGCAAGCGCCGCTCGCGGGGCGAGGCAATGCCCGCACTCGGGGATCCGGCGTCACTTCATGACCGCGGCTTTGAGGATGCAGACCATCGTCGCATGCGCGGGCGTCTTGCTCGCATTGCGGATGACGTGCGGTCGATCGCACCGGTAACGCAAGGTTTCGCCCGCCTTCACAGTTTCCGTCACGCCGGCGACCTCGACCTCCAATGCGCCATCCAACACGGAAAGGCTTTCGACCGAACCGCGCTGATGCGCCTCCGATTCGAGCGCGCCGCCGGGATCGGCGGAAAAATCATAGCATTGCAGCCATTCGACGGTCTTGATCCAGCCAATGATGGCCAGCCGGCATCGGCCGTCGTCGGAAACCAGAATCGGGGTGTCGGCCTTGGTCGACTTTTCGAGAAACGGCGCATCCTCCCCCGTTTGCAAAACGCGCTCGATCGATACGTCGAGCGCCTCGGCGAGACGCCAGATGGTGGCGAGCGTCGGATTGGTCTCGTTGCGTTCGATCTGACTGATGATCGATTTGGCGACGCCCGATTGTAAGGAAAGCTCGGACAGCGAGAGATTATAGGCTTTGCGCAAACGCTGGACGGTATGGCCGAGCTGGCCGGACAGCGCCAGCGCGCCCGCCTCGAGCGCCTTCTGTTTGTCGCGGCCCTCGACGCCCATGGCGGTCCGTTTTCCCCAAATTTGATCCGATCGGAATGGTAGCCGAATTTGTTCGAAATATCGAACGCCAAAGCCGGTGCCCGCACATGCAGCTGTCCTGCAACGCGAGCTCAGGCGAACAGCGCGAGTTTTTCGGCAAGGGAGAGATGGTCCAGCCGTGCGAGCGCGATCAGACGCGGATCAACGGGGAGGGTCGAACGCTCCCCTGATCGGCTTGCCTCCGCCGGCATAATATCGTGAGCGGGCGAATCGGCGCCGGCCGTCGGCCGTTCGATCGCCTCGCCCGCGAAGCCGGGGAGGGCAGGGGGGAGGGCGCTCGGCGCAGACGTTTCTGGCCACGTCTCGTCCGCCTCCTCATCTTCGTCGCGGTTCGCGGCGAGAGGCGCCGGCGGTTCGGCGAACGCGACCGCCTTGCGGGCCAAGTCCTCGATCTCGGCGCAAACGCGCTCGTCGAGGCCGCGCTCGCGCAAAGACCAAGCGAAATCCTGCAATTTCTCGCTGATATGTTGGGTGCACGGCTGCGCCTCGAGCGGCGCGACGACGTTCGCCGCCGGTTCGACGGGGGCAAGGGCCGGCGCCGCGCCCATCTCGTCGGCGGCCGCCATGCGTCGTTCCAGACGCTCGACCGCCTGCGTGAGCGACGCCATTTCGGCGGCGCGCTGACGGCGCGCGTATTCAAGCAGGAACCAGCGGCCGCGCGCCGTTTCCATGACCGCCGCTTCGATTCTGTCATAATCTTCCGGATAGAGGCCGGAAGGTAGAGAAGGTATGGTCATCCGCCGCTGTCCAAGCGTAGCTGTTTGCGCGGCGCCTCCCGAATCGGCGTCACAGGCGAGCATCGCGCGGATGCGCGTTTATGCAAGCACGATTTCTGTTGTTTCTGTCCCGCGCTTGCCGCAGGACTGAACGGCGCAGTCGCGTGCAGCTCGACGAAACTGCGGCAGGCGCGACTGGGACCCCGCTATTTCGAGGGATGTTCGCTCCAGGCTTCGAGAGGACGATTATGCGGACACCCAACCAATAACAACCACAAGATTAACTGTCTCCCCGGAAGCGAAAAGCAAATGCCAAGTCCCGACGAAAATTCCGATCGCCCCAAGCAAGATCAAGGTCGCAAGTTGGAGAAGCTTGCTGTCCTTGTCGCTGCCCTCGCCGCTTTGGCTTCAGCTGCCGCTGCGGGAGCAAGCGGTTGGCAAGCTTGGATTGCTGCCGACGCTGAAAGACGACAACTCCGCGCTTATGTTGGCGTCGAGTCTCTGAAAATAGAATGCTTGAGTTGCAGTGACGAAAAATACGCTCCTTCCCTTCCCACTGCTGGTTCCATATACAAAGATACCATTACTGTTTTCGTTCGTAACAGCGGATCCACGCCAGCTCGCAGTGTGAAAATTCGCGTTAACTGGACCAGCACCCCGTGGGGGGTGGGCTTGCCCGAAAATTTTGAATTTCGTGATCCAGACGCGATTAAAGTCCCAGGCCTCTCTGATCTCACTAGCTCCGGTGTCGTGCATCCAAATACGTCTTACGAAAATCGCAGCGGAATCACCGATGCCCGTGCCTTTATCTCGGCACGCAATAAGCAGTCTATAATGTTTTTATACGGTCATATCGATTACGTCGACATTTTCGATAAACCTCAAACCACTATATTTTGTTATATATATGAGCCTTGGGCCGAAGATTCGAGAATATTTGAACCATGCCCCAAACATAACGATGCTACGTAACAAAGAACAAACGACAAGCTTCGTGTCGCATTTAAAGGCGTCGGTGCGATTTGTAATCAAGTTCGGCATAATCCCCTCTGAGAGGGACCATCATGGAGCTGTCGTCCGAGGAGATCGAGCGCTATGCGCGACACATCGTGCTGCACGATGTGGGCGGCCCCGGCCAACAGAAACTGAAGGAGTCTCGCGTTCTGATCGTCGGCGCGGGCGGACTCGGCGCGCCGCTCTTGCAATATCTTGCGGCGGCGGGCGTCGGCGCCATCGGGATCGTCGACGACGACGCGGTCGCGCTCTCCAATTTGCAGCGCCAGGTTATCCACGGCACGCCCGACGTCGGACGGCTCAAGGTCGACAGCGCGCGCGACGCCATTTTCCGCATCAATCCGCTTGTAAAAGTCGAGGGACGCCCGTTCCGCCTCGATGGCGACAACGCCCGCTCGTTGATCGCCGGCTATGACGTCGTGGCGGACGGATCGGATAATTTCGCCACCCGTTACCTGGTGTCCGACGCCTGTTTCTTCGAGAAGAAACCGCTGGTCACGGCCGCCGTCGGCGGCTTCGACGCCTCGCTGACCACCCTGCGCCCGTTCGAGAACGACGCCGCCGGTCAGCCCAATCCCACCTATCGCTGCCTGTTTCCCGGGCCGCCGCCCGACAGCGGCGCGCCCGCTTGCGAGGAAATGGGGGTGCTCGGCGCTCTGACGGGCATGGCAGGCGCCATGATGGCGCTCGAAGTCCTGCGCGAGATCGTCGGCTTCGGCGAGGGCCTCGTGGGGCGGCTATTGCTCATCGATGCGCGCGCCATGCGTTTCGAGACGGTCCGTTACGCGTATGATCCGGACAATCCGCTGTCGGGCGTCAACAGGCCACGATGACGGCGACTGTCGACGTCACGGTCCGGCGTCACGAGCTTTGCTTCCACATGTCGTGAGCCTGCGCCGGGTCTGGACAAGGGCGAACGCGCTTTCTATAAGCCGCTCACGGCGCTCGGCGCCGCCGCAAACGCCCAGGTAGCTCAGTTGGTAGAGCACGTGACTGAAAATCACGGTGTCGGTGGTTCAATTCCGCCCCTGGGCACCATTCCTCGGCGCCGCCTCGGCGCAGGCGAAGACTCGAAACCGCAGAGTGCTCATGGGCGGCGCCGGGGAGCGTTTGCCCGATCCTGCCGCAATCAAACGCGCACGGCGCCGGGACGCGGTTTTCGAGATGCGCCGCCGACCGCGAGCCCGAGTGCGCGTTGCTCCTGTTTCGGATGCGGAGTTTGCTATGAACGCATCTGCGCGATCGGAACGCGAACTTTGACGGCGCCAGGAACGTAATCGGTTGCGCGGATGACTTTCGCCAGATTCGCGATCTTCACGCGATCTGCGTCATAATCGATCGACGCGATCTTGTTCGTAAGGTTCATTCGAGCCGCCGCCTTCACGACAGGCGGAAATCCCCAAGGCGACGTCAGATCGTTCAGGACTTTTTCAGCAGCCTGCCAAAGTGCGTATCAATGGACTCCGTCCCAATCTATTCCATCGCCAGGTTGGGAGAATAGGTTGAACCCCGAGGCGACGCTTGCAGAGAGGTTCTTTGCCGCACTCCAGGCCGCAGGCATGCTGGAAGCGCCGGGAGAATTCTCTGTCGTGCCGCGCCATCAGGTCGTCCCTCGCGCCATCCTCGCGGAAATAGCCGGTTTCGTCCGCGTCTTTGACCAGGTTACCGCCCGTGAGGCCTGGCAGGCGGCAGCCCGGCGTGAGGCGCCGGCGATTGCGCAGTTGAGGCGCCCGGAGGTCTGCTTTTTCAGCGCCTGGGATTTTCATCTTCCGCCGGAGGGCGGGTGGCGGCTCATCGAATTTAACGACAACGGGTCGGGATTCCTCTTTGCCGCGATCATCAATGCCCTGTACCACGAGGCGGCGCGACTGGCGCAGGAGAAAGGGATAGCGGCGCCTGCGCCTTTCGCCGCGTTCAACCAACACATAAGGGACTTGGTGGAGCAAGAAGCCAGGGCGTTCTTCGACGACTGCCCTAAGGACTTGTTTCTCATCCTCGATGACGCCGAATCGTTGCGCCAGGGCAAATTTCGCGGAGAACTCCGACTGCTCTGCGATCTCTTCCGCCGCCAGGGCTGGCGGTCTAAACTCGGATGTCCCGCAGAGACCCGCTGGGATGGCCAGCGCCTGCTGTTCGAAGGGCAGGCGGTCAGCTTCATCGTCAACCGCTCGACCGATTTCCTTTGGCGGTCCGAGGACTTTGCCGCCTTGCGAAGCGCGTACGAGGCGGGCCGGGTCTATGTCGCGCCTAATCCCTTCACCTATGCCACGCGCAGCGACAAACGGCTGTTGGAATGGCTGTCGCTGCCGCATTGGGATGAAGATTTGGGGATAAAGCCGGCGGAACGTCAAATCTTGAGCGCCCATGTGCCGGAGACGCATCTGGTGCGCGCCGAAAACGTGGACATGCTGGCGCAAAGAAAGCGCGACTTCGTGTTTAAACCTGTCCACGGATTTGCCGGGCGCGGGCTGCTCGACAGCGCCACGGTGGGGCAGGCGCGCCTGCGGCGTCTCGTGAAACATGGCGAGGGCTATGTCGCGCAGAGACGGGTTCCGAAACCTTGCATGGAAGTCGAGGGGGCGCCCCTTTGGACGGATCTCCGGGCATGGGCCTATCGCGGGGAGATCTTGCTTCTTTCGGGACGCGCCTCGCGGCGGCCGGACCGGCTGGAGTTAACCCAGCCGGGCGGGTGGCTGCCGACCTATGCGTCTCTTTGATTTTATTGGCGGTCCCGACAGGATTCGAACCTGTGACCTTCGGTTTAGGAAACCGCTGCTCTATCCTGCTGAGCTACGGGACCACGTGGTTGCTTCTCTATCACAGGCGGTATTTTGCAAAGTTTTCGGCGCTCGCTCGGCAGATGCGGCTTCGGCCAATCCATCGAGAAACTCGGGGGAGTCCCTGACGCATTGACGGATCGGGCTTGCCGCGCGTTGGCGGGTTAATGGGCGCGCACGCCCGCGTCGTCATCGGCGACCGCGCCGCCATGCGAGGTGAGCGCCTTGGCGTCTTCCTCCCACACGATCGGCGTCGGCTGACGCAGCAACCCATGGGCGAGAACTTCCTCCATGCGCGCCACCGGCACGATGTCGAGCGCGTTCTTCACCGTGTCGGGGATTTCGACGAGGTCCTTGGCGTTCTCTTCGGGAATGAGGACTTTCGTCAAGCCGCCGCGCAAGGCCGCGAGCAGCTTCTCCTTCAACCCGCCAATCGGCAGCACCCGTCCGCGCAAGGTGATTTCGCCGGTCATGGCGATGTGGCGATAGACCGGAATTCCGGTCATGCCCGAAACGATCGCCGTCGCCATGGCGACGCCGGCCGACGGCCCGTCCTTGGGAGTCGCGCCCTCCGGCACGTGGACGTGGATGTCGCGCCGGTCGAACAGCGGCGGTTCGATGCCGAAATCGACGGCCCGCGAACGCACGTAAGAGGCGGCGGCGGAGATCGATTCTTTCATCACGTCGCGCAAGTTTCCGGTCACCGTCATCTTGCCCTTGCCGGGCATCATCACGCCTTCGATGGTGAGCAGTTCGCCGCCCACTTCCGTCCAGGCAAGGCCGGTGACGACGCCGATTTGGTCCTCGAGCTCCGCCTCGCCGTAACGATATTTCGTCACGCCGAGGTAATCGGCGATATTGGCGTTGGTGATTTCGACCTTCTTTTTCTTCTTGGCTAGCAGGATTTCCTTCACCGCCTTGCGCGCCAGATTGGACAGCTCGCGCTCTAGATTGCGAACGCCCGCTTCCCGCGTATACCGGCGGATCAAGGTGAGCAGGGCGTCATTGTCGATCGCCCATTCCTTATCGTTAAGTCCGTGCTTCTTGATGGCGGTCGGAATGAGGTGACGGCGCGCGATCTCGGCCTTCTCGTCCTCGGTGTAGCCGGCGATGCGGATGATCTCCATGCGGTCCATGAGCGGAGCTGGGATGTTCAGCGTGTTCGCCGTGGTCACGAACATGACGTTCGAGAGATCGTAATCGACCTCGAGGTAATGATCGTTGAAGGTCGAGTTCTGCTCGGGATCGAGCACCTCGAGCAAGGCGGACGACGGATCGCCGCGAAAGTCCATGCCCATCTTGTCGATCTCGTCGAGCAGGAACAGCGGATTGGCGGTCTTGGCCTTGCGCATGGATTGGATGATCTTGCCCGGCATGGAGCCGATGTAGGTGCGCCGATGGCCTCTGATCTCGGCCTCGTCACGCACGCCGCCAAGCGACATGCGCACGAATTCGCGTCCCGTCGCCCTGGCGATGGACTTGCCGAGCGAGGTCTTGCCGACGCCCGGCGGGCCGACCAGGCACAAGATTGGGCCGGCTAGCTTGTTGGAGCGGCTCTGCACCGCCAGGTATTCGAGGATGCGCTCCTTGACCTTGGCGAGCCCGAAATGATCGGCGTCGAGCACCGTTTCCGCCTGCCCGAGGTCGCGCTTGATCTTCGAGCGTTTGCCCCAGGGGATCGACAGCAGCCAGTCGAGATAGTTGCGGACCACGGTGGCTTCGGCCGACATCGGCGACATTTGCCGCAGCTTCCGGAATTCGACGATCGCCTTGTCGCGCGCCTCCTTCGACAGTTTGGTGGTCTTGATGCGCTCCTCGAGCTCGGCCAGATCGTCCTTGCCTTCCTCGTCGCCCAGCTCCTTCTGGATCGCCTTCATCTGTTCGTTGAGATAATATTCGCGCTGCGTCTTCTCCATCTGACGCTTCACCCGCGTGCGGATGCGCTTCTCGACCTGCAGCACCGAGATTTCGCTCTCCATCATCGACAGGCACTTCTCTAAGCGCTTGGCGACGGAGACCATCTCCAGCACCTCCTGTTTGTCGGCAATCTTTACCGACAGATGCGAGGCCACCGTATCGGCGAGTTTCGAGTAATCGTCGATCTGCGTCACCGCGCCAACGACCTCGGGCGACACCTTCTTGTTGAGTTTGACGTAGCCGTCGAATTCGGCGACGACCGAGCGCGCCAGGGCCTCGATCTCGACGGCGGAGTCAATGACGTCGCCGAGCGCTTCGGCGTCGACTTCGTAATAGTCGTCGGCGCGCGTGTATTGACGCACCTTGGCTCGGGCGACGCCTTCGACGAGAACCTTCACGGTTCCATCGGGAAGTTTCAACAGCTGCAGGACCGAAGCCAGCGTGCCGACGGCGTAGATGGCGTCCACGGCCGGATCGTCGTCGCTGGCGTTATTTTGCGTGGCCAGCAGGATGAAGCGGTCAGACTTGGTGACCTCTTCGAGCGCCCGGATCGATTTCTCGCGCGCGACGAACAGCGGCACGATCATATGAGGAAACACGACGATGTCGCGCAAGGGGAGGACCGGGTAACTCTCGATCGCGCCAGGAGCGATGGAACTGCGCTTTTCGTTGCTCATTTCTGTTTCCCGTTCCGTTTCGCTTCCCGCGCCGTCTCTTAAGCGAAGCAGCGCCCAAACGCCACAGACGTCCGCAATTCCACACCCCGGCCCTTGCGCAAAACACGCCGCTCCCCCCTTCGACCATCCTTACCGCCGCAGGACGCCTGCCTCGGGAAATGGGCCACATCCGACGCTATTTCAAGACACTCTTAAAAAACAATGTCATGCAGCTCGGCAGGCAGCCGCCGTCGCATTCAGAGGAAGATCGCTATTCTTCCGCCCTGAGGCCTCTTCAAGCGCTGGCGCCGCTCTTTTCGCTGCGTTCGGCGTAGATATAGAGCGGGCGAGCCTTGCCTTCGACGACCTCGGGACCGATCACCACCTGCTCGACGCCCTCGAGACCCGGCAGATCGAACATGGTGTCGAGCAATATGCCTTCCATGATCGAGCGCAGACCGCGGGCGCCGGTATGGCGGTCGATCGCCTTGCGGGCGACGGCGCTGAGCGCCTCGTCCTGGAAGGTGAGTTCGGTGCTCTCCATTTCGAACAGCCGCTGATATTGTTTCACCAGCGCGTTCTTCGGCTCGGTCAGAATGCGCTTCAGCGCGCCCTCGTCGAGATCCTCGAGCGTCGCGATGACCGGCAAACGGCCGACGAATTCCGGGATGAGACCGAATTTGAGCAGGTCCTCGGGCTGCACATTGCGGAACACGTCGCCGGCGCGCCGTTCGTCGGGGGCCTGCACTCTGGCCGCGAAACCGATGGAGGTGCCGCGTCCGCGCTGGGAGATGATGCGCTCCAGTCCTGCGAAGGCGCCGCCGCAAATGAACAGAATGTTGGTCGTGTCGACCTGCAGGAATTCCTGCTGCGGATGCTTGCGTCCGCCCTGCGGCGGAACGGAGGCGATGGTGCCTTCCATGATCTTGAGCAGCGCCTGCTGCACGCCCTCGCCCGACACGTCGCGAGTGATCGACGGATTGTCGGATTTGCGCGAAATCTTGTCGATTTCGTCGACATAGACGATGCCGCGCTGGGCGCGTTCGACATTGTAGTCGGACGCCTGCAAGAGCTTCAGGATGATGTTTTCGACATCCTCGCCGACATAGCCGGCTTCGGTGAGCGTCGTCGCGTCGGCCATGGTGAAGGGCACGTCGAGGATGCGGGCCAGCGTTTGCGCCAGCATGGTCTTGCCGACGCCGGTCGGGCCGATCAACAGGATGTTGGATTTCGCCAATTCCACGTCGCCGTGTTTGGTCGCGTGATTGAGGCGTTTGTAATGATTGTGCACGGCCACCGAGAGCACGCGCTTGGCCTGGGTCTGGTCGATGACGTAATCGTCGAGGACCTTGCAGATTTCGCGCGGCGTCGGGATGCCGTCGCGCTGCTTGACCAGCGAGGACTTGTTTTCCTCGCGGATGATGTCCATGCACAATTCAACGCATTCATCGCAAATGAATACCGTCGGGCCGGCGATCAGCTTACGGACTTCGTGCTGGCTCTTGCCACAAAACGAGCAGTAGAGCGTATTTTTCGAGTCGCTGCCGCCGACCTTGCTCATGTTTGATCTCCCAACGGATCGGCCCTATGCGCGAATCGAACCAATCTCACTAGATACCGCCGAGCGCCTAACAAAAGGTGGAGACCTTGCTCCACCTTCGTCTCCACCCCTCTTTTGCCCCCGGCGCTCACGTCGCCCCCTTCGGCCCCTACTCTATAAGTCCCAGGGAATTATGCAACCACGCCCGACGCGTGCGATCAAGCAAGAAACGCGCCCACGGTTGCGCCGGGCGACCGTTGCGATCGTCGGCGGGCCTATCGTCGCGCTTTCAGGATTTTCGGCACGCGGTTGAGCCGCAACCGGTAGGCGTCGGGCATGCCGCTGCCCAACAGCGGGCGCAGGTAAAGGCGGAATGCGTCGGTTACGTCGGTGCCCGAGGCGCTGATGAATTCGTCGGCCATGACCTTCGTCTTGCCGGCGACGGCTTCCAGCGGCGACAACTGGTAGTCGACCGAATAGAAGCCGGTGCGATGGATGGTCACGGAGCCGTCCTTGTCGCCCCACAGGGCGAATTGCACCGCTTTTTCGCCGACCTCGCGGGCTTCGCGCTGGTCGACGTCGGAGACGCAGCCGACGAAGCTGCGCTGCACGTAGCCGAACGTGTCGCCGCGCACCCGCTTGAAGCCGAGCTTCTCCCTGACGACTTCCGTCAGCATGTCGGCCAGCGCCCCGCCGCCCAGATGCACATTGCCGTGCGCGTCCTTTTCCGCCTGTGCGGCGAGTTTTGCGGCGATAGGGGTGTGATCGGCGTCGGCGACCCCTTCCGACACGGCGACCACGCAGCGCCCGTGACGGTCCATTGTGGCTTTCACGTCGGCAAGAAAACGATCCGTATCGAAGGCGCGTTCCGGCACATAAATGAGATGGGGGCCGTCGTCTGGAAACTTCTTGCCGAGCGCCGAGGCGGCGGTGAGAAAGCCGGCGTGGCGCCCCATCACCACCCCGACATAGACGCCGGGCAGCGCCCAATTGTCGAGATTGGCGCCCATGAAGGCCTGCGCCACCCAGCGGGCGGCGGAGGGGAAACCGGGGGTGTGGTCGGTGACCATCAGGTCGTTGTCGATGGTCTTGGGGATATGGACGGCGCGCAGCGGATACTTGGCGGCTCTCGCCTCCCGCGAGACGATGCGCACCGTGTCGGAACTGTCGTTGCCGCCGATGTAGAAAAAGCAACCGACGCCGTGCGCTTGCAAGACCTTGAAGATTTCCTGGCAATATTTGAGGTCTGGCTTGTCGCGCGTCGAACCGAGCGCCGAGGAGGGCGTGTCGCCGACCATCTCCAGATTATGCGTGGTTTCCTGGGTCAGATCGACGAACTCCTCGTCGACAATGCCGCGCACGCCGTGGAAGGCGCCATAGACCCTGTGAACTTCGCGGAATTTACGCGACTCCAGGACAGCGCCAACCAAAGATTGGTTAATCACCGCGGTGGGGCCGCCGCCTTGGGCGATCAAGACCTTAGAAAAATCTGGCTTGGACACGAATGGCCTCCAATAACGGCGGGATCGTCAATTGAGCGTGCTCGACGTTTCCCCCTCCCTGTCCCTCCCCCGCTTCGCGGGAGAGGGGACCCCAACGATTTCCGTTCCGCCATGCGTTGGCAAAGGCCTGCATCTGCTCCCTCTCCCGCGCAGCGGGGGAGGGTTGGGGAGGGGGCGGCCGCTCTCACACCAGCGCGCCATGGCAGTGCTTGAATTTCTTGCCGGAACCGCACGGGCAGGGCTCGTTGCGGCCGACCTTGCCCCAACTGTCGGGATTGTTCGGATCGCGCTTGCGCGCGTCCACGCGGGAGTTTGCAGCCAGCGCGCGCGGCGAAAAGTCGCTTGTGGCGATTCTCGAATTGAGCTCCTCCAAGACGGCCTGCTCGCTGGCGCCCGCATCGCCGGGCGCGGGATGGATCAGGCTCATCGGCGGCAGCTCCATGGGCGCCGGCGGCGGCGCCTCGAAGGAGACCTCGACGCGCATGAGCTGTGCGGTCACGGTTTCATCCCACTGCGCCATCAGGCTCTTGAACAGCTCCAGCGCTTCGGACTTGTATTCGTTGAGCGGATCGCGCTGCGCCATGCCGCGCCAGCCGATGACCTGCCGCAGATGATCGAGCACGACGAGGTGATCTCGCCACAAATGGTCGAGCGCTTGCAGCACGACTTGCTTTTCGATCATGCGCGACAAATGCGGCGTGTTCTTTTCGACCCTGGCCGCGTAGGCGTCGTTGGCGACGGCGAGCAGCCGTTCCTTGATCTCTTCGTCGGCGATGCCCTCTTCCTTCGCCCACTCCGCGATCGGCAGATCGAGATTGAGAATGGCCGCCACGTCGCGCGCCAATCCCTCGACATCCCACGCCTCGGCGTAAGCGTCGCGCGGAATATGGCGCGACACCAAGGTCTCGACCACCTCCTCGCGCATCTCGTTCACACTGTCCTCGACGCTCTCCTCCGCCATGATCTCGCGCCGGCGCTCGAAGATCACCTTGCGCTGGTCGTTCATGACGTTGTCGAACTTCAAGATGTTCTTGCGAATGTCGAAATTGCGCGCCTCGACCTTGTGTTGCGCTTTCTCCAACGCCTTGTTGATCCAAGGATGGACGATGGCTTCGCCTTCGTGCAGGCCGAGCTTGACCAGCATCGAATCCAAGCGCTCCGATCCGAAGATACGCATCAGATCGTCTTGCAGCGACAGGAAGAACTTGGAGCGGCCGGGGTCGCCTTGGCGGCCCGAACGGCCACGCAGCTGATTGTCGATGCGGCGGCTCTCATGCCGCTCCGTGCCGACGATGTAAAGACCGCCGGCGGCAATCGCCTTCTGCTTGAGCTGCGCGACCTCGTCGCGGATTTGCCCTTCCCTGGCGGCGCGCTGGTCGCCCTCGAGCCCGGCGCACTCCTGGGCCACCCGCATCTCGACGTTGCCCCCTAACTGAATGTCGGTGCCGCGGCCGGCCATGTTGGTGGCGACGGTAATCGCGCCGGGCACGCCGGCCTCCGCGATGATATAGGCCTCTTGCTCGTGGAATCTGGCGTTGAGCACGGCGAACAGTTTCGAAGGCTTGCCGGAGCGCGCCGCGTCATAAAGCTTGGAGAGGGCCTTGTTAGGATCGGCAAAATCGATCTGACGATAGCCCTGCGAGGCAAGATGAGCGGCGAGCTGTTCGGATTTTTCGATCGACGTCGTGCCGACCAGCATCGGCTGCATCTTCGAGCCGGCTTCCTTGATCTCTGCAGCGACGGCGTCGAGCTTTTCTTTCGCCGTGCGGTAGACCTCGTCGTCCTCGTCGAGGCGCACGATCGGCATGTTGGTCGGAATTTCGACCACGTCGAGCCTGTAGATCTCGGCGAATTCCTCGGATTCTGTCACCGCCGTGCCGGTCATGCCGGCCAGCTTGTCATAGAGGCGGAAATAATTCTGGAAGGTGATCGAGGCCAGAGTCACGTTTTCCGGCTGCACTTGCACATGTTCCTTAGCCTCCAGCGCCTGGTGCAGCCCCTCGGAATAACGGCGGCCCGGCATCATGCGGCCGGTGAATTCGTCGATGATGACCACCTCGCCCTTGCGCACGATGTAATCCTTGTCGCGCTGAAACAGTTTGTGCGCGCGCAGGGCTTGGTTGACGTGATGCACGATGGTGACGTTTTGCGCCTCGTAGAGCGCCCCCTCGGTGAGCACGCCGGCCTCGCCGAGCAGTTGCTCCATATGCTCGTTGCCGGCGTCGGTCAGATTGACGGTGCGCTGCTTCTCGTCGAGCTCGAAATCTTCCCGCACGAGGCTGGGGAGCAGCTTGTCGATCGTGTTGTAAAGATCCGACTTGTCGTCGGAGGCGCCGGAGATGATCAGCGGGGTGCGCGCCTCGTCGACGAGGATCGAATCCACTTCGTCGACGATGGCGTAGGCGTGCGAGCGCTGCACCATATGCGCTAGCTCATATTTCATATTGTCGCGCAAATAATCGAAACCATATTCGTTGTTGGTGCCATAGGTGACGTCGCAGCGATAGGCGGCGTGCCGCTCTTCATCGGAAAGGTCGTGGACGATGACGCCGACGGTCATGCCTAGGAAACCGTAAATCTGCCCCATCCATTCGGCGTCGCGCTTGGCGAGATAGTCGTTGACGGTGACGACATGCACGCCACTGCCGGCCAGCGCGTTGAGATAGACCGAAAGCGTCGCGACCAGCGTCTTGCCTTCGCCGGTGCGCATCTCGGCGATGGCGCCCTCGTGCAGCACCATGCCGCCGATCAGCTGCACGTCGAAATGGCGCTGGCCGAGGGTGCGCTTGGCCGCCTCGCGCACCGTGGCGAAGGCGGGGACGAGCAGGTCGTCGAGACTGGCGCCGTTGGCCAGTTGTTCGCGGAATTCTTGCGTGCGGGCGCGCAAAGCGTCGTCGGAGAGGGCCGCGACTTCCGCCTCCAGCGCGTTGATCGCCGTGACCCTGGGCGCATAGGTCTTCAGCCGGCGCTCATTGGCGGAGCCGAAAAACTTCTTGGCGAGAGCGCCCAACATGCGCGAACCTTTCC
Organism: Methylocystis sp.; assembly: GCA_016178015.1. Lineage (GTDB taxonomy): Bacteria > Pseudomonadota > Alphaproteobacteria > Rhizobiales > Beijerinckiaceae > Methylosinus. The sequence continues at coordinate 20,028 of JACOUB010000001.1, read as the reverse complement.
GTGGCGAACCGCTGGCGGGTCTTATCTGGCGAGCGAACGGCTCTGGCCGCCTTCTCGCACATGTTCCCCTTTTGGAAAACCGTCCGGTCGAAAGGGCGCCGCGTCGCCCGCGCGGGGAGCGCCGGCGCAGCCGGCGCAAGATCGACGCGCGAGAGATAAGAGCCGCCACAATCCTTGTCAATGAACGGGAAACGCCGGTCTTTCGGTCCGCCGCGTCTGATCGGCGATGTCCTGCTCGACTCTTGCTTTTTCAAGGCGGTCTGGTTCGGTTCTTGCTCCGCCGCGCCAACAAGCCTAGTCTTCGCTTGGGCCGGGGGACGGACATGGGACGGATCGGCGCCGTAGTGCGACTGGCTACGGTTGGCGTGGGAGCGGCGCTGCTTGCCGGCTGTGCGGACGTGCGGCTGACGCAATCGCCCGACGAGGCGATCATCCGGGTCGGCGGCTACAACGACGGAAACTTTCATCCCATCGCGAAATACATCGGGCATTACGCGCCTTATGCGGTGCTCGCGGCCAAGGGTTACGAAAATCTCGACCCGCGGGGCCGTCCCGACGGATCGACCAAATTCGTCGATCCGCAGGGACGCGATCGCGACGCCGAGGCGCGCGCTTGGATGACGCCGTGGCGGTTCGAATTCGCCGAAGTGGGGCCGCTGTGCGCCGGCCCCGACAAGGCCTGCGGCGTTCCTGGTCTCGCGTTTCAGGTCTGGAGTCGGCGCGAAGGGCGTCGCTGTTCGGAAGCGGCGGTCGTCTTTCGTGGCACCGACGCCAACAGCCTGGGCGATTGGCTCTCGAATTTTCACGGCGTGACCCGTCTCTTGCCGGTGAACGATCAATACGAGCAGGTGCAAACGCATATGGACAGGATCGTGCGGCGGATGCGTACGCTGCCCTGCATTGCGTCTTCGACGCGCATCGTTGCGGTCGGCCATTCATTGGGCGGCGGCCTGGCGCAGCAAGCCGCTTATGTCAGCCCGGCCATTCATCAAGTCTACGCCTTCGATTCTTCGCCGGTGACGGGATGGTTCGACCAGCACACGATTTATAAGGACGCTCCCTGGCCGCTGGCGATCGATCGCGTTTATGAACACGGCGAGGTTCTCGCGTATCTGCGCTTCTTCATTCGGCAATTCATTCCCGGCTCGGCCTGTGATCCGCAGATCAGGACGTTCCGCGTCGATCTGATTCACGGCTTTCCGATCTTTCAACACAACATGGACGAATTGGCGGCTGCGTTCCTGGACAATGCGGGGCGGCCCTATGATCCTCAACATGCGCAACTCTTGCCGGGGCCCGCGCCGAGCGACGCGGCCGCCTGTCGCGCGGCGCATGGGGGCGCGCCGATTGTTGCGGCACGGTAGCGATGGCGTTCCTTATGCGAAGGCGAGGCGGCGCATGAACGACAAAAAAGCCGGGCGGCGCCGGATCGCCGCGAGTTGCGTCGCCGCGCTCGCCATCGACGCGCCGCGCCTGCCTGCGGAAATCGCCGAGCGGGCGCTCGCTTCCGGCGATTATCCTTACGACAAGAAAATCAAACGCGAGGTCTACGTCAAAGAGCTGCGCCGGCTCCAGATCGAACTGCTGAAGCTGCTCGATTGGGTCAAGGACGAGGGCGAGCGCATCGTCATCGTCGTCGAGGGGCGCGACGCGGCCGGCAAGGGCGGGACCATCGCCCGCCTCACCCAGCATTTGAACCCGCGCTTCGCCCGCATCGCCGCGCTTGGACGGCCGACGCCCGAGCAAGAAGGCCAATGGTATTTTCAGCGCTACGTCCCCCATCTGCCGACGCGCGGCGAAATAACCGTGTTCGATCGCTCATGGTACAACCGCGCCGTGGTCGAACCGGTGTTTGGCTTTGCGACGCCAGCCCAGGCGCAGGCCTTTTTGAGTGAAGCGCCACGTTTTGAGGCCATGCTGACGCGCGACGGCGTGCGCCTCGTCAAGTTCTTTCTGACGATCGGACGCGAGATGCAGATGCAGCGGCTGCATGCGCGCCATCATGATCCGTTGAAGCGCTGGAAGCTTTCGGAACTCGACTACAAGGCGATCGACAAATGGGACGAATTCTCGGCCGCCATCGAGGCCATGCTCAGACACACGGACGACGCGGCGGCGCCGTGGACGGTCGTTCGCGCCAACGACAAGCGGCGCACGCGCTTGGAGACGATCCGCCATGTGCTCGACGCGATCCCCTACGCCGGCAAGGATGCGGCCGTGATCGGCGCGACCGATCGTAAGATCGTGCTTTCGGCGGCGGCGTTTCTGGGCGTCGGCGGCGAGGAAGAGTAGCGTGGCCTCCGATCGCGCCGTCATGCGGGCGATGGTTTTGCGCCGGCGGTCCTTCAGGGGATCGCGCTACGCAACCGCTCCGCAATGTCACTTGCGATGACCTCGAGGTCACGCGCGGCGTCGACGCGCGCCCAGTTCATTTTGCCGATATCGGAAGCGCGTTGGCGCGCGACCACCTCTCGCGTTGCGTCGGAAACGTCGTTGCGGCGCTCCGCCACGCGCGCGGCGCACAGGGCCGGGGCGGCCTCTAACCAAAAGCCGGCGAAGGGAACGGCCGCCTGCCGCGCCGCCGCTTCGATGGCCTGTCGCTGTTCTGGCCGAGCGAAAACGGCGTCGATGATCGTGGGCCATTGGTTTGCGGCGACGCGCGCGCCTTCTTCGCGCAAGGCTGCATAGACCCGCGTGGAAACCTCCGGCGCATAGGCCGCTTCGGGTAGGCGCGTCGCCGCCGCTGCGCCGAACAGTTTTTTTCGCAGGCGATCGCTGTTTAAAACCCGCGCGCCCGGCGCGGCGCCGAGGCGCGGCGCGAGCCGCGCCGCCACGCTGGACTTGCCTGTCCCGCTGAGGCCGCCGACGGCGATCAACGCCGGTTCCCCGGGGCGAAGCAGAGACAAGGCGAGATCGAAATAGCCGCGCGCTTCACGCGTAAGCAAGGCGCGATCGGCGCCGGCGCCGCACGCTTGCGCGTTCGTCACATAGGCGCGGATGCTGGCGCGTAGCGCCATGAACAGCGGCAGCAGCGGCAGGCCGTCCAACTCGTCGCGGCAATCGAGATAACGATTGAGCGTGAGATTGGCCAAGGCGCGCTGATCGCGACGCCAGAGGTCCATCAACAGAAAGGCGAGGTCGTAGAGAACGTCGATCGTCGCCAGGTCATCGGAGAATTCGATACAGTCGAAGGGCGTCGGTTCGCCGTCGAACAGGCAGATGTTGCGCAGCGTGAGATCGCCGTGGCAGCGCCGTACCTTGCCGTCGGCGCGCCGCGCGTCGAGCAGTGCGCCGAGGCGTCGCGTATTGTCGCGCAGATTGCGCGAGTGCGCGGCGAGTTCGGCGGGCGATGCGAACAGAGCTCCTGCCAAGCTCGCATCGTTCAGATCGAGAAGGACCGCCATGGCGTCGACGCCGCCGCGCGCGCGATCCACGGGCGCGCGATCATGGAAAGCGGCGATGCGCTCGGCCAGCGTTTCGATTATTGGGATTGTCAGCTCGTGACGCTGAGCCAAACGATCGAGCAATGCTTCTTCGTCGAAGCGGCGCATTTCGACGACGGCGTCGACGAGTTCGCCCGTCCCATCGAAGCAAAGAGCGCCGTTCGCTCGGCGGGTGACGCGGCGAACGCCCGAGTAGAGTTTTGCCGCCGTGCGCCGATTGAGCGCATATTCGGCTTCGCACATGGCGAGCCGCGTCTTTGGCGTTCTAAAATCGAGATAGGGGAAGACGACGTTGCGCTTCAATTTGAAGGCCCGGTTTCCAACCAACACGATCACAGAAATGTGGGTTGCGATAATCTTGCTCGCGCCTTCGCCCTGAGTCTCGAGAAAGCCGACGACCTCGTCTTGCGCGCCGAAATTCATAGGGCATGACCTCACGTCACATGCCCCATCGCCGCACGAACCAGCTCTTGGCGAGGTGCGCCAGCACGGCGTAGGAGAGGAGGAACGACGCCACCGCCGGCCAGTAGAGCCATGGCAGCGGCGTAAATTGAAAGATGCTGGCCAGCGGCGAGATCGGCAGCCACACGCCGACGAGACAGACGATGACGGTCGTCATCAGCAACGCCTGGCTGGCGCGGCTCTCGATGAACGGGATGCGGGCCGTGCGGATGATGTGGATGATGAGCGTTTGCGTGAGCAATGATTCGACGAACCATCCCGTCTGGAACAAAGCGGGGTTGTTCCAGGCGTCGAACGCAAACAGCATCAAGGCGTAGGTTGCATAATCGAAGATCGAGCTGACCGGCCCGACGCACAGCATGAATTTCGTTATGTTGCCGATGTCCCACTTGCGCGGGGCGGCGAGATACTCGTCGTCGACATGGTCAGTCGGAATGGCCGTCTGCGAGAAGTCATAGAGCAGATTGTTGGTGAGCACTTGGATCGGCGTCATCGGCAAGAACGGCAGGAATATGCTGGCGCCGAGCACGCTGAACATGTTTCCGAAATTGGAGCTTGCTCCCATTTTGATGTATTTGACGATGTTGGCGAAGACTTTGCGGCCCTCGAGCACGCCCTCGCCGAGCACCGCGAGGCTCTTCTCAAGCAGGATGATGTCGGCGGAATCGCGTGCGATGTCGACCGCCGTATCGACCGAAATGCCGACATCCGCCGCCTTCAGCGCCGGCCCGTCGTTGATGCCGTCGCCGAGATAGCCGACGACATGTCCCTTTCGATGCAGGGCGTCGATAACTTGCGCTTTCTGCGGCGGCGACAATTTGGCGAACACCACCGTGGTTGCGGCGAGCTCCGACAGCGCGTCCTCGCTCATATGGTCGATTTCCGACCCGAGTGCGATGCGATCTGCCGAAAGGCCGACGTCCCGGCAGATTTTGCGGGTGATGATGTCATTGTCGCCGGTGAGGATTTTGACGGCGACGCCGGCTTTGGCGAGAGCCGCGATGGCGCCTGCGGCGCTGCCCTTGGGCGGATCGAGAAAGGCGATATAGCCGAGCAGCGTCAAATCGCTCTCGTCGGCCACACTGTAAGTGTTCTGCTGAGGCGGCATTTCCTTGTAGGCGACGGCGACGACGCGGAAGCCGTCGGCGTTGAGCTCGGCGGTTTCGCGCTTGGCGGTTTCGAGATGGGAAGGGTCGAGGCGCCCGCATTCGTTCAGCGCTTCATAACGGGCGGAGATCGAAAACAGCTCCTCCACCGCTCCCTTGCAAATAAGCAGATGCTGGCCGTCGTCGCGCTGGACGACCACCGACAGTCGCCTCCGCTCGAAATCGAAAGGTATCTCGTCGATTTTCGTGAACTGGTGGTTGGGGCGTAGCTTCTCTTCCAGTTCGGCGTGTTCGAGTACGGCGATATCGAGCAGGTTCTTGAGGCCAGATTGAAAGTGGCTGTTGAGATAGGCGTATTCGAGAACGAGATCCGACGGTCGGCCGTAAATGTCGATGTGGCGCTTCAGGATAATGCGATTTTGCGTGAGCGTTCCCGTCTTGTCGGCGCACAACACGTCCATGGCGCCGAAGTTCTGAATGGCGTTGAGACGTTTGACGATGACTTTCTTGCGCGAGATGGCGATGGCGCCCTTCGCCAGATTGACCGTCACGATCATCGGCAGCATTTCCGGGGTCAGGCCGACCGCGACCGATACGGCGAACAGCAAGGCTTGCAGCCAGTTGCCCTTGGTAAGGCCATTGATGACGAGGACGGCCGGGACCATCACCATCATGAAGCTGATCATCAGCCAGGTAAATTTGGTTACGCCCTTGTCGAAACTGGTGAGCGCGCGCTCGCCGACGATTTTCTCGGCGACGGCGCCGAACGAGGTGCGGCGGCCCGTTTCGACGACGATCGCGTCGGCGTAGCCGCTGACCACGTTGGCGCCCATGAAGACGAGATTTGGCGCGGCGAAAGGATCGGCGGGCGATGGCGCCGGATGCGCCGTTTTTTCGACCGGCATGGCTTCGCCGGTGAGCGCCGCTTGATTGACGAACAGGTCTTTCGCTTCGAGCAGGCGCAGGTCCGCCGGAATGATGTCGCCGACGGAAAGGCGCACGATATCGCCGGGAACGAGGCGTTCGATCGGCTCTTCGACGAAACCTTCGTCGTCGCTGCGCGCGCCGGGGCGTCGCACCGTCGCCTTGGTTTGCACCATAGCCTCGAGTTTGGCGGCCGCGTTGTTTGAGCGATGTTCCTGCACGAAGGCGAGGCCGACGCTCAAGACCACCATGGCCGCGATGACGACCGCGGCGCGAACGTCGCCGAGCGACCAGGACATCGCCGCGAGCGTCAGCAGCAGGGCGTTCAGCGGGTTCTTGGCCCGGCCGACGAGTTCCTGAAACAGCGTCGGGCGGCCTTCGTGCGCGACGCGGTTGGGGCCGAAGCGCTTCAGCCGCTCCGCGACGGCCGATTCTGTCAAGCCTTCCACTGAACTCGCAAGCGATCGCAACACGTCGGCAGGCGCCGCCTGCGCCGCTGCGAGCAGCGCGCCGGTGACGGTTCGCTCCTGTTGAAAATGCTCCGGCAGAACTTGGCGGTTCATGACGACATCGGTCCTTTTGTCGAAACGGTCGAAATCACAAATCTTAAAGTCGCTGGAGCGAGCCGCTGTCACCGTTGCAACCTTAAGCCAACGAGGAAGACATTGGCCGTATAGTCCGCGCCGGGCGCCGTGCTGTGCAATTTTTCGTACGCGTAGCTCGCCGTGACGGCGATCGCGCGGGTGAGATTGTAATTGAGCCTTAGCCCGGTCGTATAGCCCGTCTCGTGTATGTTGGCGCCTTGATAGTCGTTGGTCAGATAGCTCGCCGTCGCCGTCAGCGTCACGTTGCGGAACGGTTCGTGCGCGAGTTGCGCCGTCATGGCGTGCGACAGAATGCCGGCGGCGCCAGTCCCCGTCGTTTCGTTCAAAGTGGTCGCGCCGCGTAGCGTCAGTGTGGTCAAGGGGGTTGGCGTATAAACGAGCGCCGCGTCGATCGTCGGTCCCCGCAGCTTGGATAAACGCGGATCGTCGTAACTTCGCTCGGCATAGCCTCCCGAGGCCTCGCCCCTGACGAGTTCCGACACGTTGACGGCGGCGCCGCCGCGAACGGCCAGTCCGCTACTGTCGCGCATGGCGCCGAAGACGTCGAGCGTCGTATCATGCACGCGCTTGTCGAGCGTCCCTTCGACGAAAGGCGTAAGGTCCGGCGTCCATGCGTAGGAGGCTCGCGTGGAAACGCCGTAGGCGTTGTAACTGGTGCTCGCAAGATTGAGCGTCGAGCCGTCCGAATAACGTGCGTTTTCAAACGACGTGCGATCGAACGCGCCATCGAGCGACAATTGCAGACGGTTGAATTTCTGTGAAACGCCGAGCGACGTCCCGAGCGCGACGACTGCCGGCCGGTTGATGATGGTGACGTTCGGCTGATTTGACGCAATGCCGACGGCGCCGGGACGCTGCGTGTCGATATTGAAGCGGCCCCGCACATTGACCGCGGTGTCGCGCGTTACGTCCACACGGCCGATAAACGAGCCTGTCCCGTCGGGCCGATCGGCGTCCGGATTGCTGAAATACTTGGCGTAGCCGAGGCGCAAATCGCCGTGGAAATCGTGGCGCTCCCACTCCGACCGGACTCCGAGGCCGGCGTTGGTGCGCAGCAAGCGCGATCCGGTCGCTCCGGTCGATAGGCGGTTGGGATTGCTGTCGAAGCCGTAGTCGGCTTCGACGAACGGCAACAGGCGCAGCGAGCCGACGCCAATGCCGACCGGATCAAACGGATGTGCTTCCGCTCTCGGCCTAGGCTTGGTCCGGATCGTCGGCGCCGCGGCGACCGTGGCGGGCGGGGGCGGGGACGGCGGGGCGTCGAGGGAAGGCCGCAAATGCGTCGCATGGCGCGCTTGCGATGAGGTTCGGTAGGGCTCGAGCGGCGGCAAGTGATGCAGCGGCGAGAACAGCGCCGGGTGCGGGCGTCGCCGCGGCGGATAGCGCCTCGGCAGCCGAACCCTGGGGCGCGGCGCGCCGTAATTGGCGGCGCCGAAATAGTCTGGTTCGCCGGTCGCCGCGCCGCTCCTCAGGGAGTCGGCGGGCCCGGTCGGGACAACAGCGTCGATTGCGCCGCCCGCGGGGGCGGACGTTCCAGGATAGGCGAGCGTGTCGGAACCCCGCAGGTCGATCGTCTGCGCCAGCGCCGGTTGCGGTGGAGCTATCGCCGCCGGCGCCGCCAGGGCGCCGACGACGGCGAAAACCGACAGTGCATTGTGGGCTTTGAACCTTCCGGGCGCCACGTGACCCCTCGCGCGGGCGCGCGTCGGACGAGGCGCAACGCCGTCGTCAGCGATAGGGACTTATGGTTAACGCCGGCTTAGCGCGCCTTGGGGTCAATGGTTCGGTCTCGCTGTCCGACGCGCAGCGCGAGTTGCGAGAACGAAAGCTGCTCGCGCTGGCGCGAGGCCTGCAATGCAAGGCTTAAGAATCGCGCTGGGAAGCAAATGGCGTCGACGTTGGCGGCTCTGAGCTCGGTCGGCCGATGCGGGTCCGACGCCAAGGTCGCCTCGACGCCCGCCAGCATTTGGCCAATCTCGTCGTCGTTCAGCACTCCCTTGTCCCGCATGGCGCCGAGGAGAGCGGCCAAAACGGCGTAGACGCCCTCGAGCTGGAGGTTGGCTGTGTTCATGGTTCACCTGCGCGGCTGGAGAAACATCTAGCGTATTGCTTCTAACATTCATTCCCGGCAGGCCGAAGGCCGCGCCGGCTTCCACAGCCGGGCTTTTCATCGCGCCGCGGACTTGCGGCGGCTGGCCTTCGCCGCCTTCTCCGATTGCGCCCGGCGCGCGGCGGCGAGCGCCAATCCGGCCCAATGACGCAATTCGTCCTCGTCCTCGAAAGCGGCGTCGACGAGCCGCCAATAGGACATCGCCACCGGCCTTTTGGCGCCCTGATAAACGAAGCGCCGCGCGCCCGCAGCCTCGAACAGGGCTTGCGTCGTCGCATCGGCTTTGAGATAAATTTCGCCGTCCGCCTCGAGCGCGAAGAACAGGCCGTCCGCATAAACGCCATGACCGCCGAACATGCGCTTGACGCTCACTGCGGCAAAAGGCGCGAATAGCTCTTCGATCCGATCCCGCTGCATCGCTCACGCCATCGACTTAAGGGGGTGATCAGACTCAGGCGCTACGAAGCGATTTACGCGCGTTTGCGACGATCGCCGAGGTTCCGCTCTGCTTGGGCTCCAGCAATTCGAGACCGTCCGCATTGTCGCCAAACCAGCGTTCCAATTCGTTGGCGTTCGCCTCGACGGCGCGCGCCTCCAGCGCTGAAATTGGCGCGGCGCTCTCAACCGGCGATCCGACGCTCTCGGACGAAGAGCGGCTGAGCGCCAGGCGCGAGACGAGCGCGGTCGGGAGGGGCGTCTTGGCGGCCGCCTCCTCCTCGACGCTCGCGTCCGAAGCAACGGATTCGCTCTGTCCATTCGACGCGCCGCCGTCCGCAACCTCCACCCGCGCACTGAATCTGGCGCGCAGGCCCGCCGCAATCCTCGCCCAAATCGGCGCCTTGGCGGCGGCCTTCGCGCCCGCCTTTCTGCGAAGCAGCCAGAAAGCGAGGACGCCCGTCATGGCGACGCTGGCCAGGCCGACGAGAACTGCTCCACCTTCGCCGCCGCCTTCGTTCGCGGCAGGTTCGCGGTCGCCTTGCGCGGGCTGTTCCGCTTCGGCGCCGGGCGCCGTCGCTGGCCCGCCATCGGCTGTGTCTGTCGCGTCAGTGGACGGCGCAAGCTCTCCGCTCGATGGCGCGTTCGCCGCCTGGTCGGCGTCGGCAAGGGGCGCGAGCGGCGTGGACTCGGGAATGACCTGGGGAACCTGCCCGGGCTCGGCGGCGGCGCTCGCTTCGGCTGACTCACCAGGCGGCGCCAAGGCCGCGGCGGGCGGCTCCGGCAAGATTACTGCGGGTTTTTCCTGCGCCGGAGCGCTTTGCGCATCGGCTGCGACAGGGGCGGACGCGGCTTCCGAGGGCGCCGGCCCCAAAACCGGCGCTGGGGCGGATTCGGCGCCGTTCGCGACAGGCGCCGATGCGGGCTTCGCTTCGGCCGGCGCTGCGACGTTTGCATCTTTCCGGGCTGCGGTTTCATCCGTGGCTGGCGGCGCCGTTGGCGCCGGCGCGTCTTGCGCTTGCTGCGCCGCTTCGGGAGGCGGTGGAGCAGCAGCTGGAATGCCCTCGTCGGGCCCGCTCTTTTGCGCGGGCGCCATCGCCGCCCGCGCGGCCGCCGCCTTCCTCCGAACGAGGGGCGGCAACTGAACGATGATCTCCTCGTAACTTTCGCGGCTCGGCGCCTCGATTGCCTCGATGACGCCGTCGCGCGGCGGGCGTTTGAAGTCCTTGGCGGCGGCCGTCGAGTTAGAGAAAGCTGCGCCGGCGAGCAAGGCCAGAATGGCCGTAGCGGCGCCGGGCGCGCGCGCGTTGCGAGAAAACATCATCTTAAGCTGCTCCGCGAGACGAGAACTGTTTGGCAGCTTGATTGTCAGATGTTGAACAAACGCTATATCGCCCCAACGATATGCGTCGAAACACGTCCCATGGTTAACCCCAGCCTAACGTTCGGCGCTTGTTCGAGAGCAACGAGTCGACTTATCGGCGCTCGAGGACACGCTTCGGAGGACGCACCATGAAACCTTCCGTCAAACTTGTTTGCGCGGCCGTGATCGCGATTGGCGGCTCGCTTGCCGCCAGGGAGGCCTCAACCGCCATGCCCATCGCCTCGCCGGCGCAAACCGCTGCGCCTTCGTTCGTGCAGGAGGCGCGCGGACGGGCTTTCCTGCATCGCTGGCGTCACGGCGTGCATCATCACTATGGGTTCCATCACGGGCGGGGCGGTTTGCATCGCGGCCACCGCTAAAACGCCATGATCCGCACTGTGAGCGCTTGCCGCGCCTTCTCGCAACGCAAGCGCATTCACTCCATGCGCCGCCAGCCATCCATGCCGAGCCGCTCCTGGGGCCGGAAGCGCGCCTTGTAGTCCATCTTGGGCGAGCCCTCGACCCAATAGCCGAGGTAGAGATAGGCCAAGCCTTCCTGGCGTGCGCGCGCGACATGGTCGAGGATCATGAAGGCGCCCAGCGACCGCTCGTCGAGATCAGGGGCGTAGAAGGAATAGACCATCGACAGGCCGTCGGCGAGCGCGTCGGTCAGACAGCAGGCGACCAGCCGCCCCGCCGCGGCGTCGCCCGGCTCGTGCAGGCGGTATTCGAACAGCCTCGTCTCGACATGGCTGTCCTCGACCATCATCTGATAGTCGACCATGCTCATGTCAGCCATGCCGCCATCATGATGGCGGGCGCCGACATAGACGCGAAACAGCGCATATTGCTCGGAGGTGGCGTGCGGGTGCAACGCTTCGCCCCCGATATCGAGATTGCGCCTGTGCACGCGCCGCAGACCGCGTGTCGGCTCAAATTCCGCGACCTTGACGCGGACGGAAACACACGCCCGACAGTTTTCGCAGGCTGGCCGGTAAGCGATGGTCTGCGAGCGGCGAAAGCCAGACTGCGTTAAGGTGTCGTTGAGCGCGGGCGCGCGTCGTCCAATGAGATGGGTAAAAACTTTCCGTTCCTCGCGGCCAGCGAGATAAGGGCATGGCGCGGGAGAGGTCAGATAGAATTGCGGCGCGTCGCGGGGCTGTCTCGTCACGCTCGTGTGTTCCTGCTTTAAGGATAAACATATCGCGTCAGGTTGGCATCGGCCACCGCCTCGCGCTAGGGAAATTTCTGCATCAATTAGACCGCCGCAGCACGATCACGTCGGCGAGCAAGTCGTGGAGGCAGCGTTTGTCGCTGGTTACCAGCGAAACCAGCAAAAAGGGCGGAAACAGCCAGGTTACATAAAACAGCACGGCGTGAACGCCGGCGTTTAGGAACGGAACGGGCCGCCCATCCATAAGCCGCATTTCGAGGTCCATGACGCACATGCCCGGCGTCGCCATGCGCCAGCCGGAAACGGTGAGGCCGTTGTAAAAGAAGGCGACCAGCGGAAACAACGGCGGCAACAGCAACGCCGACAAGCCAAAGCTGAGCATAAACAAGGCGAACCACAACAGCGTGGACAACATCGCCACCAAGACAAAATCGAGGCACAGCGCGATGACGCGGCGCCGGCGCACCCCCGCCAGCGCCTCGCGCGGCGTCGGAGGCGCAAAATGGCCCCAGGGATAGCTGCGGTTCCCGCCGCGCGCGTCGCTCATGATCGTTCCGTCCCCGATAGGCGTCCTGCTATCGCCGGCAATCTCGGCAATGGAATGGCAGATTTCAAGGCCGGATCGGCATCGGGCCAAAACCCAAATCCAGGAAAACGGGGATTGGCGCCGCCCGCGCCTTGACGGCGCCCACGCGCGCGTAGCATGGCTCGCGCGGACGTCGGGCAAGAGCCCTGGCAATAGCAGCGCGCGCCCCCCGCGAGCGCCGACCCGACCAATCGGAATGGACATCATGGCCAGCAACACCCTCGACGGCGGCCATCTGCGCGCTTTCATCGAACGCATCGAGCGGCTGGAAGAAGAAAAGCGCGCCATCGCCGACGACATCAAGGACGTTTACGGCGAGGCCAAGGGAACCGGCTTCGATCCCAAGGTCATGCGCAGGATCGTGTCATTGCGCCGCCAGGACAAGGGCAAACGCCAGGAGGAAGCGGAAATCCTCGACCTCTATCTGTCGGCGCTGGGCATGTCGGAATAACGCCGCGCCGCGCCGCGCGGAAAACCGCGGGCGGCGAAAAAGCGCGCCGTGTCATTCCCGGCGTTCGCGTGAGCCAAACAACCGGGAATCCAAGGGCAAACGCCCTAAACTCCGCCGTTGACTCCTTGATTCCCGGTCAGGCCTTCGGCCTGCCGGGAATGACAAACGGGATCGAATGTTGGAAGCAGTATGCTAGGATGCCAGGCGGTACTGTTTAAGTATATGTTTTTATACAATGATCTTCTATCGCCCGCGCTGGCGCCCAAGGGAAGAATCGCCTATACGATAAAACGCTTGAACGCTCATTCCGAGTGGCGCGCCCTTGGCCGACAACGACGCAGACAAAGACGGTCCGGCAACGCCCGGGGCCGACGTTCGTCCGGTTTCGATCGCCGACGAAATGAAGCGCAGCTATCTCGATTACGCGATGAGCGTGATCGTCAGCCGCGCGCTTCCCGACGTGCGCGACGGCTTGAAGCCGGTCCACCGGCGCATTCTGTTCTCGATGAACGAAAACGGGCACACGCCCGACAAACCTCACGTCAAGTCGGCGCGCATCGTCGGCGACGTGATGGGCAAGTATCATCCGCACGGCGACGCCGCGATCTATGACGCGCTGGTGCGCATGGCGCAGCCGCATTCGATGCGCATGCAGCTCATCGACGGACAGGGCAATTTCGGCTCGGTGGACAACGATCCGCCGGCCGCCATGCGTTACACGGAATCGCGTTTGGCGCGGCCGGCGCTGGCTTTGCTCGAGGACCTCGACGAGGGCACGGTCGATTTCCAGCCGAACTACGACGGCAAGGAGCAGGAGCCGACGGTTCTGCCGGCGCGCTTTCCCAATCTCTTGGTCAATGGCGCGGGCGGCATCGCCGTCGGCATGGCGACCAATATTCCGCCGCACAATCTCGGCGAGTTGATCGACGCCGCCATCGCCATGATCGACCGGCCGGAGATGAGCGGCGCCGAGCTGATGGAGATCGTGCCGGGGCCGGATTTCCCGACCGCCGCGACAATTCTCGGGCGCGCGGGGATTCGCTCGGCCTACACGACGGGCCGCGGCTCGATCATCCTGCGCGCCAAAGCCGAGGTCGAGACGCTGCGCAAGGAGCGCGAGGCGATCATCGTCACCGAAATTCCCTATCAAGTGAACAAGGCGGCCTTGGTCGAACGCATCGCCGAACTGGTGCGCGAGAAAAAGATCGAGGGGATCGCGGATCTGCGCGACGAATCCGATCGCCAGGGCATGCGCATCGTCATCGAATTGAGGCGCGACGCGGTCGCCGATGTCGTGCTCAATCAGTTGTGGCGGCACACGTCGTTGCAGACGAGTTTCGCCGTCAACATGATCGCCTTGAACGGCGGGCGTCCCGAACTGTTGACGCTGAAGGACGTGCTGCGCGCTTTCATCGAGTTCCGCGAGACCGTCGTCACGCGGCGCACCAAGCATCGTCTGACCAAGGCGCGCGACAACGCCCATCTGCAGGTGGGCCTCGCCATCGCGGTCGCCAATATCGACGAGGTCATCCGTCTCATTCGCACCTCGCCTGACGCCGCCGCGGCACGCGAGGCGTTGATGGGGCGCGTCTGGCCGGCGCGCGACATGGCGCCGCTGGTCGCGCTCATCGCCGATCCGCGTCACGCGTTGGGCGAAGACGGCGCCTGCCGTCTGTCCGAAGCGCAGGCCCGCGCCATTCTCGATTTGCGCCTGCAACGCCTTACCGCCCTGGGGCGCGACGAGATTGCGCAGGCGTTGAATAAGCTCGCCGCCGAAATCGCCGATTATCTCGACATCTTGGGCTCGCGCACGCGGCTCTTCGCGATCGTCAAGGACGAGCTCGCAAGCGTCAAGGAGCAATACGCCACGCCGCGCCGCACGCAAATTCTCGAGGCCGAGGGCGAGGTCGAGGACGAAGACCTCATCGCGCGCGAGGATATGGTCGTCACCGTTTCGCACGCCGGCTACATCAAGCGCGTGCCGCTCTCGACCTATCGCGCCCAACGGCGCGGCGGCAAGGGCCGCGCCGGCATGCAGACCAAGGAGGAGGATTTCGTCCATCGTCTGTTCATCGCCAATACGCATACGCCGGTGCTGTTCTTCTCTTCGCTGGGACGCGCCTACAAAGAGAAAGTCTGGCGCCTGCCGCTCGCCGCGCCGCAGGGGCGCGGCAAGGCGCTCGTCAACATGCTGCCGCTGGAGCAGAACGAGCGCGTCACCACCATCATGCCGCTGCCCGAAGACGAAGAAAGCTGGGCAAAGCTCGATGTGATCTTCGCCGCCACCGGCGGCACGGTCCGGCGCAACAAGCTCTCGGATTTTTCCGACGTGCGCCGTTCCGGCATCATCGCCATGAAACTCGACGAGGGCGAGCAAATCGTCGACGTGGCGACGGCTTCCGAGGGCGACGACGTGCTGCTGACGACGCGCGAGGGCCAGTGCATCCGCTTCCCTCTTGCCGACCTGCGCGTGTTTCAAGGACGCACATCGATGGGCGTGCGCGGCATCGCGCTTGGAGAAGGCGATAAGGTGATTTCGTTGTCGATCCTGCGCCACTTCGAGGCGACTGGCGACGAGCGGACGGCCTATTTGAAGCGCGCCGGCGCTAGCCGGCGAGGTCAGAACGGCGCCGCCGCCGAGGAGCCGAGCGTCGAGACCGAGGAGGCGGCAGGCGCGATCGAACTTTCGGACGCGCGCTTCGCAGAGATGTCCGCGGCCGAGCAGATCATTCTGACCGTATCCGAGAACGGTTACGGTAAGCGCACCTCGTCGTTCGAATATCGCATCACCGGGCGCGGCGGCAAAGGCATCGTCGCCATGGCGGTCAACGCGAGGAACGGCAAGCTGGCCGCCTCCTTTCCAGTCGAGAGGAGCGACGAGATCATGCTGGTGACCAACGGCGGCCAGCTCATCCGCTGTCCGGTGGAGGGCATCCGCATCGCCGGGCGCGGAACGCAGGGGGTGATCGTGTTCAATACGGCCGACGATGAGCGCGTCGTCTCGGTCGAGCATATCGGCGAGGCGCCCGGCGAAGAGGAGGCGGGCAACGGGGAGGGGTAAGGGTCGTCTTGTCTCGAGCCTTTGCGGCCGACGCCAACCGCGAATAATGTTGACCGCCGTCATGCCCGCGCTTGTCGCGGGCATCCACGCCGGGACGTTGCGGGAAGGTTTCCAGACGAGGTGAAAACCCTTCACTTTTCATGGCGAAACACCGGGGCTTCCCGGCGTGGGTGGCCGGGACAAGCCCGGCCATGACGGGTTATTATTTCTGGCCGCTGGTATGATTTCAGCGCGCTTGGCCAATCAGAGAGAACGAGCCGTTTATGAACGACATCGACGCGACGCAGGCTTTTCTGATTGAGGGCCGCATGTATGTGCGCCAGCCCGACGGCAGTTTGCGCCCGGGCGCGGGCGGAACCGACTGGAAAAAGCTCGGCGCCAAGACGGAGGACGAGATCGAGGCCGCCGCCCTGAGCGACCCCGACGCCTTGCCGATGTCGGACGAGCAATGGACGCGCGCCGTCGAGACGACGCGCAAGAAATACATTCACCTCGGCGTCGATGAGGACGTGCTCGGCTGGTTCAAGGCGCGGGGACGCGGCTATCAGACGCGGATCAACGCGGTCTTGCGCCGTTACGTCGAGGCGCGGCGGAAGGCGGGGTGAGGCGCAACCGGCTCGTTCGGGATTTTTTTGCGAACTTTGGCGGTCGAGATTTCGAGTGACGCGAATTCATGTCCCTTTCCCTGTCTGGCCGGCTCGCCCTCGTCACCGGCGCCTCGCGCGGCGTCGGGCGCGCCATTGCAATGGCGCTGGCGCGCGACGGCGCCCATGTCGTGGCGTTGGCGCGCACGCAACGCGCGCTCGAGGAGCTCGATGACGACATCATCGCGATTGGCGGGCAGGCTACCCTGGTTCCTTGCGATCTTGAGGACGTCGAGGCCATCGATCGCTTGGGCGCCAGCCTGTTCGCGCGCTGGGGCAAGCTCGACATTCTCATCGGCGCCGCCGGAATTTTAGGGCCGCTGAGCCCGCTCGCGCATGTCGATCCGCAGCAATGGGATGAGGTGCTCGCGATCAATGTGACCGCCAATTGGCGGCTCATTCGCGCCCTCGATCTCCTATTGCTCGCGTCCGACGCGGGGCGATGCGTGTTCATCACGTCCGGCGCCGCGCATCGGATCAAGCCCTATTGGGGGCCTTACGCGGTCGCCAAGGCGGCGCTCGAGGCGCTTGCCCGCACCTATGCCGCGGAAACGGCCAACACCACGAACATCAAGGTGATGCTCGCCAATCCCGGCTCGCTGCGCACGGCGATGCGCGCTCGCGCCATGCCCGGCGAAGATCCGATGACGCTGCGGACGCCACAGGATTTCGCCCCCAAGGTCGTGGCGATGTGCCGGCCGGACTGGCGCGCGACCGGCAGGCTCTACGACTTCCCCGCCGATCGGCTGCTCGATTTCGCCGCGCCGGCATGAACCGGCCCTGTTGCGATCGCTTTTTACTTCGATTAAACCGCGTTTGACGGCTTCAATGACATGCAAATCATTGAGCGCTTCGGTAGCTGCGTCTGTTCTCGGCGGCGTCACTCAATCCGTGATTTCGTTGTCAGCGCCCACATGCCGGCTCGGCTCCATACGCTCGTGCAGCACGCGGACGATCTCGACCACGTCGGGCGCGACCGCGCGATAATAGAGAACGTGCACCGGTCGCCGTACCTTCGCCTCCGGGTCATCGCCGCGCGTATGCCGTATATGGAAGCTGCGGATGCCGGGCAGCAATTCGGCGCGATGTCGCGTCGCTGGACCTTCCGGGTCGGACGCCGCTTTGCGCATGGCCGCCGCGAGAATTGCGGCGTAACGGCGCCTGCCCTCCGTTCCCCATCGTTGCTCGCTCGTTGACAGGATGTGTGCAAGGTCGACCTCCGCGAGCCGCGAGAGGCGAAAGCGCGCCATCGCCTCAACGCGCCCGCTCAGCTGATGCGGCCGTCAAACCTTCGAGATAGCGGTCGAGGTCGGCATCGGCGACTTCCGTGAACTCGCCGCGTTCGAGCGAATCGACGCCGGTTTTGATCTGCATCCGCAACGCCTCGAGCTTGAGTGCGTCTTCGCGCCGGCGCTGTCGGAGTGCGCGCAGCGCATCGCGTACGGCTTCGCTGGCGTTCTGGTATTCACCGGACTTCACCGCCTTCTCGATGAAGGCGTCCTGCTCGGGGGTGAGACTGATGTTGCGGGTCGGCATGACGGACCGCTCCTCGAATCGAGACGAGACTAGCATTAATGGCAAAGTTTGCCAACATCGGGTGGCGTCTCAGCTTGAATTTCGACTAAGCCTCACGAAGCCGTCGTCGGCGAAGCGAGGGCCTAGCCGATTCCTCCTCTCCTCTCCTCTCCTCTCCTCTCCTCTCCTCTCTTTTGTCTTGTCCCTTGCAAGGCGCGCCGGCGCGTCCGATGTTTGCTGAAAATCTCTGCTAGGACGCTTCGCGTGACCTATGACCTGCCAGCGCCATTCGCGCCAACGATGAGCAGCGCCGATCTCGCCGCGCTCGCGGCGGCCGTGAACGCCCTGGAGAAGACCAGTTTCGCTCAACGGCTGGTCGGCATGGCGGGCCGCCAGATCGGCTTTGCCGGACGCTTCATTCCCGTCAGGCTGCAGGCAGCGGTCTCCGCCGCGACGACGAGCGCCCTGCGCGCGGCGCTGCGCATCGCCTTGTCGAGCCTGGACGGGGCGCCGGCGACAGGCGACGCCGCTCGTCTCCACCGGCGGCTGGCGATGGCCTCCGGCGCGCTCGGCGGCGCCGTGGGGCTGGCCAGCCTTCCGGTCGAACTGCCGATCTCGACGACGATCATGCTGCGCTCAATCGCCGCTGTCGCGCTTAAGGAGGGCGAAAATCTCGCCGACCCCGAGGCGGCGTTCGCCTGCCTGCAAGTCTTCGCGCTGGGCGGCCACGCCAGCGAAGGCAACATCCTCGAAGGCGGCTATTTCGCCTTGCGCGGCGTCTTCGCCAAATCGGTGAGCGATGCGGCGCGCTACGTCGCAGAACGCGCCGTCGCGGACGAGGCGGCGCCGGTTCTCGTCAAGCTGATCGGCCAGATCGCCGCGCGTTTCGGGGTCGTCGTGACGCAAAAGACCGCCGCGCAAGCCGTGCCGCTGCTCGGCGCCATGGGCGGCGCGGCGGTCAATCTCGCCTTCACCGAACATTTCCAGACGTTAGCGCGCGGGCACTTTGCCGTGCGCCGTCTGGAGCGCGCCTATGGAACGGCTTTGGTGCGCGCCGAATACGACAGAATCGCCCGCGCGGGGTTCGGCCGAGGGAAAACGCGAACCGCTTAAGGCTTTGAGGCGAGCGGGAATTGCAAGAATGTTCCGTCGCTCAGGCCGGCGCGCCGCATCTTGCTTGCGGAAAGTCGGAAAGGAACAAGCGCAGCACGATCAAAAGGTCCGCCGCCCGTTGCGGCGCTCCGAGGTCCAAAAACGCGCGCAGATCCGCGACAATCATGTCGCGCACGGCGGCCGGGCCCCTGCTCAGGTTGAGCAGGTAACTCGACAGCAGCGAATGATGGCCGGCGGACGGAGACACGCCCAAGATCGTTTCGTCTGAGCCGAGACCTGCAAAGGCGGCGCACTGCGCAACGGTAATCACAGTCTTTTTCCTCACGAGTCGCGAATAGTTCCCAAGCCGAGGAACAATTCGTTGGAGCATATATCGGACAAGGATGCTCCCGCGGAATATAGGGAGCAAAACCTGTTCCAGTCATACGCTGTGACAAATTGCCGCGTCAGCGCCTTTCATACTCGAGCGTGACCGATCGGGGAATTGTGGAAATTACGTATCCACAGCAAAAATTCTGGCGCGATAACCCTCTCCCTGTGGGCATCGTGTGCACACAACTCGTTGCCCCATCGTCCATCGCCCGTCAAACGGCTTGCGCCGCTTCGCTTTGCAAGCCGTTCTTTAAGCTTCGCTCCAGCCCTTCGGGTGACTGGCGCTGGCCGACGGGGCATTTGGCATCCATGTCCTTTGGTGAAATTTGCGCGCTAGAGCGCAAATTTCACCAAAGGACATGAAGAGCGACTTGACGAGCGCTACAAGAGGCGCGACCTGCGCGAGCGCCATCGAGGGAGATGGTCTTCGCGCTTAAGCCGAACTGATCGTCTTAGATTTCGTGTCACACGCGTTCCAGGACGGGACTCGCCTCGCCTGCGCCGGGCGCGCCCACAGACGGCGAGGCTTCAGGTAGGCTTTCCCTGAATGCGGGGCGCGGCTGACGGCCGGCGCGCGACAGCCGGGCGGCGAGCTTCTTGCCGAGCGCCATCGACGGCGCCTCGACATAAACATGCATCAGCGTCGCAATGGCGATGACCAGCG
>JACOUB010000030.1 GCA_016178015.1 Methylocystis sp. | reverse complement strand
CGCCGCCAGCGGCGGCAAGGCGCTCGAACAACGCATCGAGAGCGCCGGCGCGCCGTTGCGCCTCGTTTTGCGCGGGAGCGGGCGCAGCAGGTTGGGCGCGGCCGGCCGCCGGGTCGGCGCTTGGCGAAGAAGCGGCAAGCGCCGCCACGACCGCAAATCCTGCCGCGGCGAAGCGAGCGAGAAGCAACAAGGGTCGCATGGCCAATTTGAGATGAAGGACTGTTTCGATTTGCGAGCCTGAAGGCTCGCGGTCCAAGCGACGCGGAGTCCGGACCGCGAGCCTTCAGGCTCGCATCGACGCGGCAAGTCGAACCGCGTCTGTCCGAACCCCGGCGAAAAGGGCCGCCGCGCCAACGGCGACCCCTTTTGGAAGACAAAAGGCTCTCGGCGGATTCCCGCCGGCGACAAAATATCCTAAAGAGCCTTGAGCTGATCGGCCGAGGTCTTGCCGGTGCGGCGGTCCTGGGTGATCTCGTAACTCACCTTCTGGCCTTCGCGCAGATCGTGCAAGCCGGCGCGCTCGACGGCGCTGATGTGGACGAAGACGTCCTTGTCGCTGCCGTCAGGTTGAATGAAGCCGTAGCCTTTTTGAGCGTTGAACCATTTCACGGTCCCGGTAGCCATAGTGTCTCTCCAAACCAGCTTTAAGGGGAAGGCCCGCATGCGCCGGGCCGGATCGATCGATGTTTGGAAGAGGTCGTCAGCGGCTCCGTCGCCGGAGCAGGGCCAAGTCGTCAGGCCGAAAATCGATCGCCGAGATATAGAGAAGCGAATTGAAAATTGCAATGCTCGCCACATGCTCGCTCCTGCCGGCATGGGAACGGGGGGCCGGCGTCCTGGTCGCGCCGACGCCCGGACCAGCGCACATGCGCGGAGCGACCCGTTGAATTTTCCTTAGTACGCCTTGTGGACAAGCGCCGCGAATGGCGCCACAAAACCGCTCCCCGGCGGGCTCATCGCTGTCTTTTTCTCGGCGGCCCGGCAGCCGGGCCGACTGGGGTAAAACGGCGGAGACCGCCGATAGCGCGGGTTTCAAATTCCGGCGGGTTGAGCTCGGGGGATGTCAGCGTGAGCAATCAGAAGACGGCGGCGCCGAACCGCCGAGATATTCTGTTCGTCGCGACCGGCGCCGCGACGGCGGTCGCCACGGGGGCGGCCGTCTGGCCGCTGATCGCACAAATGAATCCGGACGCCTCGACGCTGGCGCTCGCGTCGACCGAGCTCGATATTTCCGGCATTTCCGAGGGACAGATCGTCACCGTCAAATGGCGCGGCAAGCCGGTGTTCGTGCGGCGCCGCACAAAGAAGGAGATCGAGGAGGCTGTGAACACGCCGCTCGCCGAGCTTCCCGATCCACAACCGGATTCGGCGCGCGTGAAAAAGCCCGAATGGCTCGTCGTCGTCGGCGTATGCACGCATCTGGGGTGCATTCCGCTCGGCCACGAGGGCGAATTTGACGGCTGGTTTTGTCCTTGCCATGGCTCGACCTATGATACGTCCGGCCGCATACGCAGCGGCCCCGCCCCTAGCAATCTGGAAGTGCCGCAATACAGCTTCTTAAGCGACGCCAAGATCAAGATCGGCTAACGGGCGACCAGGCCTTTTTCACACGTCCTCGAGACAAGGTTCATGAGCGGACACTCCACTTACACGCCAAAGAGCGCCTTCGCCCGCTGGCTTGAGCGCCGTTTGCCCTTGCTCAGTTTCATCCATGCGTCCTTCGTCGCCTTTCCGACGCCCAAGAACCTCAATTATTTTTGGACGTTCGGGGCGATCCTGTCGTTCATGCTGGTTGCGCAGATTCTGACCGGCGTCGTGCTCGCCATGCACTATACGCCGGAGACGACCCTGGCTTTCAACTCCATCGAACACATCATGCGCGATGTGAACTGGGGCGGCGTTTTGCGTTATGCGCACGCCAGCGGCGCGTCGATGTTCTTTCTCGCCGCTTACATCCATATGTTTCGCGGCATGTATTACGGCTCCTACAAGGCGCCGCGCGAACTCTTGTGGATTTTGGGCGTCATCCTTTTCCTGCTGATGATGGCGACCGGCTTCCTCGGCTATGTCTTGCCGTGGGGACAGATGTCGTTTTGGGCGGCGACGGTGATCACCAATCTGTTCTCCGCCATCCCCTACGTCGGAAACGCCATCACCACCTGGCTGCTCGGCGGCTATTCGGTCGACAATCCGACGCTCAATCGCTTCTATGCGCTGCACTACCTGCTGCCGTTCATCGTCGCAGCGGTCGTCGGCTTGCATGTGTGGGCGCTGCATGTCGTCGGCCAGAACAATCCGACCGGCATCGAGGTGAAGGACGAGGCGAAAGAAACCGTGCCGTTCAGCCCGCATGCGACCCTGAAGGACAGCGTCGGCCTCGTGTTGTTTCTCGTGCTTTATGCCTGGCTCACTTTCTTCGTGCCGAATTATCTCTTGCATCCGGACAACTACATCGAGGCAAATCCGCTGGTGACGCCGGCGCATATCGTGCCGGAATGGTATTTCTTGCCCTTCTACGCGATCTTGCGCGCCATTCCCAACAAGCTGTTGGGCGTGATCGCCTTGTTCGCCTCGATCATCATCGTCGCCGCGTTGCCGTGGCTCGATACGTCGCGGGTGCGCTCGGCGGTTTACCGGCCGGCGTTCAAAAAGCTCTTCTGGGTTTTCGTCGCCGCTTGCCTGGGGCTCGGCTATCTCGGCGCACAGCCGGCCGAAGGCGTCTATCTCATCGCGGGGCGCATATTAATGGCCTATTATTTCTTCCACTTCCTGGCGCTGATGCCCGCGCTCGGCAAAATCGAAAAAACGTCGCCTGTGCCAGACTCGATTGAGGAGGCCTGTCGCGCCGCGTCTGCAGCAAGGGCGGATGCGGCGAAGAAGGCGAAGGCTCATGCCTGATCGGCGCAACGGCTCTCACCGGATGGTAAGAATGCTCGGCTTGTTGGCGGCGCTTGCCGCGATCCTGGGCGTCGCCGCATCGTCATCGCCTCGCGCCGCGGAGGGAGCGATGGGCGCCGTCGAGCGCCATCAAGCCACGCCGCCGCGTCAGGACTGGAGCTTTGCCGGCGCATTCGGCCGTTACGACAGGGAGCAACTGCGGCGCGGCCTCAAGGTCTACAGGCAAGTCTGCGTCTCTTGCCATTCGATCAGACTGCTGGCCTTCCGCAATCTCGGCGAAAAGGGCGGGCCCGAACTCAGCCAGGGCGAGGTCGAGGCGCTAGCCGCGACCTACAAGATCACGGACGGCCCCAATGACGCCGGCGCCATGTTCGAACGCCCGGGACGCCCGAGCGACCGTTTCCCGCCGCCTTTTCCCAATGAGCAGGCGGCGCGCGCAGCCTTCAACGGCGCCTATCCGCCGGACATGTCGGTGCTGGCCAAGGCGCGCGGCTATGCGCGCGGCTTTCCGCTGTTCCTGCTCGATGCGCTGCCGGGCGTTTCCTATCAGGAGCACGGCGTCGATTACATCGTCGCCCTGCTCGGCGGTTACGCCGATGCGCCCAACGGCGTGACGCTGCCGCCCGGACAATTTTACAACATTTACGTCCCGGCCCGGCGCATCGCCATGCCGCCGCCGCTTTCCGACGGCCAGGTATCCTATGACGACGGCGCGCCCGCCACGGCCGCTCAATACGCCAAGGACATCGCCGCCTTTCTGATGTGGTCGGCCGAGCCTCATCTCGACGAGCGCAAACAAATCGGCCTGCGCGTCGTGCTGTTCCTGATCGTTTTCGCGGGGCTCGTCTATTTCACCAAGAGGAAGATCTGGGCCAACGTCGAACATTGAGGCGGCGCCACTTCGCTGTCTATTCTTCCGGCAAGGGGATGAATTCGATTTCTTGCGGAATCGGCGCGAAGCGGCCGGTTTTCCAGTCGTTCTTGGCCTCGTCGATGCGCTCGCGCCGCGACGATACGAAATTCCACCAGATGTAACGCGGCCCGTCCATGGTCGCGCCGCCGAGAAACATCATGCGCGTTTCCGAGAGCGCCCGCACGCCGATGCGGTCTCCCGGCCGAAACACCAACAGTTTCGGACCTTCAAACCGCTCTCCGGCAATTTCGATCGCGCCGTCGATCAGATAAATCGCGCGCTCCTCATGGTCGGCGTCGAGCGGCGCGGCGCTGTCCGCTTCGAGCCGCACCTCGACATAAAACCAGTCGGAGTATTTTTGGACAGGTGCGGTCGCTCCGAAAGCTGCGCCGGCGACGATGCGCGCGTGGAGACCTTGGTCTTCGACCATCGGCAGCACGTCGGCGTCGTAATGCTGGAAAGACGGCGGTCTCTCTTCGTCCGCCGTCGGCAAGGCGATCCAGCTCTGCAGCCCGAATATCTTATGCCCCGTACGACGCTCCACAGGCGGGGTGCGCTCCGAATGCGCAATGCCGCGTCCCGCCGTCATCAGGTTCATGGCGCCGGGCGCGATCTCCTGGACATTGCCCTCATTGTCTCGATGCAGGACGCGGCCGTCGAACAGATAGGTGACCGTCGCCAGCCCGATATGCGGGTGCGGCCGCACGTCGATGCCTTGGCCGGCGATGAACTGCATCGGACCGAACTGATCGAAGAAGATAAACGGCCCGACCATCTGCCGCCGCGCATGCGGAAGCGCCCGACGCACGGCAAAGCCGCCGAGGTCGCGCACGCGCGGAACGATCACCAGCTCGAGCGCGTCGCAGGACTTGGCGTCTCCCAGATGCGGATCGTTCGCAGGCATCCAGCTCATCGTCGCGCCTCGCCGCCTATCCGCCGCTCGCGTTTCAGTGCTCGCCGCCATTGCCCTTGCCGGCATGGGCCGCCACCACCTCGCGCGCCTGCTTGCCGATCACCCCGGTCAAATGATCGAACCGCGCCTCGAAGAAGCCCGCGCCCGAGGTGGCCGATCGCAGCTCGACGATGAGATTGCCCATTTCGGCCTCGGGGATCAGCGTCTCCAGCTTGTCCCAGCCTTCCCAGCCGGGCCGCTGGCCGAAGCCCATGATCTGGCCGCGCCGGCCCGAGACGATGCTGGTGGCGCGCGACATGGCCTCGCTTGGCACATAGACCGACACGGCGAGAATGGGCTCGAGCAGCATCGGTTCGGCCTTGGCGAGCGCGTCGCTCATGCCGATGCGCGCCGCCGTGCGGAACGCCATGTCGGAGGAATCGACCGTGTGATAGGAGCCGTCGGTCAAGGTCGCTTGCACATCGACCACGGGAAACCCCAAAGGCCCGCGCTCCAACGCGTCCTGGCAGCCGATTTCGACCGACGAGAAATATTGCCTGGGCACCGCGCCGCCATGCACGGTCTCGGTGAAGGCAAAGCCCTCGCCGGGCGCGCGCGGCGCGACATCCAGCACGACGTCGCCGAACTGACCGTGCCCGCCGGACTGCTTCTTGTGGCGGCCGCGCACGGTGACCTTGTTGCGGATCGTCTCCTTGTAGGCGACGCTCGGCTTGTGCGTTTCGACAATGACGCCATAGCGCGCCGCGAGCCGTTCCAAGGCGACGCGAATATGCATTTCACCCTGGCCCAGCAGCTTCATCTCGGAGAGCTCTTGGTCGTGCAGGAAAACGAGGGAGGGGTCTTCGTCAATGAGCTTGCTCATGGCGGCGGCGAGGCGCATTTCGTCCTTGCGGTCCTTCACCGTCACCGCCAGCGCATGCACCGGCGCGGGCGGCGCGACGCGCGCCAGGGCCGGCGCGGCGGCATCGTTCCTGGCGCCGCCGCTCAGCACGTCGCCGGTCGCCGCATGATCGAGGCGGCCGAAGGCCAGCGTCTCGCCGGCGTCGCCCTTGGTCTGTTTCGTCGCCGTGACGCCTAAAAGTTGCGAGAGGCCGCCGATCTTGTCCTCGCCGCCGGGCGCGGCGACTGTCTGACCTTCCGCGAAACTGCCGCGCAGAATGCGCGACAGCGACAATTTGCCGCCATGCGGCGTGTGGATGGTGCGAATGACGCGCGCCAAGGCCGGCCCAGTCTCCTTGAGCCCGAGCCTGGCGCGCGTCGCTGCGACGCCGGGGGTTTCGTGACGCAGCGCCTTTAATAGACGCGTCACGCCCGCCCCGCGTTCCGCCGAACCGATGAACAGCGGCGCGACATGGCCGCCGCGCAATTCCCTGGTGAGGTCGTCAAACACCTGGTCGCGCGGCGGTTCGATGTCGGAGATGAGTTCCTCCATCAGCGCGTCGTCGTAATCGGCGAGGCGCTCCAGCATGGAATAGCGGGCGTCCTTCTCCTGCGGCGCTTCGCCGGGCGGAATCTCGATCACTTCCGAGGGCGCGTGTTCCCGGTAGACATAGGCGCGCTCGAGCGCGAGGTCGATGAAGCCGACCGCGATGCCGTTCTGCCAGATGGGAATCTGCCGCAGAAGCAGCGGCGCGCGCGAAGCTGGCTGCAACATGGCGAGCGTGTCCCGCACATTGGCCGTCGCCGTGTCGATCTTATTGAGAAACAGAAAATGCGGAACGCCTGCGTCCTCGATTTCACGCAACACGAGCTGGAGAGCGGGAAGCTTGCGCGGCTCGGCCTCGCACACCACGATGGCGGCGTCGCAGACGGGCAGCACATTGCGCATGTCGTGCGAAAATTCCACGGAGCCGGGGCAATCGACGAACGTGTAATGGTCGCCGAGATAATCGGCGTGGCCGATGTTGGGTTCGACGCTCATCGCATGGGCGCGCGCCTCGGGAGCGGCGTCGCCGACGCTCGTGCCCTCGCGGACTTGGCCCTGGCGGGCGACCGCGCCGGTATGCGCCAGCAAGCTTTCAAACAGCGTCGTCTTGCCGCTCTGAAACGGACCGACCAGCGCGATCAACCGCGGTCCGTTCGCCCTGACCTCGCCGGAAGTTTTCGTTTCGCCCATGATCCGCTCCCGTTGGCGGGCGCCTCGAGCAATGGAAAACGCGCCGGCCCCGCCCGCTTATGCTCCCACCGCGCGCGGCTTTGCGCAAGACGGGAGCTGCAAACAAGTTGGCGCGCCCAGAAAAAAGGGCGGTTTTCAGTCAGCGCAGGCCGCTCTAGCCAGCGGCTTCCACTCGCCGCAAAAGCGCGTTACAAGGTTGCCTTTCCAACAAGGAGCCTGCATGCGTCCCAGCAAACGCGCGCCAAACGAGATGCGTCCCGTCAGCTTCGAGCGCGGCGTCGCCCGTTATGCGGAAGGCTCGTGCCTGGTCAAATTCGGCAACACCCATGTCTTGTGCGCGGCGACGTTGGAGGACAAGCCGCCGCCATGGCTGCGTGGACAGAGCCGGGGCTGGGTGACGGCCGAATACGCCATGCTGCCGCGCGCCACGCATACGCGCACGCGCCGCGAGTCGAGCTCCGGCCGGCCTTCCGGCCGCACCCAGGAAATCCAGCGCCTCATCGGGCGGTCGCTGCGCGCCGTCACGCATCTGCCGGGGCTCGGCGAGCGTCAGATCATGATCGATTGCGACGTCATCCAGGCCGACGGCGGCACGCGCACCGCCGCCATCACCGGCGCCTGGCTGGCCTTGCGCGATTGTCTCGAATGGATGCGCTCCCGCTCCATCATCAAGGACAGTCCGCTGCGCGATCACGTGGCGGCGGTGTCGTGCGGCGTGTGCAGCGGCGCAACCGTCATCGATCTCGATTACACCGAGGATTCGATGGCCGAGACCGACGCCAATTTCGTCATGACCGGCTCGGGCGGCCTGGTCGAAGTCCAGGCGACGGCAGAAGTCGCGGTGTTCTCGCAAACCGAGCTCTCCGCCATGCTGGAGCTGGCGAAAAGCGGCGTCGACCAGCTCGTGCAATTGCAGAAGGCGGCGCTGGCGTGAGTTCTCTGCAAATCATGAGTTTTCGGCAAATCGCGGGCCGCCTCGTCATCGCCACGCAAAATCCCGGCAAGTTGTGGGAACTGCGGCAACTGCTGGCGCCGCATGGGGTCGACGCCGTCGCCGCCGGCGAGCTCGGCTTGCCCGAGCCCGAGGAAACCGCGCCGACCTTCGCCGGCAATGCGCTGCTTAAAGCCAGAGCCGCCGCGAGCGCCGCCGATCTCCCGGCTTTCGCCGACGATTCCGGGCTGTGCGTCGACGCCCTCGGCGGCGCGCCGGGCGTCCATTCGGCGCGCTGGGCGGGCGATCAGCGCGACTTTGGCGCGGCGATCAAACGCGTCGAGCGCGAACTGCAGGAACGCGGCGCGACGCCCCCGTTCACGGCGTATTTCCTTTGCGCCTTGGCGCTCGCTTGGCCGGACGGGCATGTCGAGCAATTCGAAGGCCGCGTCGACGGCGTGCTGGTGTTTCCGCCGCGCGGGACCAAAGGCTTCGGCTATGACCCGATCTTTCTGCCGGATGGACTGGACCGCACCTTCGGCGAGATGATGTCGGCCGAAAAGCACGCCCTGCCAGGCGACGGCTCGCGCGCCCTCTCCCACCGAGCGCGCGCCTTCCAGGCGCTGGCGCGGGCGTGTTTGCGGGAGGGATGAGGCGCCGCCGTAAGATGAAAGGCAAGTCGCGATTTCTGAGCGAACAGCGTCTGTCGTATCAAGTCTCAATTTTTACTCACGATACCAAGGGCCTTAAATGGTGACCCGTCATGCCCGCGCAAAGCCGTCGAAGACGGCGTCGCTCCGCTCGCCTATGTCGCGGGCATCCACGCCGGGACGCTGCGAGAAATGTCGAAGGAAACGCAGAAACGCTCGGCCTTTCATTGAGACGTGTCGCGGTTTGTTGGCGTGGATGGCCGGGACAAGCCCGGCCATGACGTGCGGACAAGGTCATTGTTAAAGGCCGCTGGTATGATTCGGTCACGGCGCCTTCATCATGCCGGCTCCGACGCCCTGCGGCCGATCCGGCCGAGATGCGTATCGGCGAAGGCGGCTCCATATTTCAGCCCATAGCCGAGCGTGCGATCGAACCCGATATGCGCGAGATGGATCAGCGCCACATGCGTCAACCATGCTTCGCCAAGAGAAAAACCCAGCGCGCCGACGAACAATGGCGCAATCGTCGTATGCACGCCGTTGTAGGCGATGGAGCCGATGCGCGGCCCGGCGAGATAGGCGAGGAAGGAAAGATCAGGCGCGAAAAAGAGCAGCGCGAGCAACCGCCAGTCGCCGCCGATGCGCCAGTAAACGTAAAGGGCGGCCACAAACAGCGCCGCCCCTTCCAATCGCAACAAAATCTTCGGCCAGCCCGCAACGCCGCCTTGCGCATGGAGCGCCATCGCCTTTAGGCCGCCGCTTCTTCCTGCGCCTGCACGGGACCCGAATCCTGGCCCTTGGCGTTGACGTCGCGATCGACGAATTCGATGACGGCCAGCGGGGCGTTGTCGCCGTAGCGGAACCCCGCCTTGAGCACGCGCGTGTAGCCGCCGTTGCGCTCCTTGTAGCGCGGACCCAGCACATCGAACAGCTTCCTCACCAGCGCCACGTCCTTGATCTGAGCGATCGCCTGGCGGCGCGCATGCAGATCGCCGCGCTTGCCGAGCGTCACCAGCTTCTCGACCACCGAACGCAGATCCTTGGCCTTCGGCAGCGTGGTGACGATCTGCTCGTGCTTGACGAGCGCCTGCGCCATATTGGCGAACATCGCCTTGCGGTGCTCGTGCGTGCGGCCGAAACGGCGCTTGGCGCGACGATGATACATGGCTTTCTCCGTTGTTCTTGCGGCCTTGCTTTTCCCGGACCGCGAGCCTTCAGGCTCGCTCGAGTCATGCGCGCCTGAAGGCGCGCGGTCCAAAAAGCGGCCTCAATAATGCTCCTCGAAGCGCTTGGCGAGATCGTCGATGTTCTCGGGCGGCCAGCCGGGCACGTCCATGCCGAGGTGCAGCCCCATCTGCGCAAGCACTTCCTTGATTTCGTTTAACGACTTGCGGCCGAAGTTGGGCGTGCGCAGCATTTCCGCCTCCGACTTCTGGATGAGGTCGCCGATATAGACGATGTTGTCGTTCTTCAAGCAGTTGGCCGAACGCACCGACAGTTCGAGTTCGTCGACCTTCTTCAAGAGCGCCGGATTGAAGGCGATCTGCGGGATCGACGGCGCCGCCTCCTCGCGGCGCGGCTCCTCGAAATTGACGAACACGTTCAGCTGATCTTGCAAAATGCGCGCCGCATAGGCGAGCGCATCGTCGGGACCGAGCGCGCCGTTGGTCTCGATCGTCAAGGTGAGCTTGTCGTAATCGAGAACCTGGCCCTCTCTGGTGTTCTCGACGCGGTAGCTGACTTTCTTGACCGGAGAATAGAGACTGTCGATGGGAATGAGCCCGATCGGCGCGTCCTCGGCGCGATTGCGGTCGGCGGGCACGTAGCCCTTGCCGGTCGCGACCGTAAATTCCATACGAATTTCGGCGCCTTCATCGAGCGTGCAAACAACCAGCTCGGGATTGAGAATCTGCACATCGCCGGGGGTCTGGATGTCGCCCGCCCGCACCGGCCCCGGCCCCTGCTTCTTCAGCGTCATGCGCTTGACGCCGTCCGCCGCCATCTTGATGGCGATGTCCTTGATGTTGAGGACCATGTCCGTCACATCCTCGCGCACGCCGGGGATCGACGAGAATTCGTGCAGCACGCCGTCAATGTGGACCGAGGTGATCGCCGCGCCCTGCAGCGACGACAGCAGAATGCGGCGCAAGGCGTTGCCCAGCGTCAAGCCGAAACCCCGCTCGAGCGGCTCGGCCACCGTGGTGGCGACGCGCCGCGGATCGTCGCCCGCCGCCACTTCGAGTTTGTTCGGCTTGATGAGTTCTTGCCAGTTCTTCTGGATGCTCACTTTGGCGCCTTTCCTTCAGCTCTTGCCGGGGACCGTCATGCTTCCCGCACACGCCGCGCGAGCCGAACCCATCGAATGAAAACCCTAGTGAATGAACCCTTGGCGTTAAAAACCAAACCGCCGATCAAACGCGCCGGCGTTTACGCGGACGGCACCCATTGTGCGGGATGGGCGTCACGTCGCGAATGGAGGTCACGGTAAAGCCGGCGGCCTGCAAGGCGCGCAACGCCGATTCGCGACCGGAGCCCGGGCCGGAGACTTCCACCTCGAGCGTGCGCACGCCGTGCTCGCCGGCCTTGCGCGCCGCGTCCTCGGCCGCCATCTGCGCCGCGTAGGGGGTCGACTTACGGGAGCCCTTGAACCCCATGGTTCCCGCGGAAGACCATGACACGGTGTTGCCCTGGGCGTCGGTGATGGTGATCATCGTGTTGTTGAACGTCGAATTGACGTGCGCCACGCCGGAAACGATATTCTTGCGCTCTCTGCGGCGAACGCGCGTTGCTTCTTTGGCCATTGTCCTCGTCCTTTGAGGCGCGCCCGTAAACTCCGGCGCAACGTGCTGATGCAAGAGAAGACGCGGAGCGCGACTTTCCCACAGGCGATCGTCGCGGTGAGCCGTTCACGACATGGGCGCGGTCTTTCGTCATTACTTCTTCTTGCCGGCGATCGGCTTTGCCTTGCCCTTGCGGGTGCGGGCGTTGGTATGCGTGCGTTGCCCGCGCACCGGCAACTGACGGCGATGGCGCAGGCCGCGATAGCAGCCAAGATCCATCAGCCGCTTGATGTTCATTGCAACTTCACGGCGCAGATCGCCCTCGACCATATAATCGCGGTCGATCGTCTCTCTGATCTGCAGCACTTCCGCGTCGGTCAGCTGCGCGACGCGACGCTCGGCGGGAATATTGACCTTCGCGCAGATTTCGGCGGCCTTCGTGGCGCCAATGCCATGGATGTATTGGAGCGCAATGACGACGCGCTTATTGGTCGGAATATTGACGCCAGCGATACGGGCCACTTAAGACTCTCCATTGGAAGCGGCGAACTCAGGCGTTCGCGTTCGCGGCCGCGTCCGCGTCCGGTGGAGGCCGGCCCTTGCAGACGTAAGTTGTGCGACAATACGCCCCCGCTCCCGCAAACGGGAACCAGAACGCCTCATCGCAGCTCAAGAAGTGGCGTTTCCTAAGCGAAAGCGGGAGGCGCGTCAAGGCCAATTCTTTACGCCGGTCGGCCTGCCGGAGCCTAAGCGTGGCAACCGCAATCGCCTTTGCTGCAAACTTTGAGAAAGCGCTCGTCAGCCGACCGAAGGCCAGGCAATGGCGTTGTCGACGGCGCTTGACGGTCGGCGCTCCGGCGAAACGTGGCGCGCGCGCCTTGCGCAGCGCGCAGACGCGACCGAAAGCCGCGGGCTTTTCTGGCGCCTTGGTTTGACCAAGGACATGTTTCTGCTACTGTGAAATTGCGGGCTTGCAACGGGATCGCATACAACGCCGTCTTCCGCACGCCTCTTAAAAAGCGACCGCCACTTTCAACGCCGCAACGTTTGAGGTTCAGCTCCATGACCGACTCGCCGCTCCCATTTTGGCTGCCATTGTCCGTGCTCGCCTGGACGATTCATATGATCGTCTTTCATGGCGTTGGCCTTACGTTCGAGTATCTCGACCGCGCCAAACGTCTGCAGCGCTTCAGAATTCGCGTCGACGTGCCCTCTTATCGCGATTTGTTGCCGCGGGTGCTGGCCAACCAGACGTTGATTTTGCTGCCAGCTATGATGGCGCTCGAGTGGTCAGGCCTCGCCTTCACCGGCGCGCCGCATTTGTCGGCCGGCCGGTTTGTCGCCAATCTCGTGCTCATGGCCATTGGGCACGACGTCATCCAATATGTGTTCCATCGCTGGGTGCTGCATGGACCGCCTGACGCTTACATCGGCCACGCTTTGCATCACTCGACCAAAGCGGGCCGGGCGATCAGCGCCTGCTATCAGACTCCGGCGGATTTCTTCATCGAGATCGTTGTGCCCTATCTCGTTCCGCTGGCGTTGGTTGGCGGCGGCGGGGGCGACATCTTCTTTCACCTGTTCGTCCCGAGCATCGGCGCGATCGGCGGTCTTTATGAACATTCGGGCTTTGATTTCGTCGCGCCTCTGCGCGAACCCAAAAACGGCAAACCGAGAGGACGACTCGCCGCTTTCTTCGCCGCTACTTTGTCGAGCAAGGCGCATGGCGAACACCATCGCAGGTGGGACGTGAGCTTCTCCGATGGCTTCGGCAGTCCGGGCATTTGCGACACTCTGTTGCGCACCCGCTGGGACCTGATCGGCACGAAGCGCGAGGCATAGAGAGCGGCCT
Source organism: Methylocystis sp. (assembly GCA_016178015.1). GTDB lineage: Bacteria > Pseudomonadota > Alphaproteobacteria > Rhizobiales > Beijerinckiaceae > Methylosinus. The sequence continues at coordinate 7,011 of JACOUB010000030.1, read as the reverse complement.
GCGCCGGCGCGCAGCGCTGGCGATGAATGAGCACGTGGCGATTTCGCGCCACGCCAATGCGCGATTGCGACTGCCAATCGGCCATGGCCAACCCTCGTTGCGGGCGCCTTCCGCCAATCTCGATCCCTGCGATGCTTGTGCTTGGCCGTCTTAGAAAGAACCCGGCCGCATCGGCCGGGTCCCACATTTCGATCGCCAGGCAGGTCGGTCAATATTTGGCGAAAACCGGAGCCTGCGCAAGCAGACCGAACAAATCGTAATGGTAGTTCACGCCGGCGCGCACCGTGTGAAACCGCGTCTCGTGATGATTGTTGAAAACAAACGCGAATCCGTTGTCGTCGCCGGAGTTGAGATTGGTGAAAAGGTATTCGACTTTCGCGGACAAGTTGGGCATGAAAGCGTATTCGACGCCGCCGCCTGCGGTCCAGCCGGTCTTTGTGGTTTTATGCTCGAAAAAAAACTCGTCCCGCTCCACTCGGCCATAGGCGAAACCGCCGGTTCCATAGACGAGCAAACGCGGATCGAGGGGCGTGACGCCGATCCGGCCGCGAACCGTGCCGAAATAGGTGATGCGCTCGTCGCCGCCAAATCCGCCGCCGCCGCCAGAGCCAATGCTGGTTCCCTGGAAGTCGTTCTCCCAACCGACGACGAACAGCGGCGTCAGTTGATAATTAAAGCCGCTTTGGCCGCCGCCCACGACGCCGCCGCCGTTCCCGCCGTTGGTCCCCGTGGGCAAGAAGACGAAGGGGAATGGCGTGAAACCGTTGTTGTTATTGTTGTTGTCGCGCCAGCCGCCGCCGACATTGAGGCCCAAATAGAATCCCGTCCAGGTGAACGCTGGCGGGGGCAGGATCGGCGGACCCTTGCGACTGGGAAGATCGGCGGCGAACGCCGATCCGGCGGCGAACGCCGCAACAATGGCCAAAGTAGAAATCGTGTTCTTCATGTCATTGCTCCCTTTTGTTTGCGCAGTTGGGACGTTCAGCACCCACCATGCGCGGCGCGCGTGAAAATTCGGTTGATCGAGCGCCGTGAAGCGCCGTGTTTCATTAGGTCGCGGAGAAACGAGCAATGTTACGGCTTCAATGCGCTTCAGAGGCGCCGGAGGCAATTAACAAAGTTGGCGTGACAAATTTGCAACACAAGCTCTTCATGAACATCCCATTGAGCACTGAATTGCTCAGAAGCAACGTGCGGCGCAAACAGCGTGATCGCTGCGCCGTGCGATCGATGCGGCAAGACGATCCTTGTGAGGACAACTGAAGGCCAGGCTCATCAAGCGGGTACGCGTGGCTCTCCTTCCCGTTTTTGCTCTGTTCGTCCATACGATGCGATCTGTTACATCCGCTCGCGGATGTAGCGATTTTTATAATTTCACCAAAAAATTCTGTCGGCGCCGTAACAAAGAGCCAGTCCCGAACGACTTGTCTCCAGCTTGCTCGCCAGCACAGTCGCTTTCGTTGCGTCTCCAACTTCGGCGCAGAACAAGCCAGGGGAGACATGCTTCGGCGTTGCGGTAAAAGGCCAAAGCCATGGCGCGCCGGGGCGTGGCGCGACCCGCGCCGCCGCTATCAATGAGGAGGGAGGCCGATATGGGTAACGCATCAGGACTCATGCTGCTCACATTCGTGCTCATTCTCGGAATCGCGGGCCTTGGCGTCATCTATTCGCAGCCTGGCGAGGTCGACTGGTGCTACGGTTACGCTATTTGCCGGTGACTGAGCAGAGTGAACTGCTCTCATCGAATCCATACGGTCGCGTAATCGGGCCTCACTTCTCTGGCGCCCAGCCATCGGGTCTCGCTGATGTAGATCGCAAATCGCGTCCAGCGGCTCGAAGTCTTTGATGAAACCGTTATGAACCGGATGTATTGTCATGAGTCCTCGAGACATGGCCGAGATTGATCGATGCCTGATTGCGAACCGGCGCCAAGGACGTCCGCATGTTGTTATCGTCGGAGCTGGTTTCGGCGGACTTTCGGCCGCCCGAGCTCTTGCCGCGGCGCCGGCGGACGTTACCGTCATCGATCAACACAATTACCATTTGTTTCAGCCGATGCTGTATCAAGTCGCGACCGCTGGTCTGTCCCCGCCGGAGATCGCCATGCCGATCCGAAGCATTTTGGCCGGCCAGCGAAATGCAAGAGTCATTTTGGGCAAGGTGAGCGGGATCGACAAACCAAACCGTGTCGTCGAACTCGATCAAGGCGATAAGCTTGGTTACGACACGCTGATTGTCGCCACAGGCGCGCGCCACTCGTATTTTGGCAACGATAAATGGGAACGCGTTGCGCCTGGCCTGAAAAATATCGAGGATGCGATCGATATCAGAGGCCGCATCCTGCTTGCTTTCGAAAGAGCCGAGACCACGGCAGACGCGACCGAGCGGCAAAGTCTACTTACGTTCGTGATCGTTGGGGGCGGGCCAACCGGCGTAGAGCTCGCCGGATCGATCGCGGAACTCGCTCGGAAAGCGCTTGCCGATGATTTCCGTCACATCGATCCAAGCTCGGCGCGCGTGGTTCTCGTCGAAGCGGGGCCTCGCGTGCTTGCAGCGTTTCCAAAAGACCTCTCCGAGCGTGCGCGCCTTGCATTGGCGAAGCTTGGCGTCGAAGTAAAGTTCGGACGCGTGACGGAATGCAATCGCGACGGGGTTCTTATTGGCGACGCCAGCATTTCGGCTCGTACGATCATTTGGGCCGCCGGCGTCGCCGCGTCGGCCGCCGCAAAGTGGCTGGGCGCCGAGAATGATCGGTTGGGCAGAGTGAAGGTCGGCGCCGACCTCGCCTTGCCGGACAATCCTGAAATCTTTGTGGTTGGCGATACGACTCTGGTCCTCGACGAGGATGGCAAGGCGATACCTGGCGTTGCTTTGGCCGCCAAACAACAAGGGAAGTACGTGGCCGCCGTCATAAGCGATCGGCTGGCGGGGAGGCCGACCTGCGGCGGATTTCGCTACCGACGCCGCGGCTCGTTGGCGACGATCGGGCGCAAGTGTGCGGTCGCGGACTTCGGGTTCGTGCGGTTAAGCGGTTCGCTTGCGTGGTTCCTTTGGGGAGCGGTGCACATTTTCTTCCTGATCGGATTTAGAAATCGCATGGCCGTGCTGCTCGACTGGCTATGGGCGTACATCACGTTCAAACGCGGCGTGCGTCTGATCTTCAAACGCGCCGCGCTCAGTCACGAAGGCGACGCATGAGCGAGCGATGAAATAAACGACGGCGGGATCCGGCAAGCGCGTCGCCTCCCATGAAAGCCTTCCTTGCCGGGCCGGCGGCAGCGCATAACTATCTTGCCCAACCTGGACAGAGCCCAACCTGAACAGAGCGAAGGAGTCGCCATGCGCCTGCAAGACAAGATCGCCATCGTCACCGGCGCCGCAAGCGGCATCGGCAGGGGGATTGCCGAAGCTTACGCGCGCGAGGGGGCGACGGTCGCGATTGCCGATCTCAGCCTCGACGCCGCCAACGCCGCGGCGGCGGAAATCGCAACGTCGGGCGGCAAAGCCATGGGCATAGCGATGGACGTGGCGAATGAGGCGCAGGTCGAGGCTGGCGTCGCCGCCGTCGCCAAAGCCTATGGAAGCGTCGATGTGCTGGTCAGCAACGCCGGCATCCAGCACATCGCGCCGCTCGTCGATCTCGCCTTCGCGGACTGGCGCAAGATGTTGGCGATCCATCTCGACGGCGCCTTCCTCACCACCCGCGCGTGCCTGCGGCGGATGGTTGAGGCCGGCCGCGGCGGCGCCATCGTCTATATGGGTTCGGTTCACTCCAAAGAGGCCTCGCCGCTGAAGGCGCCTTACGTGACAGCCAAGCACGGCCTGATCGGACTGTGCAAAGTCGTCGCCAAGGAAGGCGCCAAGCATGGCGTGCGCGCCAACGTCATCTGCCCCGGCTTCGTGCGCACGCCGTTGGTCGAAAAGCAGATACCGGAGCAGGCCAAGGAACTCGGGATCACCGAACAAGACGTGATCAAGAACGTGATGCTCAAGGAGACGGTGGACGGCGAGTTCACGACCATCGCCGACGTTGCAGACATCGCGGTGATGCTTGCCGCCTTTCGATCCAATGCGCTGACGGGCCAGTCGATCGTGGTCAGCCACGGCTGGTTCATGCAGTAACAAGCCGGGCCATTTGCCGGGTGAGCCAATTTGTTCGGAGGCGTATGATGCGGACGATGGATAAACATGAAATGTCTTGTCCACAGCCAATCGAACGGCCTGCGTCATACGACAAGCGTGTCGCGCTGGTCCTGCAAGGCGGCGGCGCCCTCGGCAGCTACCAAGCGGGGGTGTATGAGGCGCTCTCGGAATCAGCTTATGTCCCGGACTGGATCGCCGGAATCTCCATTGGCTCGATCAACGCGGCCATCATCGCCGGCAACGCGCCAGACAACCGCGTCGCCCGCTTGCGCGAGTTTTGGGAGGAGATCACGGCGCCGTCGGCGTGGTGGCCCGCAAGTTCAGGAGGGCCGGGCCACGAGGCGTATGGACGCGCCGGCGCGCTGTCGGCCATACTGTTCGGCCAGCCGGGGTTCTTCGCGCCGCGCGAGCCCCTCGCATGGCTGACCGGGGCGGGTCCATCGAGTTATTACGACAGCAGCGCCTTGCGGGCGACGCTGGAGCGCCTGGTGGATTTTGACCGCATCAACGCGCGCGAAACGCGCTTGAGCGTCGGCGCGGTCAATGTGCGCACCGGCAATTTCTGCTACTTCGACAATGCCGAGATAAAGCTCCGGCCCGAGCATGTCATGGCCAGCAGCGCCCTGCCTCCCGCCTTCGCGGCCATCGAGATCGACGGCGAGTTCTATTGGGATGGCGGCCTGGTTTCCAATACGCCGCTGGAATACGTTCTCGAATATTACCCCCGCCGCAGCCGGCTTGCTTTTCAGGTCGACGTTTTCCCCTCGCGCGGCCCCCTGCCGCGCACGCTCGAACAGGCGTCAGAGCGGGAGAAGGACATCCGCTATTCGAGCCGCACCCGTAAGGGGACCGACAGTTTCCGCGCCATGCACGACATTCGGCACAATTTGGAAACGCTGCTGGGCAAATTGCCGGACCATCTCAAGAACGAGCCGGAAGTCGAATTGTTGCGCGAGATGGCCTGCGTGACCACGATGGACATTGCGCATCTGATCTACCGGTCGGATGAGAATCAAGGATCTTACAAGGATTACGAATTTACGCGCCAGACGATGCGCGAGCGTTGGGCGCAGGGCCTGTCCGACATGCAGCTCACCCTCGCCGCTTCCCCCTGGCTGGAACCTCGTCCCGCGCACGTGGGCGCTCGCACATTCGACGTGACGCGCGAGGTGCATGAGCTACGCGGCAAGTTGGGCGATGGGTATGAGCACGCGAGGGCGTAATACGGACGGCGCGAAATGTTGACCCATCAGCGCGTCATGGCCGGGCTTGTCCCGGCCATCCACGCCGTAGCGTGACAGGAAATCTTCAAAGAGAAGCGAAAACGCCCCTCCTCTCCTTCGGGACGCGTCGCAGCTCGTCGGCGTGAATGCCCGCGACAAGCGCGGGCATGACGGGTAACTATTTATCGCCGTTGGTATAACTTGCCGTGACGACCTCTTCGGCGTCGACTCGCAGGGCGGGGCTCGCTCACGTCTTTACGCAGCTTCTCGACGCAGAAACAGCCGGCCTTACGATTTCAACTCGCCGATGTGCTTTTGCGAGTAAAGCTGGATGCCGACCTGTTTGATCAGCTCAACCTGCTGCTCCAGAAAATCGATATGCTCTTCTTCGTCTTCGGCGATTTTTTCAAACATCACTTTCGTCACGCGGTCATTGATCGAAAAGCAATAGGCGGCGGCCTCGAGATAAAACGCGCGCGCCTCGAGTTCGGTGGCGAGATCGAGCTCGATAATTTCTTGCACGCCCTGGCCGATGCGCAGCGGATCGAGGCTCTGCATGTTCGGGAAGCCATCGAGGAACAATATCCGCGCAACGAGGCGATCGGCATGTGTCATCTCCTCGAGCGATTCTGCACGCCATTTCGTGGCCAGTTCCTTAAATCCCCAATTGTCGAGGATGCGGTAGTGCAGCCAATATTGATTGACCGCCGTCAATTCGCTGCGCAAACCACGATTGAGATATTCGATGACTTTCGGGTCGCCGCGCATGGTCGTTCACCCCGTTTTTTCGCAATTCGAGCGGTAATCTTCACGCGGCCAATTGGTCGGCCTGGCAGTTGTCGCAATCGCCATTGCCGCTGCATCGGGCGACAGCGACGTGCTCATCGACGATGCCGCTGATGTTGCGCGCGCACCGTCCACACTTTGGCTCATGGCCCATGGTGCGAAACACCGCGCCGACGCTCACACGCTCCGTCTCGGCGCCGAGACAGTCGCGGACGTCATCGTCGGACACAACGTTGCACGAGCAAACGATCATCGTTCCACCTAGTTTGGAAAGGTTGTAAACTACCTGTTATTTCAGAAGTTTATCGTACCTTTGCGGTTTGCGCCAGAAGCTTTGTCCAAGTCTTTGTCGGTTTTCCGACCACGGCCGCTCAGACAATGGCCACGACGCAAATCCTGCGCCAAATGAGGAAAGAAACATGGGGTGTGGCGGCGAATTAGACAAGGCGTGCGACGACGCCTTCGCGACTCCAGCCACGGCGACGGCGGACAGCCGCCAGAAGGGGCCGCCAACGCCAGGGTTCTCGCCCTGCGCCTCTCGCCAAAACAGCCTGCAAGGCTTCTCTTTCCGGGCGGTTTGCATGGGCCCAGATCAAGCCGGTTGCGCCTCCAGGACCTCGCGATCGACGAACGGCTCGAACTTCACGAAATTCTTACGGAACATGCCGACGAGCTTATTGGCCGTCGCGGCGAATTCTTCCTTCGAGGCCCAGGTTTTTACCGGATCCAGCAGATCCGAATCGATCCCCGGCGCCGACTGCGGCGCCAGCAAGCCGAAACTGGGGTCGGCGCGGAACTTCGTCTTGGCGAGCGAGCCATTCAGCGCGGCGCGCAACAGGGCGCGCGTCAGTCGGATCGG
>JACOUB010000029.1 GCA_016178015.1 Methylocystis sp. | reverse complement strand
TTCCATTCCGCGCCGCACTTCTTTTGACGCGCCAGTTCAGCGATTTTGCCCGCGCTCATCGGCTTCGCAGGAGCGGCGCCGGCGTCGGGCGCGGCGGCAGTCGGCGCAGCAGCAGGGGCGGCGGGAGCGGGAGCGGCGGTCGTGGGAGCGGGCTTCAACGGATTGGCAGGCGCAGGCGCGGCGACCGGGGCAGGCGCCGGGGCGGGGGCGGGAGCGGGAGTCGCGACCGGAGCAGGAGCAGGAGCAGGGGCAGGAGGTGGGGCGGCTGTGACGGGGGCGGGGGCGGCGGCGGGTTCAGCGAGCCGGGCGCGGCAGGCTTTGAGGAAGTCCTGCCAGCTCTGGCCATGAAGCGCGTTTTCGGCCTTGGTGGCTTGATATTGCTTGCCGCACTCCTGCATGACGTTTGCCGCCGTTGCAGTAGAGGCGGCGGAAACCAAGCACACGGCGACGACGCCGGCCGCGGCGTAGGAAACAGCGAGACGAATCGGCATATGAGTTCTCCCCTTATCGAAGCCGTCCCCGAAAAGGGATGATCGGCGAAGGCGGCCTCAGACCGCCGTATTGTAAGCACAGCCTGCGCCACAAGTCTCGCCTCCTGTTATGAGGTTGGCAAGACTATTGTGACGCGACTGTTGTGACGCGATCTGCATGCGACAATCGAACCGATCCGCGACAAGACATCTCACCTTAGAAGAGCTGCATGGCGACCGCACGCGAACATCCCCTCTCCTGGCGCGACAAGGACGTCATTTTGCACGCCGACGGACGTGCGCGGTGTCCGTGGGCCGGGCGCGACCCGCTCTATGTCGCCTACCACGACGAGGAATGGGGCCGCCCGGAAAAAGATGCGCGCGCACTTTATGAAAAACTCGTGCTCGACGGCTTCCAAGCCGGTCTTTCGTGGATCGCCATCTTGCGCAAACGCGAAGCGTTCCGCGTGGCGTTCGAGGGTTTCGCGCCCGAACGCGTCGCCCGTTTCGACGCGCGTCGCGTCGCCGCCTTGATGAAAAATGCCGACATTGTGCGCAACCGCGCCAAGATCGAAGGCGCCGTCGCCTCCGCGCGCGCCTGGCTGGCGATCGAGCAAGCCCAAGGCTTTTCCGCCTATCTATGGGATTTTGTCGACGGCCGGCCGATCGTCAATCATCCCCGCCGCATGAGCGACATCCCGGCGCAAACCGAGCTTTCAAAGCGCCTCTCCAGGGACCTGAAAGCGCGCGGTTTCGCCTTCTGCGGCCCGACCACCGCCTATGCCTTCATGCAGGCGGTGGGGATGGTCGACGATCATCTGGCGGAGTGCCATAGGGGGAGGGCAGGCGAATGTTGAATTGGGGAAAACGCGCTCGCCCCTTCGATTGTTCTTTTTTTGTTCCGTTCCGAGCAGTTTCATACTACTATCATTCATGCGAACGTCGATGGTCAAATTTCCCTCAACTCAAAGCTGACAGCTGACTTAATGTCGACTCTCCATCTCGTTCCGCCGGACATCGCGAGCCTTTATGAGATTCACGAATGGAGAAACGCCACGGGCGTGCTGCAAACTGCGCATCAAGAGGAATGGACGGAGATCATGCAAGCTTTGAGGAACTTCCGGTTTAGGGCCTCAGACGTGCTGGCGCCGGGAAAAAACAAATCGGAACTGGCCAAAGGTCTGGATTCTTTTCTTTTGAAATACGGCTGGAAGGAACAACAATTCCGTACGGCGATCAAAGTCGATGAGACCGTCCGGGAAAGTCCGACGCATAAGGTGGATTGTTATAAGAATCGCGTCGCGCTCGAAGTCGAGTGGAACAACAAGGATCCCTTCTTCGATCGGGACTTAAATAATTTCAGACTCTTGTTCGATCTAAACGTAATCGACGTAGGATTGATCATAACAAGGTGTTCTGATCTTCAAACGATTTTCAACCGGCTTGGCAAAGGTAAGAGCTACGGCAATTCAACCACGCACATACGGAAACTGGTTCCACGCATTATGGGCGGCGGGGGCGGCGGCTGTCCAATTCTCGTTTTCGGAATAAGCTCGAAGCTATATGTCGAAGACCTCAAACCCTCCGAAAGCCTTCCGATACATGCCCCAACCATCGAGGTTGACGATGACGAGTCCTAATCAAAGCCTGCTTCGGCATGTGGGGCAAAAGCGATTCGCAACAGTATTAGCCGACCCCCCTTGGCGATTCGCTAACCGCACCGGAAAAATGGCGCCGGAACATCGCAGGTTGTCGCGCTACGGAACGATGGACATCGAAGCCATCCGCGCCTTGCCGGTAGCGGAGGTGGTGACCGAAACGGCGCACCTCTATCTGTGGGTCCCGAATGCGCTCCTGCCGTGGGGTTTGGAGGTCATGTCGGCATGGGGGTTCACATACAAGTCGAACCTGATCTGGCATAAGGTGCGTAAGGATGGAGGGTCGGACGGACGCGGCGTCGGCTTCTATTTCCGCAACGTGACTGAAATGATCCTGTTCGGAGTCAAGGGAAAGAATGCGCGCACACTGGCGGCAGGCCGTCGGCAGGTGAACTTGTTGGCGACCCGCAAACGCGAACATTCCAGAAAGCCAGACGAACAATACGAACTGATCGAAGCCTGTTCCAGCGGGCCATATCTCGAACTCTTCGCCAGGGGAAAGCGACAGGGATGGGTTTCCTGGGGAAACGAAGCCGATGACAACTACTTTCCCACATGGAACACTTACGCGCATCATTCGCGCTCAAACAATTCGTCCCTGATTGTAGCTAATGGCGATTAAAAGCATCGGCAATGTTAGAATAGCCCCGTCGGAGGGCCGCAATGAAGGTTGTCGAAACTTATTCTCACCTCAATGGGCTCGAATACCTCGAAATCCATAAAAGGCGCCTATGGGACGACGTATGCGAAGTCATGCGTGGCGTTGACGCGAAAAGATGCATGACAGAGCCCTTGACGCCAGATCGCTCGACGATGAAGCTTCCTTACTCGCCGAACAAAATAACTCATGGAATCCAGATAGGATTTGAAGACCGCGATTGGTCAGAGCCTCATGGTTCGCCATCGGCGCCACGAGATGGCCTGCGCTCCTCATCGCCCCGCACGAGTTTCACAAAGGAACGTGTCGGGATTGAAATTCAAATCGGAAAAAATTCATTCGTGGCGTTGGAATTATTTGCAAGACACATGGCCTTCTTCGTCGGCGACGTGATCGACGTCGGCGTCGAAATCCTGCCGATGAAGGAGCTGCAACAGGAAATGTCCTCAGGCGTCGCTTACTACGAAGGCGAACTCTATAATCTCATCCGCGAGGGGCGTGGCGTTCCCGCCGTGCCGCTCGTTTTGATCGGCGTCGCGCCGTAATTGCGCTACCCGAGGTTCCAGGGTGAAGACAACCAAGACCAACGCCCCGCCCCGCGCTTGGCAACGCATGCTGTCGGGGCGGCGGTTCGATTTGCTCGACCCCTCGCCGCTCGATGTCGAAATCGAGGACATCGCCCATGGGCTGGCGCGGGTGGCGCGCTGGAACGGCCAGACGCGGGGGCCGCACATCTTCTCGGTCGCCCAGCACAGCCTGCTGGTCGAGCGGATCGGCGACGCACTCGATCCGTCGCTCGAGCGGGCGCAGCGCCTGTTCATGCTGCTCCATGATGCGCCCGAATATGTCATCGGCGATATGATCTCGCCGTTCAAGGCGGTCATCGGCGACGATTACAAGAGCGTCGAAAACCGCATCCTCGGCGCGATCCTCTTGCGCTTCTCGCTGCCCGCCGCGCCGGCGCCGGCGTTGGCGCGGCTCACCAAGCGCGCCGACCGGGCGGCGGCCTTCTTCGAGGCGGTCCGTCTTGCCGGCTTTACACGCGCCGAAGCCGAGCGCATTTTCGGGCGCCCGGCCATTGCGCCCGAGGCGTTCAAGGACGCGCTCGCGCCGCTCTCGGTCGAGGAAGCGCAGCAGGGCTTCTTGACGCGCTTTCGCGCCATCGACAGGATGTGACATGGGGCGCCTTTACGTCTGCTCGCTCACCAAGGTTATCGACACCGTGCGCGCCAGCGGCGCGCGCTCGCTGGTCACCATCCTCACGGCCGGGGCCTCGTTCGTGCGTCCCACGGAAATCGCGCCGCAACGCCATTTGCGCATCGCCGTCTCCGATATCGAGGCGCCGCTGGAGGCCCATCTCCTGGCCGACGCCGAACACATCGAGACGCTGCTCGCCTTCGCTCGCGCCTGGGACCGCAACCAACCGCTGCTGATCCACTGTTACGCGGGGGTCAGCCGTTCGCCGGCGGCCGCCTTCGTCACGGCTTGCGCCTTGGCGCCGCGGCGCGCCGAGCTCGACGTGGCGCGAGCCTTGCGGCGCGCCTCGCCGACCGCGACGCCGAACCGGCGCCTCGTCACGCTGGCCGATCGCGTGCTCGGTCGCCACGGACGCATGATCGAGGCGATCGCGCAGATCGGCCGCGGCGCCGACTGTCTCGAGGGAGCGCCTTTCGCGCTCGAGCTCATATAGACGCGCCGATCGTGACAAGCGACGCCAATCCCTCGCCGGCGCCCGCGCCTTTGCCCTTAGCGATCGGGCTCACCGCGGCCATCGTCGCTGTGCAAGACGACCAACCGTTGATCCTGACTGCGCGCACGGGCGACGTGGACGCCGTCACCGCGCTTCCCTCGGGCCCGTTCGATCCGGTCAGGCATCGGACATTCGAGATCGGCTTGCGCGCCTGGGTCGCCGAGCAGACCAGCGTCCCAGTGGGCTATGTCGAGCAGCTCTATACGTTCGGCGATCGCGGCCGGAGCGCGCGCGCGGGCGACCGCGATCCGCATGTCGTCTCGGTCGGCTACCTGGCGCTGACGCGCATCAGCGACGAACCGGCGAACGCCATCGCCGGTTTCCGCAATTGGTACGAGTTCTTCCCGTGGGAGGACTGGCGCACCGGGCGTCCAGACATCATCGAACAGGCGATCCTTCCGGGTTTGCTCGGCTGGGTCGAGGAAGCGCCCGGCGCCGCCTCGCCCTCCGGCCTCAGACGGCGCCAGCGGGTCAACCTTCTGTTCAGGCCGCAAGGACGCGGCTTCAACGAAGAAAACGTGCTCGAGCGCTATGAGCTCCTTTACGAAGCCGGCCTCGTCGAGGAGGCGGCGCGCGACGGACGCGAAGCGGCGACGCGGCGCGGACGGCTCAAGCCGCTCGGCGTCGCCATGCAGCACGATCACCGGCGCATCCTCGCCACCGCCATGGGCCGGCTGCGCGCCAAGATGAAATATCGCCCGGTCATCTTCGAGCTGATGCCGCCGACCTTCACCCTGACCGAATTGCAACGCACGGTCGAGACCATCGTCGGCCGCTATCTCCACAAACAGAATTTCCGGCGCCTGGTCGAAACCTCCGCCGTGGTGGAGCCGACGGGCGACATCTCGCTGAAGACCGGCGGGCGGCCGGCCGCCCTGTATCACTTCCATCGCGACGTGCTGCAAGAGCGCCCGACGCCGGGGTTGCGGGTTGGGATCAGAGGATAGGGCATGAGGCCCCGGGCAGGGATTATGGGGACGGATTACTGGGACATGACACGCATTGCACGGTATCCCCGTCCCGCTCCCTTTTCGGCTTCCGCCCGGGCGGCCGGGCTGCATGACATCATCACGCACATGCCATCAAATCATAGTTCCCCATAATTCCCGCCCTTTTTTCATTTTCGCCGCAATGTGCTGCCAGAACGCCCGGCGCCGGGCCTACGCTTTGGCGCCAGAGGATGAGCCGCCGTTAAGGCGGAATTCACCACCACATGCTGAATTCTCCGTGAAGCTTCGTGAGTTAACAGTAGAGGGTCGTTATTGGGGTATCTCGCGCCGCCGCCGTCGCCGGCTCCCGTCATCGTCTACAAAGACGTGGGCGGTCTGGTGGCCGATTATGAAGCACAGACGGAAGTGTACCGTCGCGAGGAGCGCGAGGTGCGGCTGCATGAATGCCGCTCGGCTTGCACGCTGGCCTTAAGCTTGCCGAATGTCTGCGTCTATCCCGACAGCTTGTTGAAATTCCATCAAGCCTATAACGCTCTGACCCACCAAGTGGATCTCGGCGTTTCGGCGGCGCTGTTTACGTCCTATCCCGCCGCCGTGCAGGGCCGGCTCGGCGATTTGACCCGCCACTACAAAGTGCTGAAGGGCGCCGAACTGATCTCCCTCGGGGTGCGCAACTGCGAGGACGGCGACCGCATCATGATCGCTGAGAAAAAACCGCCCTTGGCGCCGCGCGCCGGCCCCAATCCCTTGGACGAGATCGCCTCGAGCGTGAGCGCTGCGGTGGCGAGCGTCTTGGCGCGCACCGATGAGGCGCCCAAGGAGCCCATTCGCGTCGCTGTCGCGGATCGCCAGCCGGTCCCGCCGGCCGTGGCGCGTCTGGCGAGCGGCGCGGACATGACGAAAACCGCAACGCTGCTCGTCCAACCGCCCTCTGCAACGTTCGCGTCGACGCCCAAACTGCCAGGCGACGTCAAGATCGGCGCGGCCTATGGCGAGGCGCCGCCGCCGCCGCGCCGGCCGCCCGCTCTGGCCTTGGCCCTCGGGCAAGGCCCCGCGCCGCTCGCTTTCACACAGCTCATTCGCGGCGCGCACCCCATTCTATCCAACACGCGTTTCACGTCTTACCTGGCCGCTCCTTGAGCGTTCCGCCTCGCGCCGAGCGGGGCGCCACACGCGGACATCGCGGCCATTTTTTGCCACGATCTCGCTTTAAGCGTGGCCTCCGGCGAGGAAAGCGGATTGCGAGGCGGAGACGGAGCAAAGAATTGACGGGAAAAATGACGTGGGAAAAAGGGACGCTAAGCTAAGGATGCGTTGGCTGGCCAGCGCATCCTTAGCTTAGATGCGCCGCCAAATGGGGCGCGCAGGCAAGCGCCGCCGTGGCGGACCATCCATAGCCGCTGGGCATGACCAAGCGGCCAATCGCCGCTGCCGGACCTTAAGGTCAAGAGGCGGGGCCCGAAGACAGAAAGAGAGACGTTTTGCCAAATCCGCGTGAACGCAGGTCTCGCAAGAAACTCGCGTCGCCGTCTCGCCTGGCGGGCGCCTTGACCATCTTCCTGACGGCGTTGGCGCCGTCCCTTACCGAAACCGCGGCGGCCAATGGCGAAACGCGGACCATTTATCTTTACCACACGCACACCCACGAGCAGATTGCGGCCACCTATCTGGTCGACGGCCATTACGATCAAGCAGTGTTGCAAAAGCTGAACTGGTTCCTGCGCGATTGGCGAAGCGACGAACAGACCAACATGGATGCGCGGCTGTTCGACGTCGTCTGGGAAGCTTATCGCAGCGCCGGCGCCACAGACCCGATCAACATCGTTTCCGCCTATCGCTCGCCCACAACCAACGCCATGCTGCGCCGAAGGTCGCGCGGCGTCGCCAAGTCTTCCCAGCACATGCTCGGCAAGGCCATGGATACGACCATGCCTAGCATGCCGATGGCGCGCATCCGCGAGATCGGCATGCGGATGCAGCGCGGCGGCGTCGGCTATTATCCCTCGTCGGGACTGCCATTCGTCCATCTCGACGTGGGCAGAGTGCGGTCTTGGCCGCGCATGACTTACGATCAACTGGTTCGCCTGTTCCCCGACGGAAAGACGGTGCACCTGCCCACCAACGGCCAGCCGCTCGCCCGCTACGACGAGGCGAGAGCCGAAATCGAGGCGCGCGGCGGCGGCGCCTCCGTCCCGCTCGAGCCCAAAAGCCAGAATTTCTTGGCGCGTCTGTTCGGCGGCGGCGGCGGCGAGGAGGACGAAGATAGCGGCTTGGTCGGTCCGGCGTCGAGCGCCCACAAGCAATGGGCGTCGCTCGCGCCGCGCGATTCACGCTCGGCCCGTAGCGCGGCGGCCGAGGACGGCGGCCGCTCCGAGGCGATCGCGCGGGCCGAAAGCAATCTGCCGCGCGGCGAAACCGCGCTCGGTCAAGGTCCCACCGGGGCTGACGCGCAAAAACCCACGGCGCCCGAAAAGGCCGTCGCCGTCAACGCGCCGCTGGAACCAGCCGACGGCGACGCCAACGTCACGCAGACGGGCGCGCCCCTGCCGCCGCGCCGTCCGGCCAATTTGACCGCGGTCGCGATGACGGCGCCTTTGCCGCCGGTCCGCCCCGTTGAATTCGCTTCGCTCGCCGCGGCTCCGGCGATTGCCGCCGCCCCCGCAGGCGCCGCCGCCACGGTCGTCGCGATCCCCCCGGCCGCTCCCCAAGAAAACGGCGCTCGGGCAGTCAGCGCCATCGCCAGTCTGATAGACGCCACCGGAACGACGCCGGCGCGCCCCGGCGCGGGCCAAATTGTTCCGGCCGTCTTGGTCTCCCCAGAAACGCCGACTTCCAACGGCGAGCGCCCGCCAAAAGAGGCGCAACCGCTTTTGGCTTATGCGCCCGCCCCGGAAGCAAGCCGCCAGGGCCTTGGCGAGGGGCCGATCGGCCTGCGCGCCTCCGCATCGGTTCGGCGCGACGCGCCGAAGCCGGCCGCCCAACGCGCCGCTTTCGTGCCCGCCCGCCTCGACCACACGAACTTCGGCACGATGATCGAGACGGCGCCGGCAAGCCAAGCGGCCAGCGGGTCCATATTGGGATCGGCGATCGGCGCGTCCCGCTCGGCGGCGCGGGCCCAACCGGGCATCCTCGGCGCTGCTCCTGCAACGACGTTCCTCGGAGCGTTCGCGTCGCGGGTGCGCGCGCCGCCGACGGACCGATTCGCCCATGCTACTGGCGACGCTCGAACCCCGTGACTGGACTTTGGTCCCACGTTCGGCCCGTTCGCGCCAAGGGGTAACGGGCGAGGATGGGATGAAAGGCGTGGGCGCCCATCATTTCAGAAGGCAAGATCGCTCCGTCGCCATTTTTGCCCCGGCGCGTAAGCGTTCCGTCTCGCTCTTTAATTGGCCGCAGGCGGCGAGAATGTCGCGCCCGCGCGGCGTGCGCACCGGGCTCGCATAGCCGGCGTTGAACACGATCTCGGAAAAACGTTCCATCGTCTCCCAGTCCGAGCATTCGTACGGCGCGCCCGGCCAAGGGTTGAACGGAATGAGATTGATTTTCGCCGGAATGCCCTTCAACAGCCGCACCAATTGGCGCGCCTCGGCGGGCGTATCGTTGACGCCCTTCAGCATCACGTATTCGAAGGTGATGCGGCGCGCATTGGAGACCCCAGGGTAATCACGACAGGCGGCCAGCAACTCCCCGATCGGATATTTCTTGTTGAGCGGCACGAGCTTGTTGCGCAGGTCATCGCGCACGGCGTGCAGCGAGATCGCCAGCATCGGGCCGCATTCGGCCCCTAACCGCTCGATCTGCGGCGCGACGCCAGAGGTCGAGACGGTGATGCGGCGCTTCGACAGCGACAGGCCGTCGCCGTCGGCCATGGTCTCGACGGCGGCCATCACGTTGTCGAGATTGTAGAGCGGCTCGCCCATGCCCATGAAGACGATGTTGGAGACGGCGCGTACGCCTTCGCCCGACGGGACGAGGCCGGCCACCGGCTTGTCGAGACCCGGAAAGTCGCCCAAACGCTGGCGCGCGACGAGAAGCTGCGCGATGATCTCTGGCGCGGTGAGATTGCGCGCCAGGCGCTGCGTGCCGGTGTGGCAAAAACTGCAGTTGAGCGTGCAGCCCACTTGGCTCGAAACGCAGAGCGTGCCGCGATCGCTCTCCGGGATGTAGACGCATTCGATCTCGGCGCCCTTGTCATGGGCGTCGACGGGGCGAAAACGCAGCAGCCATTTGCGCGTGCCGTCCGACGAGACCTGCTCGGCCACAAGCTCGGGCAGCGCCAAGGTGAAGGCCTCGCTCAGACGCGAGCGCAACGGCTTCGATATGTTGAGCATTGCATGGAAGTCGCGGGCGCCGCGAAAATAGATCCAATGCCAGAGCTGCGCAACGCGCATGCGGATGTCGCGCTCTGGAATGTCGAGCGCGCGCAGCGCCGCGCCGAGTTCGAGGCGGTTCAGCCCGGCGAGCGAGAGCTTGCTGGAAGCAGGCGACGGCGGCGGCCTTGCGAGCGTCAATGCAAGCGGCATGGAGACCTCGGCGCCAAATCTTACCTGGTCACGTTTGAACATAATCAGGGGTCGCAAAAAAGACAGCTTGGGTGGTGGGGGAAGTAGGACTCGAACCTACGAAGGCATAGCCAGGGGATTTACAGTCCCCCCCCTTTGCCGCTCGGGACATTCCCCCAGCAACTCGTCACAGCCAATTAAGTTGACCCGCGAGCAAAGGCCCCGTCGAGATGGGGTCCAGTGGCTCGCATATGCAGAAGTTGCGCGCCGGCTGTCAACCCGAAAGCGCGCGGCCTTGCCGGCCGTGAGGCAAGGACGAAGCGGGCGCGGCGCAACTCCCGCGACGCTTGCAAGGCGGTCCGCCTCAACGTCGATTTATCAATTTTAAAGAATGTCGTCTTACGCTCGATTTGTGATTGACAAACCGCACATTGCGGCACACATACCCAAACGTTGGCGAGGCTTTCAGCCCCGCCGGCGACGTGAACAACCATTGAAAGAGACATGGGCAGTAGCCGCTTCGGCGCCGCGACCGCAGCTTCGTCTGCGCGAGCGACGCCCCTCGAAATCGAACCCGTCCGCGGTCCCGGAGACCGCGTGAGAGGCCTCGCGAGAGCTTAGGCTCCTGCCTGCCGCTCATGCTCCGAGCCGTGAACCAACGGCTTAAGGAGCTGAGCGATGAACAAGCTCACCCACATCCGTAACACGCGCCGCGGCCTGCCATCGAAGGCGTTCCGGCCCGATTGCACGTCATCGCTGCGTGCGGCGGCGCGCGGGGCGCGCGCGTTTACGTTTCGCTCGCTGCTTGCCAGCGGGCGGCGCCTGAAATTTTGGCCGCATGACGGAGACCAACCATGAACGACGGCCCGAGTAGGCCCGCCGGCGAGGCTTTCGACCGCTCGGTGGGCGCAAACGCAACAACAAAGCCAACAACCGCAACCAAGCGGGATCGGGCAAGATAGAGGGCGAAGCCGACAAGGCCCGTCCCAAGAAGGCGAAAGAGACGAGCCATGACCATGCATGTCGATCTGTCCAACGCCTCGCGCAGCGCGGTCCTCGACGAAGCCCACGTCGGCCATATCCGCGGCGCCCTCGGCACGATTGTACAGGGCGACCACGGCCCCCGCGCCTCGTGGAAACATCGCCTTCAGACTCTGTTCGCCATCCTTGGACCTGGCCTCATCGTCATGGTGGGCGACAATGACGCCGGCGCCTTCGGCACCTACACCCAGGCCGGACAGAACTACGGCACGACGCTCATGTGGACGCTGCTGCTGCTCGTCCCGGTGCTCTACGTCAACCAGGAAATGGTGCTGCGTCTCGGCGCCGTGACGGGCGTCGGCCATGCGCGGTTGATCCTGGAGCGCTTCGGCAAGTTCTGGGGCGCCTTCAGCGTCATCGACCTGTTTCTCTTGAACGCCCTGACCATCGTCACCGAATTCATCGGCATCGCCCTGGCGCTCGGCTATCTCGGCCTGTCCAGGGAGCTCGGCGTCGCCTTGTCGGCCATCATCGTCATGGCGGCGGTGAGCACCGGCGATTTTCGTCGCTTCGAACGGTTTGCGCTGACGCTTTGCGCGGGCAGCCTCCTGCTCATACCTGTCTTCGTCATGATCCACCCGCCGATCGCCGAAATCGCCCGCGACATGATCGCGCCACAGCTGCCGAGAGACGGCAAGCTCAGCGAGGTCATGCTGCTCGTCATCGCGATCGTCGGCACCACGATCGCGCCATGGCAGCTGTTCTTTCAGCAGAGCTATGTGATCGACAAACGGATCACCGCGCGCTTCATCAAATACGAGCGGATCGATCTCTGGCTTGGAATTGTCATCGTCATCGTCGGCGCGGCGGCGATGATGGCCTTTGCCGCCGCCGCTTTCGCCGGTCGGCCCGAATTCGGCAACTTCGCGGACGCCGGCGCCGTGGCGGCCGGACTCGACAAATACGCCGGCCGCTTGCCAGGCGTCCTGTTTGCGCTGGCGTTGATCAACGCCTGCGTCATCGGCGCATCGGCCGTATCGCTGTCGACCGCCTATGCGATCGGCGACGTCTTCTCGCTGCAACATTCTCTCCACAGCAAGCCGACGGATGCGAAGGGCTTCTACGCCGTCTATTGCGGCCTGATCGTCGTCGCGGCGGGCCTGGTGCTGACGCCCGGCGCGCCGCTCGGCTTGCTCACCAACGCTGTCCAGACGCTGGCCGGCGTCCTGCTGCCGAGCGCGACGGTTTTCCTTCTCTTGCTTTGCAACGACAAAACGGTGCTTGGTCCATGGATCAACACGCGCGGCATGAACCTGTTCACCGGGGCGGTGATCGCCGTTCTCGTGACGCTGTCGATCATTCTCACCGCCTCCGTTCTCTTTCCGGAAGCGACCGACGCGACCGTCATGCTGTCGATCCTCGCGGGCGGAATGGGAACAGCCGGGCTGGTCGCCGTGCTTAGCGGCGCCTTGCGCAAGAGTCCGAGCGAGGTTGACATGATGACCTCGAGCGATCGCCGCTGGCGCGCCGCTTGGCGCATGGCGCCGCTCGCCGAACTGCCGCCGTCGCCGCTGTCGCGCGCCAATCGCTTGTGGCTGGGCTTGTTGCGAGGCTACCTCGTCGTCGCCGCAGGATTGGTGTTGGTGCGCATCGTCACCCTCGCCGCCGGGCATTGACCGCGCGCGCTATCGGCGACCGTCGCATCGAAAGCGCTCACTCAGCCTGCGGCGCAAGCCGACGCACGACGATCTGGTCCTCATGCTGGCGCACCTGAGCCAGATCGTGAGCGGCCTGCATTCTGAGCCAGGCGTCGGCGCTGCTGCCGATCGCCTTCTCGAGCCGGACGGCCATTTCCGGAGAAATTGCGCTCTCGCAATTGATGATATTGTAAAGCTGCTGGCGCGTTACGCCGAGACCTTCGGCGGCCTTTGCGACGGACAGGCCCATTTCCTCGATGTTCTCCTTCACGAGGCGCCCAGGATGAGGTGGGTTCTTCATGCGCATGACAGCGCTCCTCAATGATAGTCCATGAGATCGACGTCACTGGCGTTGCCGTCAATGAAACGAAAGACGATTCGCCAGCTTTGGACCGCGCGCCTTCAGGCGCGCTGTTGTCTTGCGAGCCTGAAGGCTCGCGGTCCAAACGTTCCCCAAAGGGCACCATGCTTGGCCATTCATTCCATGGCGGCCAGCATGGCGAGCGGTTCGTTCCTGTCAAGGATGCGAAGCACCGCCTACGGCGGCGCGAGCAAAGCTCGCGTCCTTGACAGGACCGAATCCGCCTCGCCGATAATGCCAGCCAAGAGATTTAAGGCGAAATCCGAGGGTTACGGCGGGAGGTTTAACTTTTCCCCGGCTGACGTTCGGGCGGCGCGAAAGCGAGCAGCTACGCCATCGCTCACTCTTCCCCAAACACCCTTCTAAAAATCGTATCGACATGTTTGAAGTGGCGGCTCAAGTCGAACAGCGCATCGAGTTCGGCGGGCGACAGCTTCGCGCTCACATCCTTGTCGGCGCTGAGCAGCGCGCGAAAATCGCCTTCGCCTCGCCTGGCGGCCATGGCGTTGCGCTGCGCCATCCCGTAAGCCTCTTCGCGCGCAAGGCCCTTTTGCGTCAAAGCGAGCAGCACGCGCTGCGAATGCACGAGACCGCCAAGCCGATCCAAATTGTTGCGCATGTTTTCAGGATAGAC
>JACOUB010000028.1 GCA_016178015.1 Methylocystis sp. | reverse complement strand
CGGCGACGGTGTCAACGGCGGGCGGAGCTACGCGGCGCCCGCGCCCCGTTTGACCAGCAAATGAAAGAGGACCACTTGCCGCACACTCAACCGCATCCCCATTCCGCCAGCGTCAACCGCGCGGACGTCGATCGTTTCGACCAGCTGGGCGAACGCTGGTGGGATACGTCCGGCGCGATGCGGGCGCTGCATGCGATCAATCCGCTGCGCGTCGCTTGGATTGCCGAGCATCTGCGCCGCAATTTCAAAGAGGGCGGCGCCCCGCGCGACCGTCATGCGGCGCGCCCGCTCGAAGGCTTGCGCATCGCCGATGTCGGCTGCGGCGGCGGCATCTTGTGCGAGCCGCTCGCCGAGTTGGGCGCACGCGTGACGGGGATCGACCCCGCGCCGAACAATATCGAAGCGGCGCGCCGCCACGCCGAACGCGCCAAGCTCGACATCGACTATCGCTGCGCGACCGCCGAGGACATAGCCGGCAAAGGCGAGCAATTCGACGCCGTCGTCGCCATGGAGGTCATCGAACACGTCGAAGGCCAGCCGGCCTTCATCGCCACGCTGGCGCGGCTCGTCGCGCCGGGCGGCATGTTGCTCGCCGCGACGCTCGACCGAACGTTCAAGAGTTACGCCTTGGCGATCCTCGCGGCGGAATATGTCTTGGGCTGGGTGCCGCGCGGCACGCACGCCCACGAGAAATTCGTGCGCCCGGACGAGCTGTCGCGCTGGCTGCGCCACGCTGGCTTGCGCGAAGTGGATCGCGCCGGCGTCAGCTATCAGCCGCTGACGCAAAGCTGGCGCAAGAGCCGTGACACCGACGTCAACTACATGATGGCGGCGAAAAAGGACGCATAGGGACGCCACTTGTTCGCAACCCATTGGAATTGTGGGAACGAATCGATGACTCTTGGTCTTTCGCCCACCCCGTTCGCCTTCGCCAAAGTGGCGCGCCAGGCGGTTCTCGGCCTGGCCAGCGTGGCTTTCTTATGCGCCGCCGCTTCCGTCCCGGCGCTCGCCAAGCACAAGCCGCCAGCCAAGGAAAAGGCGCAAGCCAGCAAGGGGCGGTCCCACGCTAAGACGGACAACAAATCCGATGAAAAAAAGGACCAAAAGAACAAGGCCGGCAAGGATGCAAAGAGCGGCGCCGGCAAGGACTCGAAAACCGGTAAGGACAAGGACGCCAAAAGCGGCGCCGGCGCGAAGACTTCAACGCTGGTCGGAAGCTACGGCGATTGGGGCGTCTACACGGCGCAGGACAAGGACAAGACCTGCTATGCGCTCGCCTCGCCCAAGGACCGCCAGCCGTCCCAGCTCGCACGCGATCCGGCCTACGTCTTCATCTCGACTCGCCCCGGCGAGGGCGTGCGCCACGAAGTGGCGGTCAGCCTGGGCTTTCCAACCAAGGACAATGGCGCCGCCAGCGCCGACATCGACGGCGACGCTTTCGAGCTCGTCACCAAGGGCGCCAACGCCTGGGTGAAGAACCCGGCCAACGAGAAAGAGCTGGTCGAGACGCTGAAGGGCGGCGCCAAGCTTGTCGTCAAGGCGCCGTCGAGCAAGGGCAATGTGACCACCGACACCTATTCGCTAAAGGGCGTCTCGCAGGCGCTGGAGCGCGCGCAGAAGGAGTGTCAGTAAGTCGCCCTGCCGCGACGTCGGCGGCCGTCTGTCTAGATGCGCGCATCCCTTCTCCCGTAAAACGGGAGAAGGTGGCCCTCGCGTTAGCGAGGGTCGGATGAGGGCGCTTGCGATTAGCCTCGCCCATGTACCCGGTTAGGGCCGCTTGTTCTGATTTCGGAAGGCGGCGCCGGCCCTCATCCGACCCGGCTTCGCCGGGCCACCTTCTCCCGCGACGCGGGAGAAGGGTTCGCGCCCAGCACGGGTCCCGAACGCTGGCGCCATCAAACGAAAAAACCGGCCCGCTGAGGGCCGGTTCTTTCTTTTGCCGAGCGTCAAATCGCTCGAGTTTCAGAATTTGGCGAGGACCGGAGCAAGCACGCCGGCGCCGAAGCGATAGGTCAGGCCGACGCCGACGACCCACGGATCGATTCTGACCTTGGCGGTGACCGGCACCAGGAGCGCCGGGCCGAGGGCTCCCCCGAGCGGATTGCCGAGGTTGACGATGTTGGCGTGCGCGTTGGGCTCCATCAGGATGCGCTTGAGATCGAGGTTGACGCCCCAATGCTCGTTGAACATGTAGTCGAAGCCGATCTGACCGACGACGCCCCAAGACGGCGAGATGCCGAGGTTGGTGAAGCTGTTGAAGCCGAACGGGGTGGTGACCGGCACCCCCGGCGCAATCGCGCCGCCGAGCAACGGGCCCGTGTTGAAGGCCCAAAAATTGTTGCCGGCGCGCGTGCCGAAGAAGGCGGTGAAGTTCGGACCGACGCCAACATAGGGCTGGAACTTGCCGAAGTTGGTGAAGTGATATTGGAACAGGATGGACGGCGGGAACACCCAGGTGGAGCCCAGGATCGATCCATTGCCGATGCTGCCGGTGCCCCTGATTTCGTTGTGGGACAAGCAGCAGATCGCCTCGATCGCAAAGTTTCTGTTGAAGTAATAGGTCACGTCCATCTCTGGAATGACCGACCAGGAAATCTCGGTGCCGGCGAACGGAACGGCGCTGCCACGACCCGAGCCGAGGCCGACCGCCGCCAATGTCGGGACAGGTCCGATCCCCCCGAGAGCGAAAGTGCCAACGCCCCCACCGCCGTCAAAGATGGTGGAATTGCCGGGATCCGGAAGCACGCCAACCGCGCGGAGGCGGATCTGGAACGGCTGGAAGGTGTCGACGAATACAGGCGGCGGCGGCGGCCCCTTCAAGGCGCCGAGATCGGCTGCCTGCACAGAAGCGCCCGTGGCGCCCAGAATTAATGCGGCGAGTGCGCCACGCATTGCTTTCCTCATTGGAAACCCCCGTTTAAATTGTCCGTCGGCCGACGAGTCACGCCGATCCGCGTCGGTGGGCAAATTGCTCTGTTTTCGATCGAAAGGAATTGATTTATGTCAATTGACGGCGATGTTGGAGTTCTTTTTCCGTACGTGTGTCACTTTGGCAACACACAACAGCATCGATTGCTGCTCCGCCTCTTAAAACCGATGGCGGCGAGGGGTGAACCGATGCGGCCGGAGCCATTGACTCGTCGAGGAGCATTGCTCCGAAGCAATGACGACGGGTGAACATCAAAAGTCGTTGGCGTCAGATGTCGCCTTTCATCTCATGGCGGCATGATCGGCGAGGCGGCGCGAGCTTTAGCTCGCGTCCTTGACAGGACCGACCCGCTCGCCAAACTTGCCGCCATGAGATGAAAGGCAAGGCGCGATTTTTAAGCGACGGCGTTCGTCGCGCCAAATCGCGATTTCTACGTTTGCTCCAAGGCGCCCAATTTGACAGATCAACAACCCGGGATAACTCCCGAACTCATCGCCGCGCATGGACTGAAGTCCGATGAATATTCGCGCATCCTGGCCCTGCTCGGGCGGACGCCGACATTCACGGAACTCGGCATTTTTTCGGCGATGTGGAACGAGCACTGTTCCTACAAATCGTCGCGCCTCCATTTGCGCAAGCTGCCGACCAAGGCGGCGTGGGTCATCATGGGCCCCGGCGAGAACGCCGGCGTCATCGACATCGGCGATGGCGAGGCTTGCGTCTTCAAGATGGAGAGCCACAATCACCCCTCCTTCATCGAGCCCTATCAGGGAGCGGCCACCGGCGTCGGCGGCATCTTGCGCGATGTCTTCACCATGGGCGCGCGGCCGATCGCGTGCTTGAACCTGTTGCGCTTCGGCGCGCCGGCGCATCCCCAGACCCGGCATCTCGTCGCCGGCGTGGTCGCGGGGATCGCCGGTTACGGCAATTCCTTCGGCGTCCCGACGGTGGGCGGCTCGACGGCCTTCGACGCATCGTATGACGGCAACATATTGGTCAACGCCATGGCGGTTGGCCTGGCGCGCAGCGATTCGATCTTTTATGCGGCCGCGGCCGGCGTCGGCAATCCGATCGTTTATCTTGGCTCCAAGACGGGTCGCGACGGCATTCACGGCGCGACCATGGCCTCGGCCGCGTTCGAAGGCGACGCCGACGAAAAACGGCCGACCGTGCAGGTCGGCGATCCTTTCTCCGAGAAGCTGCTGCTCGAGGCCTGTCTCGAACTGATGGCGTCGGGGGCCGTGGTCGCCATTCAGGACATGGGCGCCGCGGGCCTCACCTCCTCGGCGGTGGAGATGGGCGCCAAGGGCAATCTCGGCGTCGAGCTCGATCTCGACGCGGTTCCATGCCGCGAGACCGGCATGACCGCTTACGAGATGATGCTCTCGGAGAGCCAGGAACGCATGCTCATGGTGCTGCGTCCGGAGAAGGCGAAGGAGGCCGAATCGATTTTTCGCAAATGGGGCCTCGATTTTGCAATCGTCGGCAAGACCACGGATACGTTGCGTTTCGTCGTCAAGCATGGCGGCGCGACCAAAGCCGACCTGCCGATCAAGGAATTGGGCGATCGCGCGCCGGTTTATGATCGGCCCCATACGCCTGCGGCGAAGCAGCCGATGGTCGATCCCGCGTCGGCGGCGGCGCCGATGAACCATCGCCAGGCGCTGCTCGCGCTGCTGGCGACGCCGGATCTGTGCGCCAAGCGTTGGATTTGGGAACAATACGATCATCTCATCCTCGGCAATACGGTGCGCGCTCCAGGCGGCGACGCGGCCGTCGTGCGAATCGGCGAGGGTCCCAAGGGCCTCGTTCTCTGCACGGACGTAACGGCGCGCTATTGTGCGGCCGATCCGGTCGAAGGCGGCAAGCAGGCGGTGGCGGAAGCCTGGCGGAACATTTCCGTGCGCGGCGCCACGCCATTGGCGCTCACCGACAATCTCAACTTCGGCAATCCCGAGCGGCCTGACATCATGGGTCAGTTCGTCGGTTGTCTTGAAGGAATCGGCGCGGCGGCGCGCGCGCTCGATTTCCCCATCGTTTCGGGAAACGTCTCGTTCTACAACGAGACGCGAGGGTGCGGCGTCGCCCCGACGCCGGCGATCGGCGGGGTCGGGGTGATCGCCGATGTGGCGAAGGCGTCGCAAACCGGTTTCGCACGCGAAGGCGACGTCATTCTGCTCGTCGGAGAGACGAAAGGCTGGCTTGGCCAATCCGTCTATCTGCGCGACCTCGTGGGCCGCTCGGACGGCGCGCCGCCGCCGGTCGATCTCGCCGCCGAAAAACGCAATGGCGACTTCGTGCGCGCGTTGGTTTTGGCGGGCAAGGTCTCCGCCGCGCATGATCTTTCCGACGGCGGCCTCGCCGTCGCGCTTGCCGAAATGGCGCTTTGCGGCGGTGTCGGCGCTGCCATCGAGCGCTTGCCGGAGGGACCGGCGCACGCGATTCTGTTCGGCGAGGATCAGGCGCGGTATGTGGCAAGCGTCAAGGCGAGCGAGGCCGACGCCATTCTGCGCGACGCCCATGCTTTGCACGTTCCCGCCGAGATCATCGGCACGACGGGCGGCGAGGCGTTGATTCTGCCGGGCGCGGCGCCCATATCGCTCGAGGATTTGCGCTGCGCTCATGAAGCGCCGCTGCCGGCGTACATGGCGGGCGACGACGCGGCGTTCTGTACGGGGCAGTCTCGCAATGGCGATGGCGGCAGTTGAAATCGAACGTCTCATCAAGGCGGCGCTGCCCGACGCGAGGGTGGAGATTACGGCGCTCGCTGAGGACGGCGAGCATTATGCCGCGACCGTCACGTCGGAGGCTTTTCGCGGCAAGAGCCGGGTGCAGCAGCATCAGATGATCCATGCCGCGCTGGGCGGGCGAGTGGGGAGCGCGCTTCACGCCCTGGCGCTGACCACCAGCGCGCCTTAAATATGGACCCGTCCATTGGCGAGGAGCGTGAGTTCCGAAGCAATCCAGACGCCGCGGAGCGGCCCCTGGATTGCTTCGCCTGCGGCTCGCAATGACGGGGAACCGATTGTGTGTGAGGACCATCCATGACCGCCGGCGTCGATACGAGAATCAAGAACGAGATCGAGAGCAATGACGTGCTGCTGTTCATGAAGGGCACGCCGGAAGCGCCACAGTGCGGCTTCTCGCTGCAGGTGGCGCAAATCCTCAACTGCCTTGGCGTTCGCTATAAGAGCGTTAATGTCCTGGCTGATCCCGAAATCCGCGAAGGGATCAAGCATTATTCCAATTGGCCGACGATTCCGCAGCTTTACGTCAAGAACGAATTCATCGGCGGCTGCGACATTGTTCGCGAGATGTTTCAGTCGGGCGAGCTGACCGCTTTGTTCGACAAGCAAGGCATTGCCTACGGACAGCCCGCGTAACGAAGTTTGCGCGAATCATGCGAGCCTGAAGGCTCGCGGTCCAGCAAATTCGGCGGCTTTGGACCGCGCGCCTTCAGGCGCGCTCTTCCTGCCGGCCGAAGCATGCTTCACCCGCCGCTAGCCGCTCCCGGTCAAGGCGTGGTTCCGGCGACGCTGGCGACAAGAGCCTGTCCGTCCGCCGAATCCCAGGCGGCGGGCCCTGTCATCAGGCCGATTTGGCACCCCGAGGGGTCGATGAGCAAAGTGGTCGGCAGCCCGACGAGCTTACCGCTCTGTTTGAGCTCGACCAAGACATCCGCCTTGGGATCGGCGTAATAGGCGAGGCTTTTCACGCCAATCTCGTCGAGGAACGCCTTCGGCCGGTCGAGCCGCGCGGTGTCGACGTTGACGGCGACGACTTCGAATGTGTCGGAGCCTGCCTGCTTTTGCAGCCGGTCGAGCGCCGGCATCTCCTGCCGGCAGGGCACGCACCAGGTGGCCCAGAGATTGAGCAGCACGGTCTTGCCCTTGAAATCGGCAAGCGTTCGCGGTTGGCCGTCCGGGCCGTTGAAAACGATGTCAGGCATGGGCTGCGGGTCTTTGGCGATCGTCATGGCCGCGACCTCGCCCTTGGCCAGAGCCGCAATCCGCGCGGCGGTCTGTTGCGTTTGCGCGCAGGCGGCGTTTTCGCCTTTCTTGCCGCTTTGGCCTGCGCTCACGTATAAAAACCCTGTCGCCGCCATTGCTGCGAGCGCGATCAGCACGAAAGCGGGGACGGCGCGGCTGCGCGTGGTTTGGACGGGGGCGTGTTGCTGTTCGGTCATCGGTCGCGGTTCTCGAGAGGTCATATGAAGAGCAAGATATGGGGCG
Organism: Methylocystis sp.; assembly: GCA_016178015.1. GTDB lineage: Bacteria > Pseudomonadota > Alphaproteobacteria > Rhizobiales > Beijerinckiaceae > Methylosinus. The sequence goes on along the minus strand of JACOUB010000028.1, from coordinate 3,442 downwards.
GCCGGTTTAGAGGCGCAACCGACGCCGTCTTGGAGGCCATCAACGTCTCCGTCGATTTCGACAAGAGGCTCGGCCCGCAAGATGTCAAGGGCTCGCTGGCGCACGTCGCGATGCTGGCCGAGACCGGCGTCGTGACGCGCCAGGACGCCGCTGCGATCACGCGCGGTCTAGAGCAAATCCGTGGCGAAATCGAGAACGGGACCTTCGCCTATTCCCGCGCCTTGGAGGACATCCACATGAACGTCGAGGCGCGGCTCGCCGAGCTCATTGGCCCGGTTGCCGGACGCCTGCACGCCGCTCGCTCGCGCAACGATCAGGTCGCCACGGACTTTAAGCTGTTCGTGCGCGATTCGATCGACGGTCTCGATGAACAATTGGCCGACCTTCAACTTGCCCTCGCCGAAAAGGCGCTCGCCGAAGCGGGCAGCGCAATGCCCGGCTTTACCCATCTGCAATCGGCGCAGCCCGTCACCTTCGGCCATCATCTTCTCGCTTATGTCGAAATGATCGGGCGCGACCGCGGGCGGTTGAAGGACGCGCGGGCGCGGCTCGACGAATGTCCGCTCGGCGCCGCCGCGCTGGCCGGAACGTCCTTCCCGATCGATCGCGTCATGACCGCCAAGGCGTTGGGGTTTTCGCGGCCGACCGCCAATTCCTTAGACAGCGTGTCCGATCGCGATTTCGTCCTGGAGACCTTGGCCGCCGCGGTGATCTGCGCGACGCATCTGTCGCGTTTCGCCGAAGAAATCGTGCTGTGGACGACCCCGCAATTTGGCTTCGTCGCGCTGTCGGACAAATTTACCACCGGCTCGTCGATCATGCCGCAAAAGCGCAACCCCGACGCCGCCGAGCTGGTGCGCGGCAAGACCGGGCGCATCGTCGGCGCTCTTGCTGCGTTGCTCATGGTGATGAAAGGATTGCCGCTCGCCTATTCGAAGGACATGCAGGAGGACAAGGAAGGCGCCTTCGACGCGCTCGATTCGCTCTCTCTGTGCGTCGCCGCCGTCGCCGGCATGACGCGCGACATGAACGTCGATCGCGCCAGGATGCGCAAGGCGGCAGGCTGTGGCTACGCCACCGCGACCGATCTTGCCGACTGGCTGGTGCGCGCGCTCGCCCTGCCGTTTCGCGAGGCGCATCAGATAACAGGGCGAATCGTGGCGATCGCGGCGGAACGCGGCGTCGCCTTGGAGAAATTGCCGCTGTCCGACATGCAGCGCGTCGAACCGCGCATTACGGGCGAGGCGTTCTCCGTGCTCAGCGTCGAGAAATCGGTCAGGAGCCGCACGAGCTATGGCGGCGCGGCGCCCGCCAACGTGCGCAAGCAAGCGCGCCGTTGGTTGCGGCAATTGCGGAAAGAACAGGGGTGACGCTCGCGCCCCCCTCGTCATCGCGCATCTTTGCGTTATAGTGCCGCCCGTTCGGCTCCCATGGATGGAACAAGCGTCCCAATGTCTTTCCGGTTCAAATCACGTTCACTCATTCTGGCCACGTTGATCGCCTTGGCCCTCGCCAGCCTTAGCGGCTGCGGCCGGCGCGGGCCGGTCGAACTGCCGCCCGAGGTCGCGGCGCGCGCCCCGCCGGCCCCGATCGAGGAAACCAGCGAGAACCCATGCAGGCCCCCGGTCAAGCGAATCGGCCCCGGGGCGGCTCGGGGCGACAAATCCAAAGCGCCGATACCCGGCACGATCGGCCATCGCCCGCCGGACCAATATCCGTTCCCTCTCGATCCCCTCCTTTGATCTCCCCATCCCATGCATCATTTCGTTTATCGGGGCGGCGTCTTGCACGCCGAGGACATCGCCTTGCCAGCGATCGCCGAGCAAGTGGGGACTCCCTTCTATTGCTATTCGGCGGCCACCATCCGCCGTCATTTTACGGTTTTCGCGCAGGCCTTCGGGGGGCTTGACGCGCTCGTCTGCTACGCGATGAAGGCCAATTCCAATCAGGCGGTGCTGACGCTGCTGGGCTCGCTCGGCGCCGGCATGGACGTGGTGTCAGGCGGCGAACTGCGCCGCGCCCTCAGGGCGGAGATCGATGCGGGAAAGATCACTTTCTCTGGCGTCGGCAAGACGGGCGCCGAAATCGCGCTCGCGCTCGAGGCGGGCATCTTCTGCTTCAATGTCGAATCGGAGCAAGAGCTCGAGGCGATCTCGGCGATCGCCGCCGCCAAGGGCCGTGTGGCCAGAGTCGCGCTGCGCGTAAATCCCGACGTCAACGCCAGGACGCACGCCAAGATTGCAACCGGGCTCGCCGAAAACAAATTCGGCGTTCCCCTGTCGCGCGCCCGCGACGTCTATGCGCACGCCGCGCGCCTGCCGGGGATAGAAATCGCCGGCGTCGATATGCACATCGGCTCGCAGCTCACCGACCTCGCGCCCTTTGATGAGGCCTTCGCGTTGCTTGCCGAATTGGTCGGCGCCTTGCGCGCCGATGCTCACGCCATCTCGCACGTCGATCTCGGCGGCGGCCTCGGCGTCCCCTATCGCGAGGGTGAAGACCCGCAGTCGTATCATCCCGACCTTTACGCCGCGATCGTGCGGCGCCATTTCGGCGACCTCGGCTGCAAGCTCGTCCTCGAGCCCGGCCGGCTCATCGTCGGCAACGCCGGCGTGCTGGTGACGCGCGTCGTCTATGTGAAGCGCGGGCAGACCAAGACCTTCGTCATCGTCGACGCCGGGATGAACGATCTGGTGCGCCCGACGCTCTATGACGCATGGCACGAGATCGCGCCGGTCGCGCTCGACGATCGCCCGCGCGTCGTCGCCGACATCGTCGGGCCGGTGTGCGAAACCGGCGATTACCTCGCGCTGGCGCGCTCGCTTGCCGAACCGGCGTCAGGGGATTTGCTCTGCGTCTCGACCGCCGGCGCCTATGGCGCCGTGCAGTCGGGCACTTACAACAGCCGGCCGCTCGCGCCGGAGGTTCTGGTCGACGGCGCGCAATGGGCGATCGTGCGGCGGCGTCCCAGCATCGATGAGCTCATCGCGCTGGACGAGGTTCCTGCTTGGTTGCGTTAGACAACGCCGGCGAATATTGATCCATCAGCGCGTCATGGCCGGGCTTGTCCCGGCCATCCACGCCGGGACATGCCAGGAAATCCTCACAAAGAAGCGAAAACGCCGTGCTTCTCTTCGAAACGCGTCGCTGCTCGCTGGCGTGGATGCCCGCGACAAGCGCGGGCATGACGGGTGAAAATTTCTAGCCGTCAGTATTCTCCGGCGCCATAAACGGCGCGCAGTCGGCTTCGCGAGCCCCAGCATGTCGGTTCTGACTGTCTATCTCCGCGTTCTCGGGCAACTGCGGCCCGAAGCGCGGCTCGCCGTCATCTTGGTCCTCGCCAATCTCGCGCTCGCCGGCGCGCAATTTGCCGAACCGCTGCTGTTTGGCCGCATCGTCGATGTGCTCACCGCCGCCCAAGGGTCGGACAAGCCCCTCGGCT
>JACOUB010000027.1 GCA_016178015.1 Methylocystis sp. | reverse complement strand
GCTTCGAGACGGCGGCTGCGCCGCCTCCTCAGCATGAGGGCGAGGGGAGCGGGGCGTGAGAAGCAGCGATTGTCCGGCGACGATATTTTCTGAGGAGCAACCCGATGAACCTTTCCAATTTCCGCTTCGAAACCGGCGCCGACGGGATCGCGCTCGCCACTTGGGACATGCCGGACCGCTCGATGAATCTCATCACGCTCGAGGTGATGGACGAGCTGGAGCGCGTCATCGATCACGTGGCGAGCGACACGGCGATCAAGGGCTGCGTCATCGCGTCGGGAAAGGCGACGTTCTCCGGCGGCGCCGATCTCTCCATATTGCAACAGAGCGCCAAACATTACGCCAAGGCGCTCCGCGAACAAGGCGAGGAAGCGGCGGCCAAACTGTTCTTCGAGGGCGCGCGGCGCCTGTCGGCTCTCTATCGCAAGCTCGAGACCTGCGGCAAACCGTTCGCCATCGCCATCAACGGAACATGTGTCGGCGGCGCCTTCGAGCTGGCGCTCGCCTGTCACTATCGCGTGCTCGCCGACACCGCGCGCGTCGGTCTGCCTGAAATCAAGGTCGGCCTCTTTCCCGGCGCCGGTGGCACGCAGCGCATCGCGCGGCTGATGCACACCGGCGACGCCCTGCAATTGCTGCTCAGGGGCGAGCAAATTAGAGCCAAGCAAGCCAAGGCGGCGAACCTCGTGCACGAGCTCGCCGCCGAGGGCGAGATCGTCGCGCGCGCCAAAGCTTGGATCGTCGGCGGCGGCAAGGGCGTCGCGCCCTGGGACGAGGCCGGCTTCAAGCCGCCTTCGGGACGCGTCTATTCGCCCGCCGGCATGATGGTGTGGCCCGCCGCCAACGCCATCTACCGGCGCGAGACGTTCGACAATTATCCGGCGGCGAAGGCGATATTGCACTCGGTGTTCGAAGGCCTGCAACTGCCGATGGACCTCGCGCTTCGGGTGGAGGCGCGATGGTTTGCGCATATTCTGCGCTCCAGGGAAGCGGCGGCGATGATCCGGTCGTTGTTTCTATCGAAGGGCGAACTCGAAAAGGGCGCGCGGCGCCCGCCAAACATCGGCGCGACGAAGCTGCGCAAGATCGGCGTTCTCGGCGCCGGCTTCATGGGCGCAGGCGTCGCTTATGTGAGCGCGCTCGCCGGCCTCGACGTCGTGCTCGTCGATCGCGACCAGGAGAGCGCCGACAAGGGCAAGGCGGTTGCCGACAAGCTCATTTCAAGTCAGGTGATGAAGGGGCGCGCCGGCGCCGCCGACAAAGAGGCGCTGCTCGCGCACATCGAGCCCACCGCCGATTACGGGAAGTTGAAGGGCTGCGATCTTATCGTCGAGGCCGTGTTCGAAGACCGCGCGGTCAAGGCGGACGCGACCAAAAAAGCGCAAGAGGTCGTCGGACCCAACGTCGTGTTCGCCTCCAACACCTCCACCCTGCCGATCGCGTCGCTTGCCAAAACATCGGCCAGTCCTCAGAACTTCATCGGCATTCACTTCTTCTCGCCGGTCGAGAAAATGCTGCTCGTCGAGGTCATTCTCGGCAAGGAGACCGGCGATAAGGCGCTTGCCACAGCGCTCGACTTCGTGCGGCTGATCAAGAAGACGCCGATCGTCGTCAACGACTCGCGCGGCTTCTACGCCAACCGCTGCGTGCTCGCCTATCTGCGCGAAGGCCACATCATGTTGGCGGAAGGCGCGCCGCCGGCGATGATCGAAAATGTCGCGCGCATGGCGGGGATGCCGGTCGGGCCGCTGGCGCTCAACGACGAAGTCGCGCTCGATCTCGCGTGGAAGATTCATCAGGCGACCAAAAAGGATCTCGGCGAAGCGGCCGTCGATCCGACCATGGAGCGCGTGCTGCGCTTCATGGTCGAAGACAAGGGACGCTTCGGGCGCAAGAACGGCAAGGGTTTTTACGACTATCCGGCGAGCGGCAAGAAGACGCTGTGGCCGGGCCTTTCCGCCCTCGCCGAAACGGCCCTCGATCCAGAGACGTTGGATATGAGGGAATTGCAACAGCGCTTCCTCGTCGTGCAGGCGGTGGAGGCGGCGCGCGCCATCGCTGAGAGCGTCGTGACAGATCCGCGCGAGGCGGATGTGGGCTCCATCCTCGGTTTCGGCTTTGCGCCGTTTACCGGCGGAACGCTCTCTTACATCGACGGGCTCGGGGCGCGCGCCTTCGTCGCCATCTGCGATCACTTCACGAAAAAATACGGCAAACGTTTCGCACCGCCGCCGCTGTTGCGCGACATGGCCAAAAAGGGCGAAACCTTCTATGGGCGCTTCGGCCCCAAGGCGAAGGCGGCGTAAGGCGGCGGCAGCGGTCATGCCTTGCCTGCGACCGTCCCGGCGCGGGCTCCGGCGGCGCCGCCGACACGATATATTATGCGGCCGGCGACAACATCAACGCTCGCGCCGCCATTGCTGTCAATTGCGACTGGCGCGCGAGAACACATCCGACAGCTCCGCCGTCGAATGCTCGAAGACCGGATTTCCCGCCCGCGGCCAGCGCGCCGCTGCGGCGAGGTGCCAGCCGGCCAGCGGCCAATGGGCAAGACGCCATGGCGCCTGTTCTGCCGCCGTCGCGCCGTCGGCGGGCGCATCGCGCAGGGTGACGCGCAAGGGGTCGAAGCCGATGCTGAAGCCGGCCAGCGGCTGCGACACGCCGCGTCCGGTCGCCTTGACCACGGCTTCCTTCAGCGTCCACAGCGCCAGGAACCGCTCCTGCCGCTCCTCGGCGCTGGGCAAAGCGCGCAATAGGGCCGCTTCGTCGGGCGCGAAATGGGCGTCCGCAACGGCGAGATCGAACTGCCCGACGCGCTCCCGCGCTTCCACGTCGACGCCCACGTCGACGCCCTGCGCCAACGCGACCGCCGCCATGCCGCGGGTGTGGGAGAGGCTGAACCGCAGGTCCAGGCCGTCCGGCTGTTCTTGCAAAAAAGGCTTGCCGTGGACGCCGATGGCGAAGCGCCACGCTCCGGGCTCGATGTCGGCGCTTGCCGAAAGAGCGTAGCGGAGCAGCGCGTGCGCGGCGATGTAGGCGCGCCGGTCTTGGTCGAAGACAAACTTCGCCGCTTGGTCTCGCTCGGTCCGGTCGAGCGCGGCTTCGAGCCCAGCCCACATCGGCGCCTCAATGGCCTCGACGGCAAGGCTCGCGACGACGATGGTGTTTGCGCGCCGGTTGCGTTCCAAAACTCTTCCCACGAGATTGTGGCGGGCGAGGAGGTTGCGCCGATTGTGCTTCTTTACCGCATGATCAAATAATTGGGTATGTTCTGTTCGACAGGCGATGTACGGGGCGCCAGTTGACGTTCGTCATGGAGAGCGCAGATGGGCATTTCCCCTTGGTTTATTGGATTGATTATCGCAGTTGTGGTCTTTGCGTACTGCGCGGACCGCCTTGCCAGATGGAAGCATTGGAAGCCTCGGGGGTGGGTCGTTTCGACCCTGTTCTTGGGGCCGTTGCCGTTGATCCTTATGCTGCTCCTGCCTGGCAGGCGCATTGACGGCCCCGCGCCCGACGGGCGCAACCGAAGGGATTAGTGCGGCGAGCGTCCTCGGAAATCGCGCAAGCCGTTTCGCGAGCCGTTACGACGCCCTTGGTCGGGCGTCAAGCTGGATGCCTTGGCTGGGGCGGGAGGATTCGAACCTCCGCATGGCGGAATCAAAATCCGCTGCCTTACCGCTTGGCGACGCCCCAATCCGCGCAGCTAAAGGCTTTACGCGAGGGCTACCCATAATGCGCATGGGCGCCGTCCGCAACTCTCATCTCGCGCCCTCTCATGGCGCGACCGGCGCAAGATGGGCGATCCGTGACGGCGCGCTCACGCGCTGACGGCGCCTGCGCTCGCGGCTGCTTGTCGTAGCGCGGCGATGTTGCACGCGTAAGCTTCGACGCCGGCGCCGTGAAACACCGCCGAGCCGGCGACCAGCACATTCGCGCCCGCCTCGACAATCGCCGCCGCCGTCTGCGCCGTCACGCCGCCATCGACGGCAAGATGGATGGGTCGGCGCTCGATCATGGCGCGGATGCGGCGTATCTTGTCGAGCTGCGAGGCAATGAAGCTCTGGCCGCCGAGGCCGGGGTCAACGCTCATCACCAGCACGAGATCGAGCTTGTCCAGCACATATTCGATCACAGTCTCGGGCGTTCCCGGATTGAGCGAGACGCCGGCTTTCTTGCCCAGCGCGCGAATGGCTTGCAGGCAACGATGCAGATGCGGTCCAGCTTCGGCATGGACGGTGATGATGTCGGCGCCCGCCTGCGCGAAGGCGCTAAGAAAAGGCTCGGCGGGTTCGATCATCAAATGCACGTCGAAAACGCGGTCGGTGTGGGGACGCAGCGCCTTCACCACGAGCGGGCCAAAGGTGATGTTGGGCACGAAGCGGCCGTCCATCACGTCGAGATGAATCCAGTCGGCGCCGGCCTGGGCGAGATCACGGACCTCCTGGCCCAGCCGCGCGAAATCGGCGGCGAGAATGGACGGCGCGATGATGATGTCGTCAGTCACGATTGCTGTTCCGAAGCTTGTTCGAGCAGTCGGTTGGCTGGCCTCTTGGCCCTACCGCTCGGACCGCGAGCCTTCAGGCTCGCTGGGAGAATTGCGAGCCTGAAGGCTCGCGGTCCAGACGCCTCCTTCAGCGGTAACGGCTTCCTTCCGGGTTGTCGACCGCATAGGACTTGGTCGCGTAACGCTGGTTGCGGCCCACGCCCTCTTGCCGTTCGAGCCGAAATCCCGGTTCAGTCTTCGGCCGGTTGACGATGAAGGAGAGGCGCACCGATTCCCAGCCATGCGAGCAGTCGAACGCCGAAAGGCGGATGTAACGCTCGCCATGGGCTTTGCGGCATTCGTTCAGCTCGTGGACGACGTCCTTTGGATCATCGAGGTCGAACATGGGCATGCCCCACATCTCCCAGTAGACGTTACGCGGATGCGGATCGTCGGTATATTCGATGTTGATAGCCCAGCCTTTGCGAAGCGCATATTGCACTTGGCTCGCGATTTGCGCGTCGCTGAGATCGGGCAGGAACGAGAAGGCGCCTTGCGTGATGCGCATGGGTCTTGCTCCTTGTTACGCCACGTTGGGCGTCGAAACGAAATCGGGCGCATCGGTGGAGGCATAGTCGAAGCTCACGTCCTTCCACACCTCGAGCGCCTGGCGCAGCGGCGGGCAATGCTTGGCCGCCGCAGCGAGGATTTGCGGTCCTTCGCTGAGAATGTCGCGGCCCTCGTTGCGGGCCAGAACCAAAGCTTCGAGAGCCACGCGGTTGGCCGTGGCGCCTTGCGCGACGCCGGCCGGATGGCCGATGGTGCCGCCGCCGAACTGCAACACGACGTCGTCGCCGAACATGTCGAGGAGCTGATGCATCTGGCCGACGTGGATGCCGCCCGACGCCACTGGCATGAGCTTGTTGAGGCTCGTCCAATGCTGGTCGAAGAAGAGGCCGTGCTCGAGGTTTCTCGGAACGAAGTCCTCACGGCAAATATCATAATAGCCGCGCACTGTGGCCGGATCGCCCTCCAACTTGCCGATCGCCGTGCCCGCGTGGATATGGTCGACGCCGGCGAGGCGCATCCATTTGGCGATGACGCGAAAGGAAACGCCGTGCGATTTCTGGCGCGTGTAGGTCGAGTGGCCGGCGCGATGCAAATGCAGGATCATGTCGTTGCGGCGCGCCCATTTGGCCATCGACTGGATCGCCGTATAGCCGATCACTAGATCGATCATGATGATGATCGAGCCGAGCTCCCTGGCGAATTCGGCGCGCTCGTACATATCTTCCATGGTGGCGGCGGTGACGTTGAGATAGCTGCCCTTGATCTCGCCCGCAGCCGCCTGCGCCTTGTTCACCGCCTCCATGCAATACAAAAAACGTTCGCGCCAATGCATGAACGGCTGCGAGTTGATGTTCTCGTCGTCCTTGGTGAAATCGAGCCCGCCCTTTAAGGCTTCGTAGACCACGCGGCCATAGTTGCGGCCCGAGAGACCGAGTTTCGGCTTGACGGTCGCGCCGAGCAACGGCCGGCCGAATTTGTCGAGGCGCTCGCGCTCGACGACGATGCCGGTCGCCGGGCCCTGGAAGGTCTTCACATAAGCGACCGGCAACCGCATGTCCTCGAGACGCAGCGCCTTGAGCGGCTTGAAGCCGAACACGTTGCCGATGATCGACGCCGAGATGTTGGCGATCGAGCCAGGTTCAAAGAGGTCGAGATCATAAGCGACATAGGCGAAATAACAGCCCGGCGCGTTCGGCACAGGATCGACGCGATAGCATTTGCCGCGATATTTTTCTGTCGCCGTCAGGCGATCGGTCCACACCACTGTCCACGTCGCGGTCGAAGATTCTCCGGCCACCGCCGCCGCCGCCTCCACCGGATCGACGCCGGTTTGCGGCGTCACCCGGAACAGGGCGATGATGTCCGTATCCTTAGGCTGATAATCGGGCTCCCAATAGCCCATTTTCTTGTATTCCATCACGCCGGATTTATAGCGGTCCTTGCCGCGTACGGTCTCGGCTTTAGGAATATCGTTCATTATCGCATCCTCTCGATTGGTCTCATCGCCCGGACGCCGAAAGAAAGAAAACTCCATCGACTCGACGCGCCATCGGCCCCCTCCCTGTCCCTCCCCCGCAAGCGGGAGAGGGGACCCCAACGACCGGCGTTTCGCTTATTGGCTCTGAAGCCCCGAATCTGCTCCCTCTCCCGCGGAGCGGGGGAGGGTTGGGGAGGGGGTTCGCCAGTCTCACGCCGCCTTCGCTCCGGCGATGCGCGGATCGAGCGCGCCGCTGGCGTAACGCTTGGCCATTTCGGACAAGGGCAGCGGCTTGATCTTCCCCGCCTGTCCGGCCGTGTTGAATTCCTCGTAACGCCGCGTGCAGAGCGCGCGCATGGCCTCCTTGGCCGGCTTCAGGTATTTGCGCGGATCGAACTCGCCCTTGTTCTTCAGCAAGGTCGCTCGAATAGACGCGGTCAGGGCGATACGGCAATCGGTGTCGATGTTGATCTTGCGCACGCCATGCTTGATGCCGCGAACGATCTCCTCGACGGGCACGCCCCAGGTCTGCGGCATCTCGCCGCCCGCGGCGTTGAAGGCGTCCTGCAGGTCTTGCGGCACCGAAGACGAGCCGTGCATCACGAGATGGGTGTTAGGCAGACGCCGGTGGATTTCCTCCACCACCTTCATGGCGAGGATGGCGCCGTCGGGCTTGCGCGTGAATTTGTAAGCGCCGTGCGAGGTGCCCATGGCGATGGCCAGCGCGTCGACCTTCGTGCGCGCCACAAAATCCTCGGCTTGCGCCGGGTCGGTGAGCAATTGGTCGTGCCCGAGCTTGATCGTGGCGCCGTGGCCGTCCTCCTGCTCGCCCTTGCCGCTCTCCAGCGAGCCGAGCACGCCGAGCTCGCCCTCGACGGAGACGCCGACCCAGTGCGCCATGTCGACCACGCGGCGCGTCACCCCCAGATTGTAAGCATAGTCGGCCGGCGTCTTGCCGTCGGCCTTGAGCGAGCCATCCATCATCACCGAGGTGAAGCCAAAGCGGATGGCGCTGGCGCAGGTGGCTTCCTCGTTGCCGTGATCGAGATGCATGACCAGCGGAGTATCGGGATACATGATGGCCAGCGCCTCGATCATCTTGGCCAGCATCACGTCGTTGGCGTAAGCGCGCGCGCCGCGGCTCGCCTGGATGATGACGGGAGCGTCCGCCGCGGCCGCCGCCTCCATGACGGCGAGGCCCTGCTCCATGTTGTTGATGTTGAAAGCCGGCACGCCGTAATCATGTTCGGCGGCGTGATCGAGAAGCTGACGCAAGGTAATGAGAGCCATCGGCTTGTCCTCTCCTGGTAAAACATTTGTCAGGCGGTAATTAGGGTCCTGGCCGTCTTCGACACGGCCTCGGCGGTGATGCCGAAGTGCTTGTAAAGGTCGCCAGCGGGAGCGCTGGCGCCAAAACCCGTCATGCCGACGAAAGCGCCGCGCTCGCCGAGCCAGCGGTCCCAGCCGAACCGCGTCGCAGCCTCGACGCCGACGCGCGGCGCCTCGCCGAGCACGCTCGCGCGATAGAAAGCGGGCTGCGCCTCGAACAGCTCCCACGACGGCATGGAGACGACGGCGGCCCGCTTGCCTTGCGCGCTCAGCAGGTCGGCGGCCGCCAGGGCGATCTCCACCTCCGAGCCGGTGGCGAGCAGCGTCACGTCGCGCCAGCCCTCGGCTTCGCGCAGCACGTAGGCGCCGCGCGCGCTCAAGTTCTCCACAACGGCGCGCGCCAGCGTCGGCAGATTCTGGCGCGACAGGCTCAACACCGATGGGGTGTGGCGCGCGGCCAGCGCCAGCTCCCAGCATTCAGCCGTCTCGATGGCGTCGGCGGGCCGAAACACGTTGAGATTGGGCATGGCGCGCAAAGCGGCCAGATGCTCCACCGGCTGGTGGGTCGGGCCGTCCTCGCCCAGACCTATGGAATCGTGGGTGAGCACATAGATGACGCGCTGCTTCATCAGCGCCGCCAGCCTGATGGCGGCGCGCGCATAATCGGAGAACACCAGGAAGGTGCCGCCATACGGGACAAAGCCGCCATGCAGGGCGACGCCGTTCATCGCCGCCGCCATGGCGTGCTCGCGCACGCCGTAATGGATGTAGCGGCCCGAGAAATCATCCGGCGTGACGACGCCCATTCCCTTGGTGATGGTATAGTTGGAATGGGTGAGATCGGCCGAGCCGCCGATCGTCGCCTTGGTCGCCGCGTTGATGACGGTCAGCGCCATTTCCGACGATTTGCGCGTCGCCACCCTCGGCCTCTCTGTTCCGAGCTTGGCGCGCAACGCCGCCAGCGGCGCGCTCACGTCGCTCGCGACATCGCCTTGCAGCAAGGTCTCGAACTCGACGCGCTTGGGCGACGCGGCGAGCCGCTTCTCCCAGGCTCGACGCGCGCTTACGCCGCGTTGGCCCGCATTGCGCCACCCTTGCAGAACGTCGCTCGGAACCTCGAAGGGCTCATGCGGCCAGTCGAGCGCTTGCCTGGCGGCGGCGATTTCCGCTTCGCCGAGCGGGGCGCCATGCGAAGCCTCGGTGCCCTGTTTGCCGGGCGAGCCGAAGGCGATGACGGTCCGGCAGGCGATGAATGAAGGCCGCCGATCCTCCTTTGCTGCGGCGATCGCCGCCGCGACCTGGCGCGCGTCGTGGCCGTCGACGCGCTGCACGTGCCAGCCGCAGGCGGCAAAGCGCGCCACCTGGTCGCATGAGGTCGAGAGGCTGGTCGGGCCGTCGATCGAGATGGAATTGTCGTCCCACAACACGATGAGGCGGGAGAGCCGCAAATGTCCCGCAAGATCGATCGCCTCGTGGCTGATTCCTTCCATCAGACAGCCATCGCCGGCGATGACATAAGTGTCGTGATCGACGAGATCGGCGCCGAACCGTTCCGCCTTCAGCCGCTCGGCGATGGCCATGCCGACCGCTGTGGCGAGGCCTTGCCCGAGCGGTCCGGTCGTCGTTTCGACGCCGACCGTATGTCCGTATTCGGGATGGCCGGGCGTCACTGACCCGAGTTGACGGAACTGCTCGAGGTCCGATTTCTCCATCCCCGGATAGCCGAGCAGGTAGTGCAGGGCGTAGATCAGCATCGAACCATGGCCGGCCGACAGCACGAAACGGTCGCGATCGGGCCAAGCGGGCGCCGAGGCGTCGAATTTCAGAAATTGCCGGAACAGCACGGTGGCGACGTCGGCCATGCCCATCGGCATGCCGGGATGGCCGGATTTGGCCTTCTCGACCGCGTCCATGGCCAGCGCCCTGATGGCGTTGGCGGCGCGCCGCCCGTTTGCGGGCTTAGCCGCTCCAGCGGCGGTCTTTTCGAGCGCGTCGGACATGCTTCTTTCCTTTAAGCGGCGCTCTTCTTGAGCTTGATGAGATCGAGGATTCTCGGCGTCAGCAAGAGCTGCATGGCGATATCGAGCTTGTTGCCGGGAATGACGATCGAATTGGCGCGCGACATCCAACTGCCAGCGATCATCGCGACGAGATAAGGAAAATCCACACCGTGCGGATCGCGGAACCTGATGACGAGGATGGACTCGTCAGGCGTCGGGATCGATCGCGCGACGAAGGGATTGGACGTGTCCACCGTCGGCGCGCGCTGGAAGTTAATGTCGGTCTCCGAGAACTGGGGACAAATGTAATGCACGTAATTGTGCATGCGGCGCAGGATCGTTTCGGTGACCGCCTCGGTGGTATAGCCGCGCGAAATGCGGTCGCGATGCAGTTTCTGCGTCCATTCGAGATTGATGACCGGAACGACGCCGATCTTGAGATCGGCGTAACGCGCGACATTCACCTCATCGGTGACGACGGCGCCGTGCAGCCCCTCGTAGAATAAAAGATCGGTGTTGGCCGGCACGTCTTCCCACGGGGTGAAGGAGCCGGGCGGCGTGCCGTAGATCGCAGCCTCATCGTCATCGTGGACGTAATGCCGATAACTCCCTGTGCCATCTTCGCTATATTGCTTGAACAAGGCTTCCAGTTCGGCCAGCAGATTGGCCTCGGGACCGAAATGGCTGAAATGCGTATTGCCCTCGGCATGCGCCTTGGCGATGGCGATCTCCATGTCGTTGCGGTCGTAGCGGTGGAAGGAATCGCCTTCGATATAAGCGACTTCGACCTTCTCGCGGCGGAATATTTGTTCGAACGTCTGCTTGACCGAGCTGGTGCCCGCGCCGGAGGAGCCGGTGATCGAAATGATGGGATGTTTGATCGACATGGGCGCCGCCGCAATCCTTTTAGCCAGCAGCTTTCGAAGACGCGTCGGGGCGAGGGCTTCCTTGCGAAACGTTCACGGAAGTGATTCTCTCGAGACGGCGCGGCGCCGCCTCCTCTCCCCGCTTGCGGGGAGAGGTGAGGTGAGGGGCTAGGGGATTGGCCGTGATCTTCGCATCATCGCATCGTGACGTGGTCGGCGTCGCCATGAAGAATGCCATGGTTTTCCTCGATATTTTCATCATTTGCGGCCGATGCTCATGCGCTCCTTAAGCGTTGCGCTAATCCCCTGGCCCCTCACCCAACCTCTCCCCGCAAGCGGGGAGAGGGGCGCGCCCCTTCTGCAGTTTTCGTAACACCTTGAGAGCGGGGACGCGCCTATCCGAATTGATCACGCGGATGCCGTATGACACGGCTCGTCCATTAAGGAAAGTCGCCTCCGCCGGGTAGGCGCTGCAAGCCGGTTAACAATTCACGGGTTGACGCGAGCTTCGCCGGCGTGGACAAGGACGCGGCGCCGGTCCGAACGGAAGCGCCAGCTCGTCCTTTCTCCCATAAACTCGGCGGAAGTATACATGTCTCGTTCTATCGATGTTCTCGGCGTCGGCAACGCCATTGTCGACGTGTTGGCCAGAGCCGACGACGACGACCTGCACCGGGCCGGCCTGCGCAAGGGCGCGATGCAGCTTGTCGACGAGGCGCGCGCCGGCCAGCTTTACGCGGAAATGGGTCCAACGACGGTCGTTTCGGGCGGCTCCGCCGCCAATACGATGGCGGGCCTCGCCAGCTTCGGGCGCAGCGCCGCCTTTGTCGGCAAGGTGAAGGACGACGCGGCCGGCAAGGAGTTCTTCCACGACATCCGCAAGGCGGGGGTCGCCTTCGAGACGGCGTTCGCCACGGACGGCGCCGCGACGGCGCGTTGCCTCATTCTGGTGACGCCGGACGGGCAGCGGACCATGAACACCTATCTCGGCGCCTGTCAGGCGCTCGAGCCCGCCGACCTCGACGACGACCTGGTGCGCGCCGCCAAGATCCTCTACCTGGAGGGTTATCTGTGGGATCCGCCGGGCGCCAAGGCGGCGTTCCTGAAGGCCGCGAACATCAGCCGAGCGAACGGCGCTCAGGTGGCGCTCAGCCTGTCCGATTCGTTCTGCGTCGATCGCTACCGCGGCGAATTCCTGCAGCTCATACGCGACGGTCTGGTGGACATCGTCTTCTGCAACGAGAGCGAATTACATTCGCTTTATGAGACGGCCGATTTCGACACGGCGCTGCGCGCCCTTTGCGCCGAAAACAACCTCCTTGGCGTCGTCACGCGGTCGGCAAAGGGCTGCGTCGTCGCGGACGGCGACCAGGCAACCGCCGTTCCCGCCTTTCCGGTCGAAGACGTGGTGGACACCACCGGCGCCGGAGACTTGTTTGCGGCGGGGTTTCTCGCCGGGCTGGCGCAAGGATTGCCGCATGCGCAGAGCGCGTCGCTCGGCGCGCTCGCCGCTGCGGAAGTCATCTCGCATATCGGCGCCCGGCCGCAGAAAGATTTGCTGCAGCTCGCCAGGGATCAGGGGTTGTTGGGGTGAGCGAGGGGTGAAAGTCCGAGCGATCGCGCCCGCTGCAAGAATGACTGGAAAGCGCCGTTTAAGAGACATTCCGCGCCTTTAGGCGGGGCGGACTCCCAAAAATCGCATGGAAGCGGGGTTGCAGGGCCAATGACAATTGAAACTCAGGGTCGCCGCGCGCAGCGCTGCGGCGGCTACGCCGCGATGTCCACAGCCATTTCCGCCGTAATTCGCGTCCACGGAACGAAGATCGCTCCCTGCTCGTTCCGCTCGATTAAACCGGCGTCGATCAACAAGGCCACGTCAGCGTGCGCGCCCCGGTAGTCGCGATCGAGCGACCGCGCGAGCGCACGGACCGAAAGGGGGCCGCGATTGCGCAGCGCTCGCAACAAGCGCCATCGATTGGGCGTCAGCACCTTCAGCAGGCCTTCCATGCTCTCGAACGAGATATGGCCGAGTTCCTTGCCCAATCCCTTGCCTTGTTTTCGCACGCCTTGATCCAATCGCCGCGCCATTTCCATTGAGCGGCGGGCGAAGTCGTCAAGGGTCTCAACGTGTAGTTTGACCTCTTTCATTTTCGATCTCCTTCTTCACATCTCGCCAAAAATCTAAAAACAGCATCTCGAACGTGGTGAACTCGTAACGTTCTTCGCGATCCCGATAGTGACGGTGATCGCCCTTCCTTGTTTCGTTGTCGTAGCCAATGATCCGTTGACTATCCCGTCCATAGAAGAGCGAGTATTTCAAACCATGCGGCCGTTCCGCCGTCGGCTCTCGCAACCGCCAAATTTTGATTTGAACTGTCGCGCCGCCATCCAGCGTGAATTTTTGGCTTTCAATAAGTTTAGCGGACGCCATATGCTATATATAGCATATGCACATTAACACATCAAGGTCGCAAATACGACCAAGTGACCAAGCGCTCCTGGCGCGCTCGCCACGGCGGAAGTCATCTCCCATCTCGGCGCGCGGCCGCAGAAGAACCTGCTGCAGCTCGCCAGGGATCATGGGCTGTTGTCGTAATCGCTCTTACGCCTCAACGCGAAGGACACGATCCAGTATTTTTCCAGCGAGCTCATGGTAATTGTCATAGGCATCATGAACGGCGTACAAATGAGCGCCGATGGCTCCGTCGGCGGTCTTCAGTAGGAATAAGGGTTTGCGCGCCTCCATAGCCATTGGCACAAGGCTGTGAAAGTGTTTAAGCAACGCAAGACATTCCGGGTCCGAGCCAATTGCGGGAGCGGCCGTCGCTTGCTCCTCGCCCAAGACGCTTTGACGATATTGTAACGGCATCCTGTTCAACCAGCGATCATATGCCTTCACTGGACGCGACAAACGTACACCGTGTTGTTGAGCAATGTATCCGACTGGCTCCATTCTACCACTCGGAAGAGCGAAAGCGGGGGCGCCCCAATTTTCCAAACGTTTTTTCCATAACGCGCGCCAACTTCTCAATGTCGGTCCAAGATTACGCAGGCCTTGCAATGAAAACAGATCCGCGCCGAGCGGAATGATTACGAAATCGGACGCGATCAGCGCCGACCGATTTATGGCGCCGAGATTTGGTCCTACATCGACGAGGATCAAGTCGGCTTCATTTTTTTGCGCGGCTTGTTGCATTATTTGCCAAAAGGCCGTCAACACACGAAATGGCCGAAGAAGATTCTTGTCGCCCATACTCTCAGGCCATTCTCCCGAGAGAGTGTCTTCGAATCCAGACAGAGCCAAATCGCCGGGGATCAGAGAGAGGTTTGCCTTGATCTTGACCTGCTTTGCTTCGAGTATGTCCCCTACTTCGAGCAAAGGCTGGAGAGATCGAAAGATCGTGTTTGGAAGCTCTGGATGATCTTCCCATATTTCGACCAGCACGTCTTCATCTAGGAACGCAGCAGTCAAGTTGGCTTGTGGGTCCAAATCAACCACCAGAATACGATGGTCCATTTCCGAAAACATCCAAGCCAAATGATACGCGAGAGAGGTCTTACCGACGCCTCCCTTGTTATTGAAGAAAGTGACGACGGGAATGCTCATGGCTTTTTCCATATCGTGACCAGAACAAGATTATCACGTGGATCAAAGTCGGGTGGAGGATTCCCGTTTTCCATCAATTTTTGCCTGGCCGTGGCGATACCGACGCCGAAGCGCTGAACGAAACCAAGGACGCGCATCGCTGCCGCCAAGTTTGGATTACGGTAATCCGTGTAACCGGGCCTGCCGAAATTCTCGCGGGTTACAATGCCGTAGGGTCCACCAGGGTTCGTAATTTCAATCCTATCGGTGAACCAATTGATCCGGACCGGGGCGGTGGTCGCCTCGTAAGTTCTATGCATTATGGCATTTCGGACCAGTTGCTGCAGCGCGACCATCGGATAATCCGGAGTTCGACGTTCTAGACTTCCTACACCAATTTCAACAGAAGTTCGAATATGTGCTTCGAGCTTATCATCGATGCGACGAAGAATTTGGCCCAAAGGGCCATCTATAGTTTCCTCATCGATAATTGCGTCGGACCATGCAGTTCCATCAATTCGCAGAAATTGAACGTAGGCGCTAGGAATTAGATCACGTGCGCGTGGCGCAAGAACCATTGCTCCGACGACGGTAGGAGTCGGTTTATCTGCTGACTCGATCATCCGGCAAGCCGCCAACTGCTCCTCATATGATCTGTGGTTGGCTTCCAACACATCCCTTGCGACCACGGCTGGAAGATATTCCTCTTCAAAAAGTCGCTTATTCAAATCGGCGAGTGCTGCGAAGGAGACCGTCTGAGCATCGAATGGTAAATCACCGTGACGACGCTTTTCGTTGAGGAGACGCTCGTCCTGCGCGCTTGCAATCCCGCGGCGCGGCCCCGTCCGTATCCATGTGCGTCCTCTATAACGAACCGGCGGCGCATCTGCGGGCAACACGGTGATTACCGCCATGTCCGCGCCTTTCAGCACGCGTTTTTCCACCACCATCGATGGCAACGGAAGGATATTGCCGTCAGAACGAATATCCGCGAGCTGGCGAAGCAAATCATCGGTGATAACTAATTGAGAAGGGAGGCCATTATCGCGAGCGCCGATGAAAACGAAACCGGGCTTGCGATGATCCGGCAAGTCATTGGCGAAAGCGCAAACCGCTTGGCGGCACTTGTCGGAAGCATCTCCTTTGAACGATTCTTTGCGCTCTACTCGATCAGACTCGATGTCATCCAGTAGGGCTTCAAGTTCAGCGTCGGTTGTCGACATACGCTTCTCCATTGCCGTAGTCGGCGTGTGGCGGGGCAATCTGGCAATCTTACAATCGCGACCCTCACCGCCGCATCAGCCAGATCGCCACCAGCATGACCAGCGCGAAGCCGATGAGCAGGAAGCGATCGGAGCGCCGGCGCAGCCGCGCTTGCGTCTCGAGCGTTTCCGGCGAGAGGCTGACGCCTTTAGAGGCTGCGTCGGCAAGATAGGCGATCGCCGTTTCCGCTTGCGCCAACACCTTGGGTAGATGACTGGCGAGCTTGGCGAGCTCCAGCGCGTTCCGTCCGGCGTCCTCGAGTTTGGCTTTCGCGCTGAGATTGTCCTCGATCCAGCCCCGCACCACCGGGTCCGACGTTTTCCAGATGTCGAGCCCGGGATCGAGGGTGCGCGCGACGCCTTCCGCGACGACCATGGTCTTTTGCAAGAGCACGAGTTCGGTGCGCGTGCGCATGTCAAACAGGGCCGTGACCTCGAACAACAGGGCCAGCAGCCGCGCCATGGAAATGTCCTGCACGTTGAGCGTGTGCAGCGGCTCGCCGATGGCGCGCAACGCCTGCGAAAACTCCTCGACCGAATGAATGGGCGGCACATAGCCCGCTTCGAAATGCACTTCGGCGACTCGTTTGTAGTCTCTGGTGATGAAGCCGAACAGGATTTCCGCGAGAAAACGCCGTTCCTTGAAGCCGAGCCGGCCCATGATTCCGAAATCGATGGCGACGAGCCGGCCCTTTTTGTCGACGAACAGATTGCCCTGGTGCATGTCGGCGTGGAAGAAACCGTCGCGCATGGCCGTGCGCAGGAAGGATTGCAACACGCTGCGGGCCAAATCCTTCAGATCGTGGCCCTCCTGCACCACCCGCGCCACGTCGGACAGCGGCGCGCCGTCGATCCATTCCAGCGTGAGCACTTCGCGCGCGGTGCGGTCCCAGTCGACCCTCGGCGCGTGAATGTCGCGGTCATGTGCGACATTGTCGCGAAACTCGGACGCCGCGGCGGCCTCGAGACGGAAATCAATCTCCAATTTGACCGTGCGCGCCAGGGTGTCCACGACTTGCACGAGACGCAAGCGGCGCCCTTCGGCGAAAAAGCGCTCGGCGAGGCGCGCCACGATGTGCATGTCGGCGAGATCGCGCCGGAACAGGCGCTCGACGCCCGGCCGCAAAACCTTGACCGCGACCTTGCGCTCGCCTTTGGCATAGGCTGCCTGGGCGACATGCACCTGCGCGACCGAGGCCGCGGCGACGGGCTCCCCGAAGGAAACGAAAATCTGCTCGATTTTCCTGCCGAACGCTTTTTCGACAATGGCGACGGCTTGCGCGCGTGCGAAAGGCTCCATCCTGTCTTGCAGGGCCGTCAGGGCGTCGGCGATGTCCGCGCCGACGACGTCGGGCCGCGTGGCCAGAAACTGCCCAAGCTTCACATAGGACGGACCGATTTGCGAGAAGGCCCGCACCAACGCGTCCGGAGCGCCGCCCGAATCCCGGCGCGCCAACAAATTGGCGATTCTGACCGAGAACGCCCCGGCGGGCGGCAGCACGGCGGGATCGAGGCCCGAAAAAACGCCTTCACGCGCCAGGATGTAGCCGGCGCGCGCCAACCGAAAGAAATGCCCGAAGCCTAAGAGCACGAATAACCGCCATGTGGTTGGATTTTAGCGCAGCGCTTTTAGAGCATATTCTCTCGACGTTCAGAACCGGTTCCGCGCAATATGCTCAACGCGCTCTAAGCGGCGCGCGAGTGGCTTGCGCATGGACCGGCGGCCGCCGGCCCGTGCGCGGCGGCGAGGCCGCCCGTTGACCCTCAGGGCGCAACCCGTGGGAGAGCTTGAGATCCTCGCCGTTGTCACGCACGACCGAACAGTCGCTTGGCTTCAACCGCATGACACAAGGCAGGTTACCGTGACCAGGAACATTTGTGGAGTCGACGTTTCCAAGGATGGGCTCGACGCTTTCCTTGCGCCAAACAACCTTTCGCGGCGGTTTCGCAACGATGCGCAGGGCATCGCGGCCTTATCTTGATTTAGCTGCGCTGAATCAGATGTGTGAATCCCGCAGCCCTCTGGGATAGGGTCGGCGCGAAACCATAGAAATAAACGAGCCACCCATGCGAGAGCCATCCCAGCAAGACGAGGAGCGCGGCGAGGAAAGGCTTTTGGCGTTCGAGGTTCCTTTGGACGCCGCCGGCGTGCGGCTCGATCGGTTCCTTGCCGAGCGGCCCGAGGCCATCGACGCACATCTCTCACGCACGCGCATCAAGGCGCTGATCGAGGCCGGTTGCTTGGCGATCGGGGGCTGCGCCGTAAGCGACGCCAGCCATCGGCTCATTGGCGGCGAACGCCTGTCGTTGAGCGTGCCGCCGGCCGCGCCGGCCGCGCCGCGCGGCGAGCCTATCGTGTTAAATATCGTCTTCGAAGATGCGCATCTCATCGTCATCGACAAGCCCGCCGGTCTCGTCGTGCACCCGGCGCACGGTCACCAGACCGGCACGCTGGTCAATGCGCTCATCGCCCATTGCGGCGACAGTCTCTCCGGCATTGGCGGCGTCAAGAAGCCGGGCGTCGTGCATCGGCTGGACAAGGACACCTCGGGCCTCCTGGTCGCCGCCAAGACCGACGCCGCGCACGAGGGCCTGTCTCGCCTGTTCGAGGATCACGGCCGCAAGCTGCATCTCGTGCGCGAATACAAGGCCTTTGTGTGGGGCGCGCCGGAACGCCGGCATGGCGTGATCGAGGCGCCGATCGGACGCCATGCGGCGCATCGCCAAAAAATGGCCGTCGCCGCGCGCGGGCGAGCGGCTGTGACCCACTGGAAAGTGAGCGAGGAGTATGGGGTCGTCGCGCTCGTCGTCTGCCGGCTGGAGACGGGCCGCACCCATCAAATCCGCGTCCACATGGCCCACATCGGCCATCCGCTGATCGGCGATCCCGCCTATGGCGCGGGTTTTAAAACCAAGACCCGGCTGCTCGCGCCGCCGGCGCGCCTGCTGGTCGAAGGGCTCGGCCGCCAGGCGCTGCACGCGGCGACGCTCGGCTTCGAGCATCCGGCAACCGGCGAGCGGCTGTTGTTTGAGAGCCCCTTGCCGGCGGATCTGGCGGCGTTGCGCGAGGCGCTGAAGGAAATGTAACGCCACCCGCGCCCATCATTGCGAGCGAAGCGAAGATTCCATGGGGGGTGGATAGCGGCAAGATCGGCCACAGTCGGGGCTTGTCTACTCGTCTGGAGCTTTTTCATGTTTCGTAGAAACAAGAAAAAGCTCTACGTTTTTGTTTTAACGCATTTTCTTCGCCGAACCGGCGTCCACTTCGGCGGCAAATGCTCTGGCGCTCGTCCGCTGGATCGCGTCCATGACGCACAGTTGCCAGCATCTCTTTGGCGAGACCACGCGCCTTTCGCAATCACTTCGAAGACGCAGCGTGGCGTGGCAGGGGGAAATCGACGCTTTCATACAACTGGCGAATCGCTTGGCCCGCATACGTCTCCTCGTTCACCTCGAGAGAACAACCGCGTAGCAGGTCTGGGGGAAGCTCCTCGATGGCGAAACGGATGGCGTCCGCCGCCCGCGCGAACCGTCTGTATCCCAAAGCTTTCTGCCGGAATTTCAGGCCCTTGGCGGAAAACAGCCCCGCCTCCACGCCGTAATCGAATGCGCGCATCGCTGCATCCCCTATCATCCGCCTTCAGCCGAGCGAGATTAGGACGGCATGTCCGCAAAAAGCCTTATTCCATCCGCCTCGAGCGAGGATTCCGTGACGACGCGCTCGAGACCGTCCCGCTCTCCCTTGATCCGATATTGAAGTCCCGCGCCGCCGTCCGGCAGCAGACGCGTTACACGGAAAGACGCTTTTTCCGATCGCACGCCCACCCTATGGAGAACATGCGCTCCAAGGGGAAACTTGTGTATTGCGGCCAACCGATTTCGCAACGCCTGACGGCGCGCGAGCTTGTCGATGTTCGCACTCACCTGCGGCCCTTTCCTCGTTGACAAAACGGGAGTCGCGCGCAACGCGGTGCGCGCGCCCCTTATCTCGTAGCGAATCGAGCAAGCAGCGTGGTCTTGACACGCTACTTCTTCTTTCCCGCGCCGGCTCTGGACTGCGTCTTTTCAAGCGTGGCCCAAGTCGAGCCCGGCGCCGCGGGCGCGACCTTTGGTTTTTCTTTCTTGGGCTTTTTTGCTTCGCGGCTACTGCGTTGTTGGCCTTTTGCCATGTCAGTCCCCTCAATTCGAGACAATGGCGCGCGCTTTAAGAGAATGGCGTGCGCCTGGGCTAACGCAGCCATACAACGGTTAGCCCCCAAGCGATCCTTAACCTAAATCAGGCGGCGATCTGCAGCTGATCCGCCGAAGACTTACCGCTGCGGCCGTCGACAACGAGTTCGTAGCTTATCTTCTGACCCTCGGCGAGGCCGCGCAGGCCCGCGCGTTCAACCGCGCTGATATGCACGAATACGTCCGCTCCTCCGGATTCTGGCTGAATGAATCCGAAACCTTTTTGCGCGTTGAACCACTTTACGATACCGGTTTGCATGACATGTCCTTTCGAAGAACAAGTGATTGGGCGCTCGCAACATGCAGCGCCGCGTCGATCGATGTTCTGGAGAGGAAGTCGTGTGCCGACGCGCCAAGAATGACGCAAGAGCAAAGTCGTTCGGCCGAAACTCGATTCTCACTAAATAAGACGTAAGGGTGGAAAATACAAGAATAAAATCGCTCTCTGTCAAGATCGAGGATCGTCCGCAACGAACAAACCCAGCCGCCGATAGGTCTTGTCCATCTCCCTTGACCAGCCCTGATCGCCGCTTCTCACGCCGCCGATGGCTGGCGCGCATCGTGATGAGGCGGCTGTGGCGAAACACGGGATCCCGCCGCAACCGTCTCGATCGCCACCCTTGTCCCAGATCGGTCACGCGCTTCCCCGCCGGTCGCCCCGCGCTTTGGCGAGAACGCTGTGTCGGCGGCCGTACGAGAAGTATATGAGAAGGCCGAACGCCATCCACACGACGAACCGTTCCCAAGCTGCGGCGGGGAGCTTCGACAGCAACCAAACCGAGAAGCCGACGCCGGCAAGGGGCGTCCACGGCACGAGCGGCGTGCGAAACGTGCGTTTAACGTCGGGCCGCGTCCGCCGCAGCACGATGACCGCCACGCAGATGATCGCGAAAGCCGAAAGCGTCCCGATGTTCACCAATTCCGCAACCTCGCGGATTGGGAAAAAACCCGCGACCAACGCCGTGAGCGCGCCAGCGATGAGCGTCGGGCGATGCGGCGTGTGAAAACGCGGGTGAACTTGCGCGAACCATGCCGGAAGCAGCCCGTCGCGGCTCATCGCGAACCAGATGCGCGCGCAACCCAGCAGGAAGGCGAGCATGACGCTGGCGATGCCCGCCACCGCCGCCGCGGACACGATCAGCGTCACCCAGGGCAGGCCGATCGCCGTGAAGGCGGCGGCCACCGGAGCGGCGTTGTTCAGAGTGTCGTAAGGCGCCAGTCCGGTCAGCACCAAAGACATCGCGACATAGAGCACAAGCGAGATCGCCAGCGAGAGCACAACGGCGCGGGGCAGCTGGCGCTGCGGGTCGACAGCCTCTTCGGCGGCGGTCGTCAGGGTGTCGTAGCCAAACACCGCAAAGAAAACGACGGCGGCGCCCTCGACCACGCCGCCAAAGCCGTACGGCATGAACGGGCGCCAGTTGGCGGCGTGCACGTAGGGCAGACCGGCGGCGATGACGAGGATGACCGCCGCGACCTTGATGACGACCATGGTTGCGTTGAAACGGGCGCCCCACTCGATGCGCAGCGTCAGCAGGCCCGCGACCGCAAGGCTCGCCAGCATGGCGGCAAGGTCCACGACGTGGCCTGCGCCGGTCGCTGGGGCGCCCATCGCCCAGGCGGGGAGGCCCATGCCGAGCTGATTGAGCAGCGCCTGCAAATAGCCCGACCAGCCGATCGACACGACAGCGACCACCAGCGCGTACTCGAGCAACAAATCCCAGCCGATCACCCAGGCGACGAGTTCGCCGAGCACGGCGTATGCGTAGGTGTAGGCGCTGCCGGCGACGGGGATCATGCCGGCAAACTCGGCATAGCAAAGGGCGGCGGCGGCGCTGGCGACGCCGGCGATCACGAACGACAGCGACACGGCCGGACCCGCTTGGGTCGCCGCGACAACCCCGGTAAGCACGAAAATGCCGACCCCGATCAGCCCGCCGAGGCCGATGCTGGTGAGCTGCCATAAGCCGAGCACCCGGCGGAACTGCCCCGGCCGGTGCATCTCGGATTGGAGTTCTTCGAGCGGCTTGGTGCGCACAAGCGCCTGCAAAGACACCGATTTTCCCCATGAGTCGAGTTATGCGAAATCTTAAGATGATCAGTTCGCCGGGGCGCAAACACCCTCTCGGACCGAAGTCGGCTGGCGCCGACTTCGGCATTTGATGCGCAAACCGGGAATGCCCGGTTTGCGAAGGAGAGGGTCGGTCCGAAGGACCGGGGGCGACAATCTTGCAGGATTGGCGCGAGCGCAAAGCGATCCAGACCACAACCTCACCCGGCCGCTCCGCGGCCACGCTCCCCCACAGGGAGAGGGTTGGGGCGCCTGGCGCGAAACTCGGCATAGGCTTTGGCGATGGCGGCGGCCGTCTGCGGCGTCGAATTGATCGGCTCGTAGCGCCAGTTTTCGAGTTTTCCTGTCCACGCCCTTATCGCGCCATGGGTCGCGAGGCCGTCGAGGTAGGCTCTGATCTTGGGATGGCCGCCGGTTGGCTCGTAGATATGGATGGGCGCGCCGGTCGCCGCCGCTTCTCCCGCCATGTTCACGCTGTCGGCGGTGACGACGATCGCGTCGGCGTTGGCCAGCATCGACAAATAAGGGTTTTCGCCCGAGCCGTCCCAGAGAAAGGCAGGGGCGCCCGCGAGCGCTTTGCGCACTGCGTCCATGAGCTCCGGCGGGGTGCGTCGCGACGCTGTCGCCATCACGCTTTTGCCCTGTTGCGCCAAGGAGCGGGCGAGGTTTGCGAGCTTGGCGACATCTCCTTGCGTGAAACGATAATGGCAGCTGGTTCCGCCGATGAGCAGCGCAACGCGTGGGCAGGGTAAGGCCGCAACGCGCGGGTCAGGATTTTCGCGCACGTGCGTCAGCAGGGCGTGGGTGAGGCGGTTCGACGGAGTGAGCGGGCTCACGACATTGTCGCCGCATAGGCCGTCGTGGCGGGGCGCGACGATCATATCCGCCGTCGGCGCGCCGGTTCGCGGATCGTTGATGTAAACCGTGAAGGCGCGCCCGCTAGACGCGTGTTTCACGCGCCGCAGATAGGGAAGCGTGCGTCGTCCGGCGGCGATGAGAATGTCCGGGAAAGGCGGGGCGATCGGACTTCCCGGCCGCCGCGGCGCATCGCGCGGGTCGATCGGACCGAACGGGGCGAGCAGAGCGAAAAGCCCGCGCGGCGCAATGCGTCGAATCTGCGGGAACAGGCCGAGCGCTTCGGCGATCCCGAGGCTCTGCGCCTCATGGCCGGCTCTGCCGTCGGAAAGGACCCAGGCGGTAGTTTGCGGGGCGGTTGTCGAGCCCCCTCCCTGTCCCTCCCCCGCAAGCGGGAGAGGGGACCCTAGCGATCGGCATTCGTCAGTTCGTTTCGTGAAGCGCTGAATCTGCCCCCTCTCCCGCGAAGCGGGGGAGGGTTGGGGAGGGGGCAACTCGCCCGCCTCAGCCAAAAGCCACCTTCAAGATCTCATAGCTCTTGCCGCCGCCGGGGGTCCGCACTTCCACGGTGTCGCCGGCCTTCTTGCCGATAAGCGCGCGCGCGATCGGCGAGGCGATCGACACGCGGCCGTTCTTCACGTCGGCCTCCGGCTCGCCGACGATCTGGTAGCGTTTTTCCTCTTCGGTGTCTTCGTCGACGACCGTGACGGTCGCCCCGAATTTGACGGTATTGCCGCCGAGCTTGGAGACGTCGATGACCTCGGCGCGCGACAATTTGTCCTCGAGCTCGGCGATGCGCCCCTCATTGAGCGCCTGCGCTTCCTTGGCGGCGTGATATTCGGCGTTTTCCGAGAGATCGCCGTGCGAACGCGCCTCCGCGATGTGCTGGATGATGAGCGGACGATTGATCTGCTGGCGGCGCCGCAACTCTTCGTCGAGAGCGACGTAGCCGGCGGCGGTCATGGGCACCTTGTCCACCATATCTGTTGCTCTTTCGCTATCGATCCGACTTAACCGTCTGCGTCGAGCAGACCGGCCGCTCTCCTTAAGATCGAACCGGGTTCGCTCATAATGCTCTCCATCGCATCTAAGGCAAGGTCCGACATGGGCGTCCGACATGGGCGGCGACGGTGGTTTAGCTTTGTGACGTTTGTGCGAATCGGGGACGACTTTTTTGCCACACGAACAAATCGCCCGGCCAGGGCGCTAACCGAAGTAATCCTGGAGCGCGCGAACCTCGAGGTCTCCTGACACATAGGCCCTGATGCCCTGCGCGGCGGCGATCGCTCCGGCTAGAGTGGTGTAATAGGGAACCTTATGCAAGAGGGCCGCTTGTCGCAAGGAACGCGAGTCGGCCAGCGCCTGGGCGCCCTCGGTGGTGTTGAACACCAGCTGGATCGAGCCGTTCTTGATGGCGTCGACGATGTGAGGACGCCCCTCCGAGACTTTGTTGACCTTTTGCGCCTCGATGCCGCTGGCGCTCAGGAACCGCGCGGTGCCGCCGGTCGCCTGCACGCTGAAGCCCAGCTCGGCCAAAAGCTTCACCGGAACAAGGACCCGCGGCTTGTCCGCGTCGCGCACCGAGACGAACACCGCGCCTTGGCGCGGCACTTTGGCCCCGCTGCCGAGCTGGCTCTTGGCGAAGGCCGCCTCGAACGAGCGGTCGAGGCCGATGACCTCGCCGGTCGAACGCATTTCCGGACCGAGCACCGTATCGACGCCCGGGAAACGCGCGAACGGAAACACCGACTCCTTCACCCCGACATGGCCGAGGATGGCCTGTGGCGGGTCGAAGTTCGCAAGGCGCTCGCCGGCCATGATGCGCGCCGCGATCTTGGCGATCGGCCGGCCGACCACCTTGGCCACGAAAGGCACGGTGCGCGAGGCGCGCGGATTGACCTCGAGCACATAGATGTCGCCGTCTTTGAGCGCATATTGCACATTCATCAAGCCGACGACGCCGAGGGCGCCGGCGAGCTTCTTCGTCTGCTCCTCCAGCGCGCCGATCGTCGCCGGCGCGAGCGAGCGCGGCGGCAGCGAGCAAGCCGAATCGCCCGAGTGAATGCCGGCCTCCTCGATATGCTCCATGATGCCGGCGATCGCCGCGCTGTCCCCGTCGGCCAGGCAATCCACGTCGATTTCGATCGCGTCGGCGAGATAACGATCGAACAGCAACGGATTCTTGCCGAGCACCGTGTTGATCTGGCCGGTCTTGTCGTTGGGATAGCGCGCCTTGACCTCGGACGGAACGAGGCTCGGCAGGGCGCCGAGCAGATAGTCGTCCAAGGCGCCCTCGTCGCGGATGATGGCCATGGCGCGCCCGCCCAGCACATAGGAGGGCCGCACCACCAGCGGCAGGCCGAGCTCGGCCGCCACAAGGCGCGATTGCTCGACCGAATAGGCGACGCCGTTCTTGGGCTGTTTCAGGCCGAGCTTGTCGAGCAGCCGCTTGAAGCGGTCGCGGTCTTCGGCGAGGTCGATGGAATCGACCGGCGTGCCGAGAATGGGCGCGCCGCTCTGCTCGATCGCATGGGCGAGCTTGAGCGGCGTCTGTCCGCCAAATTGCACGATGACGCCGCGCAGGGTCCCGTTGCGGCGCTCCACGTCCAGGATTTCTTCGACGTCCTCGGCGGTCAGCGGCTCGAAATAGAGACGGTCGGAGGTGTCGTAATCGGTCGATACGGTTTCCGGGTTGCAATTGATCATGATCGTCTCGAACCCGGCCTCGGCGAGCGCGAAACAGGCGTGGCAGCAGCAATAGTCGAATTCGATGCCCTGGCCGATGCGGTTGGGGCCGCCGCCCAGGATGACGATTTTCTGAGCGTCCGATGGCCGCGCCTCGCAGGCCGGGACGCCGGCGAAGGGCGTCTCATAGGTCGAATACATGTAGGCGGTGGGCGACGCGAATTCGGCGGCGCAGGTGTCGATGCGCTTATACACCGGACGCACGCCGAGGCGGCGGCGCGCCGCGCGCGCCTCCTCCTCGCTCTGCGACGTAAGCGCCGCCAGCCGCGCGTCGGAGAATCCGGCAAATTTCAGCTTGCGCAGATTGTCGGCATCCGTCGGCAGACCGTGCTTTCTCACCTTGGCCTCGAGCGCGACGATTTCGGCGATGCGCGCGATGAACCAGGGGTCGATGCGGCAGGCCTGGCAGATTTCCGCGGCGCTCATGCCGAGCCGAAGCGCCTGGCCGACCACCAAGATGCGATCGGGGGTCGGCGTCCCGAGCGCGGCGCGCAGCACATTCATGTCGTCGCCCCTGCCGAGCCCTTCGATCTCGATCTCGTCGAGCCCGGTGAGGCCGGTCTCCAGCGAGCGCAGCGCCTTTTGCAGCGATTCAGCAAAGTTGCGGCCAATGGCCATGACTTCGCCGACCGATTTCATCGCCGTCGTCAGAATGGGCTCCGCGCCGGGAAATTTCTCGAAGGCGAAACGCGGAACCTTGGTGACGACGTAGTCGATGGTCGGCTCGAAAGCGGCCGGCGTCGCCCCGCCGGTGATGTCGTTGGCGATTTCGTCGAGCGTGTAGCCTACGGCGAGCTTGGCGGCGACCTTGGCGATGGGAAAGCCGGTTGCTTTCGAGGCCAGCGCCGAGGAACGCGACACGCGCGGATTCATTTCGATGACGACCAGGCGGCCGCTGGCGGGATCGACGGCAAACTGCACGTTGGAGCCGCCCGTTTCGACGCCGATCTCGCGCAGCACCTTGATCGAGGCGTCACGCATCAACTGATATTCCTTGTCGGTCAGCGTCAGGGCCGGCGCGACGGTGATGGAATCGCCGGTATGCACGCCCATCGGATCGATGTTCTCGATCGAGCAGACGATGATGCAATTGTCCGCCTTGTCGCGGACCACCTCCATCTCGAATTCCTTCCAGCCGAGCACGCTCTCCTCGATCAGCACTTCATTGGTCGGCGAGGCGTCGACGCCGCGTTCGACGATGTCGATGAATTCGGCCTTGTTGTAAGCGATGCCGCCGCCGGTGCCGCCCAGCGTGAAGGATGGGCGCACCACCGCCGGCAGACCGACGTAGTCGAGGATTTGCAGGGCGTTGGCGTAGGCGTCGCGCGACAATTCCATCACCGGCTCGTCGTTCTCGTCATAGAGCGGCTTGCCGCGCTCGTCCTTCTTTTGGCGCAAGCTGCCTTTCAGCGTGCGCCCGCGCGGCACGTCGAGCCCGACCTTGATCATCGCCTGGCGAAACAGTTCGCGGTCCTCCGCCTTGTCGATCGCCGCGGCGGACGCCCCGATCAGCTCGACGTCGAACTTGTCGAGCACGCCCATGCGCTTGAGCGACAGCGCACAGTTGAGCGCCGTCTGGCCGCCCATGGTCGGCAGCAGCGCGAAGCCGCCGGCAACGGCGTAGCGTTCCTTTTCGATGATCTTGGCGACGATTTGGGGCGTAATGGGCTCGACATAGGTGCGATCGGCCATGTCCGGATCGGTCATGATGGTCGCCGGATTGGAATTAACCAGAACGATGCGGTAGCCTTCGGCCCGCAGGGCCTTGCAGGCCTGAGTGCCGGCATAGTCGAATTCGCAGGCCTGGCCGATGATGATCGGCCCGGCGCCGATGAT
>JACOUB010000020.1 GCA_016178015.1 Methylocystis sp. | reverse complement strand
CAATTGTTAACTCCCGAAGGCGAATTGAACGCATCCGCCGCGGCCGTCGCGCCGGATACGAAGCTGTTGCTGCGCCTCTATCGGGCGATGACGCGAACGCGGGCTTACGACGGCAAGGCGATCGCCTTGCAGCGGACCGGAAAGCTCGGCACATTCGCCTCCGCGCTCGGCCAGGAGGCGATCGGCGTGGGAGCAGCGAGCGCCATGCGCCCGGAAGACGTGCTGACGCCCTCCTATCGCGATCACGGCGCGCAATTTTTGCGCGGCGTGACGATGACCGAGAATTTGCTTTACTGGGGCGGCGACGAACGCGGCAGCGACTATAAGGTCCCCAGGGAAGACTTTCCGATCTGCGTTCCGGTCGCCACCCAAATGCCGCACGCGCTCGGCGCAGCCTACGCGTTCAAGCTTCGCCGCGAAGCGCGCGTCGTCGTCTGCATCATCGGCGACGGCGGCACGTCCAACGGCAATTTTTATGAAGCCTTGAACATGGCGGGCGTCTGGAGCGTCCCGCTGGTGGTGGTGATCAACAACAACGGTTGGGCGATCTCGACGCCGTGCAGGTTGGAGACCGCGGCGCAGACGCTGGCGCAAAAGGCTATCGCGGCGGGCGTCGAGGGGCGCCAGGTCGACGGCAACGACGTGATCGCCGTGCATGAAGCCGCGAAACTGGCGATCGACAAGGCGCGCCAGGGCGGCGGGCCGACGCTGATCGAAGCGCTCAGCTATCGGTTGGGCGATCATACGACGGCCGACGACGCCACCCGCTACCGCGATCCCGAAATCGTCCATCGCGAATGGGCGCATGAACCGATCGGCCGGCTGCGCGCCTACCTCACCAAGATCGGCGCTTGGAACAAGGAACTCGAAAGCGGCCTGTTGAGCGAATGCTCCGAGGAAGTCGAGAAAGCCGTCGAAGCCTACCTGGCGACGCCGCCGCCAGGCTCCGACGCCATGTTCGATCGTCTGTTCGCCTCGCTCCCGCGCGCCATGCAAGCGCAATACGAAGAAGCGCGCCGCTTTGCGCCGAGCGAGCCAGCGCGCCGGAAGGAAGCGTCATGAGCGAACTGACGCTCGTCGATGCGGTCAACCATGCGCTCGCGCACGAAATGGCGCGCGATCCGACAGTAATGTTGCTCGGCGAGGACATCGGCGTCAACGGCGGCGTATTTCGCGCCACCAACGGCTTGCAGGCCCGCTTCGGGCGGGAACGCGTCATCGATACGCCGCTCGCGGAGGCGACGATCGCCGGCGCGGCCGTCGGCATGGCGGCCATGGGATTGAAGCCGATCGCCGAGATTCAGTTTACCGGCTTCATTTATCCGACCATCGATCAGATGATCAATCACGCATCGCGCCTGCGGCATCGCACCTGCGGCAGGCTCACCTGCCCGATGGTGTTGCGATCGCCCTTCGGCGCTGGCATTCATGCGCCCGAACATCATTCCGAGAGTCCCGAGGCTCTGTTTGCGCATATTCCCGGATTGCGCGTCGTCATTCCCTCGTCGCCGGCGCGCGCCTATGGTCTGCTGCTGGCTGCCATTCGCGATCCGGATCCGGTGGTGTTTCTGGAGCCGACGCGTTTGTACCGGCTGTTCCGGCAAGACGTGGCGGACGATGGCGAAGCCCTGCCGCTCGATGTGTGCTTCGTCTCGCGGGAAGGCGCCGACGCAACGCTCGTCGCCTGGGGAGCGATGATGCACGAAACCATGGCGGCGGCCGAGCGTTTGGAGCAGGAAGGCGTCGACGTCGAAGTGATCGACGTGGCGACCTTGAAGCCGCTCGATGCCGAAACCATCTTGCGCTCGGTCGAGAAGACGGGGCGCTGCGTCATCGTCCACGAGGCGCCGCGGACCGCCGGTTTCGGCGCCGAAATCGCCGCCGAGATCGCCGAACGCGCGCTCTATTTTCTGCTGGCGCCGATCCGACGCGTCACCGGGTATGACGTCGTCGTCCCGCTCGCCAGACTCGAATACCAGTATATGCCGAGCGTCGACCGGATCGTCGACGCGGTGCATAAGGTCATGGAGGCCTCATGAAGATCTTCCGACTCCCCGACCTCGGCGAAGGGCTGCAAGAAGCCGAGCTGGTCGAGTGGCATGTGAAGGCCGGCCAACAGGTCGCCATCGATCAGCCGCTGCTGTCGGTTGAAACCGCCAAAGCCGTGGTGGAAATCCCTTCGCCGCAGGCCGGGCGGATCGAACGCTTGTTCGCCAGCGCCGGCGAGATCATCCGCATCGGCGGCCCGCTGGTCAGCTTCGACGGTCCGCGCGACGACGACGCCGACGCAGGCACGGTCGTCGGGTCGGTGGCTGCCGGCGCGCATGTCCTGCGCGAGGCGCCGGTGGCCATCGGCGCCGCAGCGGGCGCGATCCGCGCGACGCCCGCCGTTCGCGCGCTTGCCCGCAAGCTGGACGTCGATCTCACCATCGTGACGCCGTCCGGCCCCGACGGGCTGATCCTGGCAAGCGACGTCGAGCGCGTCGCCCGCATTCTCGCCGAAGCCGGACCAGCCGAACCGCTGCGCGGCTTCCGCCGCGCCATGGCGCAAAACATGGCGCTCGCGCAAGCGGAGGTCGCCGCCGCGACGGTGATGGACGACGCCGACATCGAAGCCTGGCCGGCAGAGACCGACACGACGATTCGTCTCATCCGCGCCCTCGTCGCGGGCTGCCGCGCCGAGCCTTCGCTCAACGCTTGGTTCGAGGGCCATTCCCTGGAGCGGCGGGTGTTGAAGAAGATCGATCTTGGCATCGCTGTGGACCTGCCGGAAGGTCTGTTCGTTCCGGTCTTGCGCGATGTCGCCAATCGCGACGCCGCCGATCTGCGCCAAGCCCTCGACCGCATGCGCGCCGGCGCCGCGGCGCGCACCATCCCGCCCGAGGAGCTGCGCGGCGCCACCATCACGCTGTCCAATTTCGGCATGATCGCCGGAAAATACGCCGCGCCCATTGTCCTGCCGCCGACCGTCGCCATTCTCGGCGCCGGCCGCGTCAGGCGCGAGGTGGCGGCGGTCGATGGCGCGCCGGCGGTGCGCTCACGTAAAATGAAGGGTGCGCTGGAGGGTGGGTTCGATTTGCGAGCCTGAAGGCTCGCGGTCCAGGGCCGCTCTTGGACCGCGAGCCTTCAGGCTCGCACAAATAAACCCATCAATTTGGCTGACGCAGGCCACTAGCTCCAACCAGATGCAGCGCATCCCTTCTCCCGCTTGCGGGAGAAGGGTTCGCGCCCAGCCTCGGTTCGGCTGGCCGCCCCAACAGAAAAAGCCCGGCCGCGAGGGCCGGGCTTTCTTAATCATCGATCAAGCGAACCGATCAGAAACTGGCGATCACCGGAGTGGCCAAGTTGAAGTGATAGTTCAGGCCGGCGCGCACGATGTGGCCGTCGAACCGCGCCGTTTCGAGCGTGTTGCCCATGGCAACCGGTATGGCGGTGCCGGCGGCAGTTTGCGTCAGCGGGCTCAAGGGGTTGGTCACATCGCCGAGATCATAGAACAGATACTCGACCTTGGCGCTCCAATTGGGCCAGAACATGTATTCGAGGCCGGCGCCGGCGGTCCAGCCGACCCGCGTCTCGTCAAAGGTCCCGAAATTGCCGAACGGGTTGGTGAGACCTCCGACATTGTTGGCCTCGGTGATGCTGGCGCTCAACGAGGCCCCGCCGACCGCCATGCCGCCGGTGCCGTAGACGAGCAGATTCGGCATGACGAGGTAGCCGACGCGAGCGCGCAAGGTGCCGAGCCAGTCGAGGCGTTTCTGGACCGTCAAGGCCGACACGGTGATTTGACCAGGGACGGGTCCGGCGACGACCTGCCCCAAGACGGCAGTTCGGTCGGCGTCGGCCAAGCCCTGGAAATCCACCTCGACGCCGCCGACCCAAGCGCCAAATTGCAAATTATAGCCCGCTTGGCCGCCGCCGATGAAGCTGTCGTTGGGGAGGTTGAAAATGGCGGTGCCGGCGACAGCATTCGCGACGGAGACGAGGCCGCCGGCCGCGCCGAGCCCGATCGTAGGCGCCGTGACCAAATTGACCTCTTCGGTCTCGGACCACGTAAACCCGGCGTTCACGCCGACGTAGAGACCCGTCCACGTGAAGAGGGGAGGAGGAGCGACGGGCGGACCCTTGGTGATCAGATCAGCGGCCAGCGCCGATCCGGCGGAGAGCGCCAAGGCCATGGCGGCGCTCGTGAGAATAACCTTCTTCATCATGCTGCTCCTCGCTTTAGTCGCCGAACCAGCCCGACGGAGCCGGCCCCCTTTTTGAAATCGGTTTCTCGAGAGACGCCTCAGCTCGAAGCACTCGGGCGATTTGCCGTACGAGAGCGAGACTCTCCACCGAATGGCTTAAGGGTTACATTCCGGAGCGGCGTCTGGTCAATAAGCGTTCGCGCTATTGACGGTCGTGCGGGCCATTTTGTCGGTCATCGTGATAAAATTGCCACAGATAATGGGCAAAACCCTTCTCCCGCGACGCGGGAGAAGGTGGCCCGGCGAAGCCGGGTCGGATGAGGGCCGGGGCCCTTCTCCGAAATCGGAACAAGCGGCCCGAACCGGGCGCGCGGCCGATGGGCGAGGTAAATCGCAAGCGCCCTCATCCGACCCTCGCTAACGCGAGGGCCACCTTCTCCCGTTCCACGGGAGAAGGGATACGCGCCGCATCTTGCCATAGCCCGCGCGTGAGGAGAGAGGGATGCCCGACTTTTCCTTGCCAAGCGCCCCTCGCTTTGGCATAGGTGGCGCGCTGCGAAAAACGGCGCGACGAAGCTTTCGCGTCCCGCTCGAGGCGATCCTGCTCGAGGCATCCTGGATGGAGACGTGGCCGAGAGGCTGAAGGCGGCGGTTTGCTAAACCGTTATAGGGTGTATCAGCCCTATCGAGGGTTCGAATCCCTCCGTCTCCGCCAGACAATTGCTCGCATCGACGGCTACGCTCGCGCGCCTCGTCATTGCAGGCGCACCGGCGAATGCCTATAAGGGCGCGAGCCGCGGTGAGGACGCCGCGCGAGCGCTAAAAGCACACCACGAAGAGAGGCTATGCCCCGCAACAATCAAGGCGGCCCTAAAGAGCCGGACGACAAGAGTCCATGGGGGGGACGACAGGGACCGTGGGGCTCCGGCCCGCCTGGGGGCGGCGGCGCGCCGCCCGATCTCGAGGACCTGCTGCGCCGCAGCCAGGACAGCCTGCGCCAGATGCTGCCCTCGGGCCTCGGCGGACGCGGCGGCGCGATCCTGGCGTTGCTCGCCCTGCTCGCCTGGCTGCTCAGCGGCTTCTACACCATCGGCCCCAACGAAGTCGGACTGAACATGATCTTCGGCCGCTATCGCGGCAAGACGCAGGCCGGCCTCAACTACAACCTGCCGGCGCCAGTGGGCTCGGTCGTCAAGCTCGCGGTCACCGACCGCAACGCCATCGACATCGGCTTTCGCGAAGAGGCGCGCCGGCCCGGAGCGCCGCAGCTCCCCGAAGCGCCCGAAGAAAGCCTGATGCTGACCGGCGACGAGAACATCGCCGACATCAAATTCCGCGTGTTCTGGCAGATCGACCCGGCAAGGCCGGAGGACTATGCCTTCAACGTCGCCAATCCGCCGACGACGGTGAAGGCGGTCGCCGAGAGCGCCATGCGCGAAATCGTCGGCCAGACGCAAATCCAGAAGATTCTCACCGCCGACCGTAAATTGATCGAGCCGGCCACCCAGCAGCTCATGCAGAAGGTGCTGGACGACTATCACAGCGGCGTCCTGGTGCTGCAAGTGCTGCTGTTGTCCGTCGATCCGCCGGCCTCGGTGATCGCCGCCTTTCGCGATGTGACGTCGGCGCAGCAAGACCTCCAGCGGCTCGGCAACGAGGCCGAAGCTTACGCCAATCGGGTGGTGCCGGAAGCGCGCGGCGGCGCGGCGCGCATTCTCCAGGAAGCCGAAGCCTATCGCGAGCAGACGGTCGCCGAGGCGCGCGGCCAAGCGGCGCGCTTCGACCAGATCTACGACCAGTACAAGAAAGCTCCCGCCGTTACGCGGCAGCGCCTCTATATCGAAACCATGGAGCGGGTGTTGGGCGGCGCCGACAAGGTCATCATCGACGAATCGGCCGGCGGCGGCGGCGTCACGCCTTACATGCCGCTGCCGGCGTTTTCGCCGTTGCAGGGAGGGCGCAAATGACGCGCTCGCTCATCTTCCTCGTCGCCCTCGCCGCCATCCTCGCCCTGATTGTGATCGGCGGCGCGATGTTCACCGTGACGCAGACCGAACAGGCGCTGGTGCTGCGCTTCGGCGAGCCGGTCGCCGGGCGCGGCCTGGTCACCGAGCCGGGTCTGCATTTCAAGATTCCGCTGATCGAGAACGTCATCTTTCTCGACAACCGCATTCTCGATGTCGAAAGTCCGAATTTGGAAGTGCTCGCCTCCGACAATCAGCGGCTCGAGGTCGACAGCTTCATCCGCTATCGCATTGTCGATCCTTTGCGCTTTTATCAAACGGTGGGCGGCATAGCGGGCGCCAACAACCAGCTCGCGTCGGTGTTGAATTCGGCGGTGCGCCGCGTGTTGAGCGAAGCCGACCAGACGCAGATCGTGCGCAACGAGCGCGCCGCGCTAATGGTCAAGATCAGGGAACAGGCCAATATCGAGGCCCGCAAGTTCGGCGTCTCGGTGGTCGACGCGCGCATCCGGAGGGTGGATCTTCCCCAACAGATTTCCGAGAAAGTCTACGGGCGGATGCAAACGGAGCGCGCCAGGGAGGCCGCCGAATATCGCGCGCAAGGATCGGAAAATGCGCAGAAAATCACCGCGAAGGCGGATCGTGACGTCATCGTGCTGAAAGCCGAGGCGCAACGCAAAGCCGACCAAATGAAGGGCGAAGGCGACGCGGAAAGGAACCGCATTTTCGCCGAAAGCTTCGGCAAGGATGCGGATTTCTTCGCCTTCTATCGGTCGATGCAAGCCTATGAAGGCGCGTTCAAGGCTGGCGACACGCGCTTCTTGATCGGCCCGCGCGCCGAGTTCTTCCGCTTTTTCGGCGCGTCGGGGGGCGGCCACAATCGCGGGGCGGAGGACGCCGCCCCTGCACAAAAACGCTGATTCGAGCGAGCCTTCGAGTTCGAAGGTCCGCTTCGTTTGAGGAGAGACATAAATGACATCTGCTGTGGTTCGCGTAACAGTCGTCAACTCCGAAGGGACATTGGCCAGGCCGTCGCGCCGGCGCGCCGGCGCCGTCGCGCTCGGCATACTGGCCGCCGGCGTGCTGGCGATGACGCCGGCTGCGGCAAAGGGTCCAGACTCGCTCGCCGATCTCGCCGCATCGGTCTCTGACGCCGTGGTCAACATCTCGGCGACGCAGACGATCGACCAAAAGCGGCCAACCAAGGGGCAGGAAATGATGCCGGGAATGCCGCCCGGCACCCCCTTCGACGATCTGTTCGAGGAGTTCTTCAAGCGCCGTCAGCAAGGCGGCCAGGGCGGCCAGGGCGGTCCCGACCTGCCGCGTCAGCGCAAATCCAGCTCGCTCGGCTCGGGCTTTGTGATCGATGCGTCGGGCGTCGTCGTCACCAACAACCACGTCATCGGCGAGGCCAGCGAGGTGACCGTTATTTTTTCCGACGGTCAGAAGCTGAAGGCCGAAATCCTCGGCAAAGATTCGAAGGTCGACGTCGCGGTGCTGCGCGTGAAGCCCGAAAAGCCGCTGAAGGCGGTCAAATTCGGCGACAGCGACAAGGCGCGCGTCGGCGATTGGGTGCTGGCGGTCGGCAATCCGTTCGGCCTCGGCGGCTCGGTGACGGCGGGCATCGTCTCGGCGCGCAACCGCAACATCGACAGCGGCCCGTACGACAACTACATCCAGACCGACGCCTCGATCAACAAGGGCAATTCCGGCGGTCCGCTGTTCAACATGGACGGCGAGGTCATCGGCATCAACACCGCCATTCTGTCGCCTTCCGGCGGCTCGGTCGGCATCGGCTTCGCAACGCCGGCCAACACCGTGCAGCCTATCGTCGAGCAACTGCAGAGCTTCGGCGAGACCCGACGCGGCTGGCTGGGCGTGCGCATTCAGAACGTCGATGACGCCATCGCCGAGAATCTGAGCCTCGGCGCGACGCGCGGCGCGCTCGTCGCCGGCGTCGAGGACAAGGGTCCGGCCAAACCGGCCGGCTTCAAGGCAGGCGACGTCATCATCAAGTTCGACGGCAAACCGATCAAGGAATCGCGCGATCTCCCCAAACTCGTCGCTTCGACGCCGGTCGGCAAGGTCATCGACGTCGTCATCGTCCGCGGCGGCAAAGAGCAAACCAAGGCGGTCAAGCTCGGCCGGCTCGAGGACGGCGAGAAACTCGCCGCGCGCGAGCCGCAGCGCGACGAGACGCTGGAACGCACCGCTTCGCAGACCGCCCTCGGGCTGGGGTTCGCGAACCTCTCTGAGGAAATGCGCAACCATTTCCAGATCAAGGAGAGCGTCAAGGCCGGCGTCGTCATCATCAGCGTCGATCCTGGTTCGGACGCCGCCGAAAAGCGTCTGCAGCCGGGCGAAGTGCTGGTCGAAATCAATCAGGAGCAGGTCGCCAATCCTGCCGACGCCATCAAGAAGATCAAGGCGCTGAAAGACGCCGGCAAGAAATCCGCGCTGCTGATCGTCGCCAATGGCCAGGGCGACACGCACTTCGTCGCGCTGCCGCTGGAGTAGCCCCCTCCCCAGCCCTCCCCCGCGCGCTTCGCGTGCGGGAGAGGGAGCAGATTCGGCGCGGCATCGAGAGCACGCCAACGTTGATCGTTAGGGTCCCCTCTCCCGCGAAGCGGGGGAGGGACAGGGAGGGGGGCGCTCCACGAAGTCGCTTCGGCGGTATCCTTGGGCGAACAACAAGGCGGTGAGGTCGGCGTGGTCGATGCGGGCGTGCGCCGCGCTCGCCACTTTCGGCTTGGCGTGAAAGGCGACGCCGAGGCCTGCTTCAAGGAGCATGTCGAGATCATTGGCGCCGTCGCCGACCGCCAGCGTCGCCTCGCGCGCAAGGCCGCGCGCGGCGCGCAACGCTTCGAGCGTGTCGCGCTTGGCCGCGCGCCCGAGAATGGGCGGCGCGACCACGCCGGTAAGCGCGCCGCCCGCGACCTCAAGCTTGTTGGCGCGTGTTTCGTGAAAGCCGAGCAGCGCGCCAATTCGATCCGCAAACAGGGTGAAGCCGCCGGACACCAGCGCCGTATAGGCGCCGTTGGCGCGCATGGTCGCGACCAGCGCGCGCGCGCCGGCGGTTGGCCTGATTCGCTGGTCTATGATCCCGTCGATGGCGTCCACCCTAAGACCGGCGAGCAGACCGACCCGCTCGCGCAAGGCTGGTTCGAATTCGATCTCGCCGCGCATGGCGCGTTCGGTGATGTTGGCCACGTGATCGCGCAACCCGGCAAGCTCGGCGAGTTCGTCGACGCACTCCTGCGCGATCATCGTCGAGTCCATGTCGGCGACGAGCAGCGCCTTGCGCCGCGACGCCCACGGCTGCACCACGACGTCGATCGCCAAACCCTCCAGCGCCTCGTGGAGGCCCGCCCGCAGACTGCTGGCCAGCGCCGGCTCGAATGGAAACCGCACGTCCAGCGCAACGCCCGGATCGAGCCAATGGGTTCGCGTTGGCGCGGCGACGCCGCTGCGCGCCAACGCGCGGCAAACCGCCTCCTCGCGCAGCGGCGCGGACGAAGGCCCCGCTATGAAGGTCGCGACATATTCCGGCGGCGATTTTGACATTTGCTCCGTCTTGGCGTTGCAAGGCGCCTCATGAACTGGCGCGCCATCCTCATCGCAGGCCCGACGGCGAGCGGCAAGTCCGCTCTGGCGTTGGACATCGCCCGGCGCATCGGCGGCGCGATCGTCAACGCCGATTCGATGCAGGTCTATCGCGACTTGCGCGTTCTCACCGCGCGGCCGACTGTGGACGAAGAACAAAGCGTTCCGCACTTGCTGTTTGGCCATATCGACGGCGCGGTGAATTATTCGGTCGGCCGCTGGCTGGAGGATTTGCGCGCGGTTGTGACGGAACTCGACAGGCGGAGGCTCGTTCCGATCATCGCGGGCGGAACTGGGCTTTACTTCAAGGCGGCGCTGCAAGGCCTCTCCGACATTCCCTCGGTTCCCGCCGCCGTCAGGGCGAAGGTGCGCGCCGAGGCGCAAGGCCAGCCTCCCGAGGCGCTGCATGCGAGGCTCGCCGAACGCGACCCCGCTGCCGCCGCAAGATTGCGGCCGAGCGACCCGCAGCGCATCTTGCGGGCGCTCGAGGTATTCGAGGCGACCGGGCGGCCGCTTACGGCGTTCCAGGGCGCGCGCGCGGCGCCGCTGCTCGACGAAGCGCAATGTCTCTCTCTCTTCATCGCGCCCGAGCGCGCCGAACTCGTCGCGCGCATAGACGCGCGCTTCGATGCGATGCTGAGCGCCGGCGCGCTCGACGAGATCCGGGCGCTGCGCGCGCGCGCCCTCGATCCGGCGTTGCCGGCGATGCGCGCCCATGGCGCGCCGCATCTCTTGGCTTTTCTCGAGGGGCGCCTGTCACTGGAGGAGGCGACGGCGCGCGCAAAACTCGACACGCGCCATTACGCCAAGCGGCAGTTCACCTTCGCGCGCCATCAACTGCCGGGATTTTCGTGGCTGCGCGGCGCCGATGTCGGCGCGCAGGCGATGGAGGCGATCGAAACCTGGCGGGCCGGGGAAAACGCCGCCCGGGTTCAGACAGCGAGGCGAGAGCTTGAGTAAAGAAGCACAGGTGAACAACCCCCTCCCTGTCCCTCCCCGCTTCGCGGGAGAGGGGACGCAAACGATCAGCGTTCGTCAACGGCCTCGATGAAGCGCCGAGCCTGCCCCCTCTCCCGCGGAACGCGGGGGAGGGTTGGGGAGGGGGAACGCAACGTTGCAAATTCAATGACGCAGGCCGCAAAGCTGTTCTTTGCTCTATCCAAGACCCTTGTTGTCCAATATACGGACCGTAAACGCCCTCCGGACAAGACCAAACCTTAAGACAAAGCGAGCCCTGATGACGCGCGACGCATCGTGGACGAATCGACGGATGCTTTAGCCATGGCCGACCACTCGACACCGCATTTCCACAATCAGCCGGGCGTCGCCAAAATTCGCGTCGGCGCCAAGGAATTCATGTGCGTCGGGGCGCTGCCGCCGTTCGATCATCCGCATGTCTTCATCGACATGGGCGCCAAGGAGGAAGCCATCTGCCCCTATTGCGCGACGCTCTTCGTCTATGACGCAACGCTGCATGGCGGCTGCGACCCGGCCGAATGCGCGTATCAGGCGGCGGCGCCGCTGCGCGCTTTACCCTGACGAACAGCGCATGAGCAGCCCCCCCATTGTCATCGCCGGCGCCGGACTTGGCGGCCTCGCCGCAGCTCTGTGTCTGGCGAAAAGCGGGCGCCGCACGCTGGTGATCGAACGCGCCCAGACCATCGAGGAAGTCGGCGCCGGGCTGCAGATTTCTCCCAACGCCGGGCGCATTTTGCAGAACCTCGGCCTCGGCCAGGCGCTCCAAGCCATCGGCCTGGAGCCCAAAGCTTTCCGGATCCGGCGCGCCCAGGACGGACAAACGCTGGCGCGGCTGCCGCTCGACGAAGCGCCGGCACGATGGGGCGCGTCATTTCGCGTTTTTCACCGCGCCGATTTGCAGAACGCGTTGCTCGATCAAGCCCGGCGCATCGGCGACATCAGCATTCGCACGGGCGTGAAATGCGTGGATTTCACCCAAACCGCAGACGCTCTCGACATCCGGGTCCGCACGGAACAAGGACCGGAGACGCTGACGGCGGCGGCTCTCGTCGGCGCCGATGGATTGCGCTCTTCGGTGCGCGCCCACATGCGGTTCGGCGAGGGCGACGACCCGGTCTATTCGGGACATACGGCGTGGCGCGCGCTCATCCCGGCGGACGCCGCGCCGGCCTGCTTGCGCGAACGTGAGACGCAGCTATGGATGGGGCCCGGCGCGCATGTCGTCCACTATCCGCTGCGCGACGCGTCGATCATCAGCGCCGTGGCCATCGTCGAAGACGGATTGGCCGAAGAGAGCGGCAGGTCCATCTTATCGTTGACGGGCGAGGCTTTGACGCACACGATCGGCTTCGAGCGATGGCACGCGGACCTGCGCGCCTTGATCGAAGCAGGCGCATCCTGGCGCCGGTGGCCCTTGTTCGGACGGCCAGAACTGCCGCGATGGAGCAAAGGACGCGTCACGCTGCTCGGCGACGCCGCACATCCCATGCTTCCCTTCTTGGCGCAAGGCGCGGCGCAAGCGATCGAGGACGCCGCCGCGTTGGGGCGCGCTTTGGAAGCCGAGGGACGATCGGTGGAGACGGCGCTCGAGGCTTATCAGGCGGCGCGCATGCAACGCGCGGCGCAGGTGCTGCGCCGCTCGCGCGCGCAAGGCTATTACTTTCATTTGCGCGGCGCCGCAGCCCAAGCCCGCGATTTCGCCATCAGAGCCTTGGGCGGACGCGGAATGCTGGCGCGCAATGCATGGCTCTACCGCTGACGCTGTCTAAAGGAAGTCGCCGCAATCAATTCACCGCCGGCCTGTCGATCGGACGATCGTTCGAAATCCAAAGCTTTTGGTAAGACGGGCGCGAGACCTTCGCCGCCAGCGGCCTATTCCTTCGGGCGCGTGCGGTCTTTGACGCATTCGCGCACATACTCGCGCAACACCGCCTTATCCAAACCCTTGGCGACGCCCTGCTGATGGCAGTCGCGCCGCACGCCTCGATGCGCCACTCTGCCGAGATAGCATTTGGAGAGAACAGCCTCCCGCTCCGCGCCAGCGAGGCCGCGCTCATTCGCTTGGCCATGACAAGCGTGGCGAATTCGGCGCGCCTCGAACTTCGACAAACGCCCCACGGGCGCATGTGAGCCTTTGGCGGCGGGCGCGCTGGTCGCCGTGGATTGGGAGACGCCCTCGTAAGCGGGCGGCTGCGCGAAGACCGGCGATCCGACCATCATCGACGCGATAAGGATCAAACTCGCACGACGAACTGCGGCGCCGGCCGAACGTCTGTCCGACGCGACCAACGCTCCGACCGAACCCGCCGCCGGTCGGCGCTCTATTTCCGTGCGCAACGATTGTCGCCACAACGATTGTCGCCCGCGTCAGCCAAATTGATGGGTTTATTTGTGCGAGCCTGAAGGCTCGCGGTCCAAGAGCGGCCCTGGACCGCGAGCCTTCAGGCTCGCAAATCGAACCCACCCTCCAGCGCACCCTTCATTTTACGTGACGCGGGCCACTAGACCCATTCGGCCGCCCGCGCAGTTGCGAGCCGGCAGGAAAGCGCGGCCTGGACCCATGCGGGCGCCCAGGAATTAACCCTCTTTGGCGCGCGAGGCGTTAATAGCTTGGCCCGGCAACGGAAGAACGCCGCGGCGGAGAACCGAAAAATGCGCCCGAAAACGCGCAAGAGGGCGCACAAATTCAACGCCAGACGAAAATTGCCGACAATTTTATGCGATCCAGTCGACAACAATTATACTTACTTCGGCTTCGGTCAAAGCTAGACCAGTTCGTGTAAAATGCGGCATATCTACTTAGATTGACAGCAAAACTACGTCCTCATTCTCGTCTCGTCAAAGGGAGACGAGAATGTTCGGGAGCATATCGAAAGCGTCCTTGGCTATGGGACTGGTCGGCGGCGCTTTTTTGGCGATGGCGACCCCCAGTTTCGCGGGCGCCGACGTCGCCACTTATGCGTCGATCGGACCAGACACCAGCGTTCCTTTCGGCTGGATCGATTTCTGCCTGCGTTACCAGGGCGAGTGTCCAGACGATGCGCTGGCGCCGCGCAACATCGAACTGACCGCGAACAACCTTAACCAGATTCAGCGCATCAATGCGTGGGTCAATCACGCGATCGAACCGGTTGCGGACACGGATCATTGGGGCGCCATCGACCAATGGGACTATCCAAGCGACGGCAAGGGCGACTGCGAGGACTATGCGCTGCTGAAGCGCCGGATGCTGATGGAGCAAGG
This sequence comes from Methylocystis sp., assembly GCA_016178015.1. GTDB lineage: Bacteria > Pseudomonadota > Alphaproteobacteria > Rhizobiales > Beijerinckiaceae > Methylosinus. The sequence continues at coordinate 2,511 of JACOUB010000020.1, read as the reverse complement.
TTTTCCGCGTCAGGCCCTGCTCATGACCGTCGTCAAGGACGCGCATGCCGAAGGCCATGCCGTGTTGACCGTCGTCACCGATCACGGCGAGTTTGTGCTCGACAATATGAACGATCTGGTCAAACCCTGGACCCAGGCCGGCTATCGCTTCGTCAAGCGTCAGTCGCTGAACAACCAGAATGTGTGGGTGGCGATCGGCCCCCCGACCAGCGAACCGCTCTACGTGTCGAAGTGAGGCGAGCCCTCTCCCAGAGGGAGAGGGTGTTTGCGCCCGCGCCACGCGAGCAACCGGATTTCGTATCACCCCTCCATCAGTTCGAGCCCTTCTCGATAACGGCGCGCATTCTCGACATAATGCGCGGCTGACGCGCGATGGCGGGCGTCGGCGTCCCCGCCGAGCGCGCGCACGAACTTGGCCGGCGCGCCGACAATGAGGGAATTATCGGGAAATTGCTTGCCCTCGGTGACGAGCGCATTGGCGCCGACGAGGCAATTGCGGCCGATCTGAGCGCCGTTCAAAATGGTCGCGCCCATGCCGATCAGGCAATTTTCGCCGATGATACAACTGTGCAGAATCACGCCATGGCCGATCGTGCAATCGGCGCCGATGGTGAGCGGATAACCCATGTCGGTGTGGAGAACGCTGTTTTCCTGAATATTGGCGCGGGCCCCGACGGTGATCCACTCGTTGTCGCCGCGCAGGACGCAGCCGAACCAGATATTCGCGTCCTCGTCGAGATGCACGCGTCCGATCACGTGCGCGCCAGGCGCTACGAAATAGCGTCCAGCGGCGGGCAAGCGCGGAGCGACGCCATCGATCTTGTAAAGCGGCATATTGCGATCTCCTCAGATGCTCGACCAGTGGCGCCATTTCATTGCGCACGAGCAAAGCAGGAACCGCGCGAATCAGGCATAATCGACTGATGCTGGCCCACGCCGACGCTCGCCGCAACATGCGCATTCTGCTCTTGGTTTCCTTTCTCGTTGGCGCCGCCGCCTTCGGCGTGTCCCGCCTGCGCGACAGCGCGCCGCAACCAAACGTCGAGGCGGATGTCGCGGGCGGGCATTTCTCGTTTCCGTCAGCCTATGCGCGCGACGCGGCGACGGCCAGCGGCGGCTCTGCCGATCGCCTCGCTTTCGCCGTAGCGTTCCCCGACTTTTCGCCGCTCGAACCAGCGAGCGCCCTGCTTACGCCGAGGGCGCTGACCGAACGCGACCAGCGAATCGTGTTCATCACGGTCTCGCCGCCAGATGAGGCCATTGAGCCGGCGGAGCGCCCCTCGCGGCTCTATGCGCGTTTCCTCGAGGGCGACGTCTGGAGCGGCCCGCGCGGTCTCATCATGCGGCGATTCGAGCGCGGCTCGCCTTATGAATTGGAGCAGCTCTATATCGCGCCGCCGGACGGACGCACTTTCTTCGCGCGCTGCCTTACGCCGCACCCTGCCGAAAAGACGCCCCCGGGAATGTGCTTCTCCATTTTCAGGATCAAGTCATTCGATGTGGAGCTGCGCTTTGCGCCTTTGCTTTTGCAACATTGGGATACGCTGAACGAGGGCGCGCGAGATTTCATTGACCGCATCGGCGCCGGCGACGACGACAAACGTTAACCGTTCCCTCTCCTTATCTGCAAAAAAAACTGAACTTCATTCAATATTTCACCATTCATTCGACGACGCCTGTCGAATCAAGTCCCGTCTTCTAATACCGACGGCCTTTGATGTTCACCCGCCGTCATTGCGAGCGGAGCGAAGCAATCCAGGGTCACGCGTGAAGTCTGGATTGCTTCGTCGCTTCGCTCCTCGCAAAGACGGGTCAATATTTCCGGCCGCTGGTATAACTTGATCGCCGAGAGATCAAAAATCCTCGAGATCGAAATCCAGAATGGCGATTTGTAGCGTATAGCTTTGCTGCTTGGGATCATCGGCGGAGATGATGCCGAGGAAATCCCCTGCACAGTTTAACTCGACGGAATCCATCTTACGTCCGCGCGCCGCAATGGTCAGGCGATCGTTCTCAAACAGCTTACGCAAATAAGACTGCAAAACCTCGCGGCCCACCGGAATTTTCATCGAACACGCGAAAGAACGATCGCCGTCCTCGTCGTCGACCGTGATGGCGGCGATCTTTCGTTCGCCCAAATGCACGGCGCCATCGTCGGGACTTGCGGGATCGGGAACCACGCGGATTCCCTCGTTGCCCAGCGCCCGCCGCAAGAAGGCTTGCAGCTTGCGCAGTTCGCTCTTGTCCAACCTCGGCTCTCCCCGGTCGCGAGTTCCTACTTCCGTTTGTCTTACCGCACCATATTGTGAGAAACTCGGCAAGTCTTTTCAAGAAAGATCTTAACGGAAGCGTCTCGAACGCGACCTTTGCGCCGTCGTTGCGGCCGCAAGGCTGCGCCGTGAAACAGGCGATCGGGCAACAGAGCTTAAGCGGAATCCGTCGACTGAGGTCGACAAACGACCTCCTCGCCCGCCAGCGTCGGCTCGACGATTGGACGGCGTCAGCAACACA